>JAPDIW010000044.1 GCA_029259415.1 Archaeoglobi archaeon
CAAACGAATGGTAAGATCGAGAGATTCTACGGGACTCTTGAAGATAAAGCCAGATACTTTGAAACTCTGGATGAGTTTGTAGAGTGGTATAATTGCAAAAGACCTCACATGAGTCTCAATCTGGAGGAGTTAGAGACACCTTATCAAGCATTTTTGAGAAAGCTCCCACCTGAGAGAGTATTGGTTACTGCTGGAGGTGGTTCGATGGCAGGAAATAATTTTAGGAAATCACAGAGCTTGAAAAGAAAATTGAGGAGATAAATAGACAGGTGATGCAGTGATTGCGATTCCAGAAGCTCGCCCAGGCGTTTGTGAATATGAGTTCGAGATAGAGGACTGGCTTTTCAAGTTAGCTCACTTTAAATCGAAACCGAAACACAAAACTCCTGTTCTGATCTGCTACGCGTTCATCAACCGTCCTTACATCCTCGATCTTCATGAAGATGTGAGCGTAATCAAGAAAATGCTAGAAGCTGGGCTCGATGTATGGCTGATAGACTGGGGTTATCCAAAAAGAGCCGGCAGATACCTCCAGCTTTCAGACTACGTTGACTTCATAGATATATGTGTTGAGCATATTAGACAGAAGAAGGGCGTGGATGCTGTAACCCTACATGGCTACTGTCTTGGCTCAACTCTCAGCGTCATCTATACATCCATGTTTCCAGAAAAGGTCAAAAACCTTGTCCTGCAAGCTCCTCCGGTTGACTTCTACACTTCAAACACCCTAGCAGTATGGGCGAGGAGTATAAATCTCGAAAAGATTGTAAGATCTTTAGGCAATGCTACTGGAGACATGCTTAACTTGTCTTTTTTGCTTGTTGATCCTATTAGACTCATTGTGGGGAAGTACCAGTCTCTTTTGGACAATATCGACAACCAGAAGTTTGTAAGAAACTTCTTCTACATGGATCACTGGATTTTCGACTCTCCCGCAGTCCCCGGAAACGTTTACGTCGAATACATAACACGCTGGTATCGCAGGAATGAAGTAATAAACGAAGTTTTTGACTACAAGGGCAGAAGAGTGAATTTGAAAAACATAAAGATGCCAACACTTGTTCTCGTAGCTAAGAAAGACCATATAACTCCTCCTGAATCAGTCTCACAGTTTTTTGAGAGAATACCGGCAAAGGACAAGAAAATGATTCTGTCAGAAAAGGGACATTGGTCTGACAGTTAGCAGTTCATCTCAGAAGAAGGTCTGGCCGGAAGCTATAAAATGGATTGTGGAAAGGTCTGATTAATGACAACGCTGGAAGAGCTGAAAGGAATTTACTGCAAGAAGGGTGGAGAGCTAAAGCCCTTCGAGAAGTTCGAGGGTGAAGTGAGGGAAGGATACAGGATAGAATACGAGAAAAAGCTCAATGAAATTGATGTAACGTTCTTCGGGCTTGCATCCGGTGATTTGAACCCGGTGCATTTTGATGAGGATTTTGCGAGCAAAACGAAATTTGGTGGTAGAGTTGTGCATGGAATGCTCACCACAAGTCTTGTTTCTGCGGCAGTTGCGAGGATGCCAGGGACAATTGTTCTGCTTGAACAGAGCTTTCGATACGTTTCTCCAGTAAGAATCGGAGATACAGTGAGGGTAGAGGGTGTTGTAACAGAGGTAATTAAGAACCGGTGTAAAGTAGACGTGAAGTGTTTTGTTGATGACAAAGTTGTTGCAGAGGGATGGGTGAAGGTTCTTATCTGGTGATTTTGTAAGCAGTAAAGGCCCAGGCCAGTAAAGGCTACATACAGAAAAACCCCATAAGGTAGGTGGAACACAACCCATTCGCCAAGCGTTACCGGAAGGGGATGAGAAAGATTGCACTAGTGTATCCGAACAGATACGTTGGCGGGATAGCCAACACCGGCCTGCAGTACATTTACGCCAAAATCAATGAAAGCGACGCAATCTGCGAGCGCTTTTACGCTGACGTCTTCGACGGTTTGAGGAGTGTTGAATCAGCCACGCCCCTTTCGGAATTTGACGTTGCTCTTTTCAGCCTCCAGTACGAGATGGATTACTTTAAAGCCGTTGAAATTTTGAATAAAAGCGGGTTTAAGGGGATGAAGATTGCAGGCGGGCCGTGCGTTATGGAAAACCCCCTGCCATTAATGGATTACTTTGACGCATTTTTCATTGGCGAAGTAGAGGGTTATGTGGAGGATTTGATAACGGCAAAAACACCTGAGGAGCTATCTGGAATTCCAGGCATTTATACCGGGAAGGAGGAGAAAGTCAGGAGAGTTTATGCTAAGCTAGGCAAGCACATGGACAGACAGATAATTGGCGATGGAGCTTACGGCAGGTGCTTTTTGCTTGAAATCGGCAGAGGATGCATCAGGAAGTGCAGATTCTGCATCGTCAGACAGATATACTTCCCTCCAAGGTGGAGGAGGCGAAACCTCCTTCCAGAGGTGAAAGAGGATAAGGCAGCAATCATCGCCCCCTCACCCTCAGACCATCCCCAATTCAAGGAAATCGTGCAGCAGTACGTTGAGGAGGGTAAGGAAGTCTCTCCATCTTCTGTGAGAGCGGACACGCTTGACGAGGAGCTTGCGGATTTGCTGAAAAGGGCTGGAGTCAGAACACTCACAGTTGCCCCTGAAACCGCTTCCGAGAAGCTGCAGGAGGTGATAAACAAGGGGATTGGGGAGGAGGACGTGATTAGGGCTGCAGAACTCGCCTCAACGCGATTCGAGAAGGTCAAGCTTTACTACATGGTCGGTTTGCCCGGAGAAGAGATGGAAGACGTTAAAGCAATTGTGGAGCAGAGCCTGAGGGTTAGAAATCTTGTTAGAAGGGTGGAAATCTCAGTTAACCCGCTCGTTCCAAAGCCCCACACCCCGCTCCAGTGGATCGGATTCGGTGGAAAGGAGAACCTTAAGGAGGGGCTGAGTGAGCTCAAGAAAAAGCTTGATTACCTGAGAAAGGAGACAAAAAAGGTGGGCATAGAAGCGGATATATCAGGATTCAGAGAGTTTGCCGTTCAGACCATACTGTCGAGAGGAGACAGAAAAGTTGCGGCAATGCTTGAAGGTGCCAGCTACAGAAAGTTTGAGGAGTACCTGCGACCCATCGACCCGGAGACGCCATTGCCGTGGGATTTCATCGACCACGGATACAGGAAGAGCACGCTTTTGAAGGAGTACGACAAAATAAAGAAAATTCTTTAATCGCCGTCTCTAACTTCAGCCAATGAAGATCGCTATATCGGGCAAGGGAGGCGTTGGAAAGACAACTCTTGCAGCAGTCCTCGCTCACCTCTTTGCGAGGGACGGTTACAGAGTTACCGCAATAGACTGTGATGCGGACATCAACCTTCCATCCGCGCTCGGCCTGAAGGAGAAACCAAAACCGCTCTCTGAACTGCATGAAATCATAGAGCAGAGAGTTGTAGGGCCGATGGGGATGTACAAGCTCAATCCGAAGGTTGACGACGTTTTTGAGGAGTATTCCGTCTACAACGAGGATGGGGTAAGAGTTCTCGTTCTCGGAACGATTGAAAAGGGAGGAGAGGGTTGCTTCTGTCCCGAAAACGCCTTTTTGAGGGCGATACTGAGGCATGCCATATTCAAAAGGGAGGACGTGCTGATTCTGGACATGGAGGCAGGAATCGAGCACCTCGGAAGGGGAACGGCAAGAGGTGTAGATTTGCTTATTGCAGTGATAGAGCCGGGAACGAGGGCTGTTGAGACGCTTGACAGAATCAGGAAGCTCGGAATGGACATTGGTATAGAAAGAATTGCGGTTGTTGTAAACAAGTTCATCGAGTCTGAGAGGGCAAGAGAGTTGATTTCCGGTATAGATTATCCAATTCTGGGTATTATCCCGTACAATCAGTGCTTTGTAACAGCGGACCTTGAAAACGTTCCACCGTATAAAGTATGTGATCTGAAGCCTTTTGAGGAGATAAAAAGGAAGATTATTGAGGAGCTCGTTCAATGAAGCTCGGTGTGGTAACGAGAAAGGGAAAAAGGCGGGAAGACATCAGGATGTTCTCCCAGTTCTTCGAAGTTAAGGTCTATGAAATACCTGAAAACCTTCCTGAGCTGATAGATGAGCCCGATAAAATTCTGAGGTTGCCGGAAGACTTTGACGTGGATATGATCGTCTCATTTGCCGCGCATCCTGACATAAACCTTGAACTGATAAAGCAGGCTGCCGAGAGGGGAATTGGGCTCATCGTGGTATCAGGAGGAGCTAGGGGAGGAGCTTACAAGCAGCTTAGGGAAGAGGGCGAGAAGAGAGGGGTCAGGGTGGTGTGGGAGGAAATATGCTGCGCCACGCCAAAGGTGGAAGACGAGAGGGTCAGGGAGTTCTTCGAGCACTTCGGCTCTCCAGAGATGGAAGTTTCAGTTGAGAATGGCAGGATAAAGGATGCGAGGGTTAAGAGGAGTGCCTTCTGCGGAGCCACGTACTTTGTGGCGGAGAAAATTAAGGGGTTGGGTGTCGAAGAAGCACCGACAAAGGCGGGATATTATGCTCAGATTTTCCCTTGCGTAGCACCGAGGGATGGGATACACAAAGCTGCGAGGGCGCACAAGAGGGCGGTTGAGAAGGCAATTGAGAAGGCTTTGAAGGGATAACTACTTTTGAATCCCCATTTAGTAGTAAATCTACTCCATTGGAATATTAAACCGTGGCTTTCAGCAGCTTCAAAAACATGAAATTTAAAAGGAGACTGGAAGACACTAATGGAGACAGAGCAATTTGTCTCTCTCACAAAGAGAACAAACAGTTTAAGGTTTGAATTTTTAAAAAAACAAGAAAATTAAAGGATATCTGGAAAGACGTATCGCCTCCCATTGTTCTCAAAAATTTTTACGTCAACGCCATAAACTCTTTTTAGATTCTCCGCAGTTAATACATCTCGAACATCCCCATAACCAACTATTCCACCTTTACACATCAGCAGAACCTTGTCCGAAAAAATGGAGGCTAAATTCGGGTCGTGCTCACTCATTACTACAGCAATACCGTCCTTTGCGATTTCTTTCAAAACTTTTAATACAACAATTTTGTTTTTCAGGTCCAGATGGGATGTCGGCTCATCAAGAAGTAAAATTCTCGGTTGCTGAATTAGAGCCCTCGCTATAAGGACAAGTCTAAGTTCTCCACCGCTCAACTGTGTGTAGGGTTTGTTTGCCAAGTTGCTTAAACCGAGCTTATCAAGAACCTCATAAGCAAGTTCGTAATCATCTTTTGTTGGCATTGAAAAGCCTAAATGTGGCGTTCTTCCACTTAACACTACATCCACGACTCTGTACGGAAATGCTGGTGAATGTGCCTGCGGAACGTATCCAACGAGCTTTGCAAATTCTTTTTCGTTAAGCCTTGTAACCTCAAACGAGTCGATGAATACAGTGCCTGTTGGCCTCAGCAATCTGTTTA
The DNA here is from genome assembly GCA_029259415.1 of Archaeoglobi archaeon. Taxonomy (GTDB): domain Archaea; phylum Halobacteriota; class Archaeoglobi; order Archaeoglobales; family Archaeoglobaceae; genus Archaeoglobus. The sequence continues at coordinate 5,387 of JAPDIW010000044.1, forward strand.
AACACTTAATCAGGGTGGTTTTACCACTACCATTTGGGCCAAGAACCGTTAAAATCTCACCCTCTTCGACTTCGAAGGATAGATTTTCGAATACGACCCTCTCGCCATAGCTGAATCTCAAGTTCCTCACTTTAACCCCACTCATGCGCAGCCCTCCTCATCAGGTAGAGGAACATCGGCGCCCCAATCAGCGTGGTTATTATTCCAACCGGTATCTCAAAAGTCCAGACAGTTCTCGAAAGTAGGTCTGCAGCAAGCATGAACGAAGCTCCAACTGAAATTGAGGCTGGCAACAGGACTTTCGGGTCGGAACCGACTAAGAATCTGGTTATATGTGGAGATATCAAGCAAACCCAGCCTATTATTCCGGTTACAGAGACAACGGAAGCTGTAGCAATCGATGCAAACAGTATTATGAGCATTCTCTCTCTTCCAACGTTAATACCGAGAGATTTGGCTTCCTCATCACCCATTGAAAGAGCAAAAATTCTCCATCTAAAAATTAAAAGCCCCAATATCCCCACTATTGCTAAAGGGGCAGAAGTGGTCACATCTCTCCAGGTTACTGTATACAGCCTACCGATTATCCAAGCGACGATGGTTTGTGTCTTCTCAGGCTCGACAAGTATTTGAATCAGCGAAAGCAGACCTGAAAATAGGGCAGAGACTACAATACCTGCAAGAACAAGAGATGTTGGCAAAAACTGCCCTCTGAACTTGGATAAGGACATTGTTATAGCAATGGCTATCAAGGCGAAGAGTATGGCTGAGGGCTGTATTAAGAAAATATAACCAGCTCCAAGTAAGGCTATCGACAAAGCAGCTCCAAAAGCAGCTCCAGATGATATTCCGAGTATATAAGGGCTTACAAGTGGATTTCTAAGAACTGTCTGCAAAGCAGCACCTGATATACCCATGCAAGCTCCGAAAAGCATCGCCTCGATCGCTCTTGGTAATCTAACGTTGAAAATGATGGTGTGTTCAATGGTGTCTTCTAGGAAGATTGATGGGATTTCACTGGGAGATATTGCGTACTTTCCGAGGGATAAATAGACAAGAAACATCAGAAGTGGTAATAAAATAAATCCAAATCTATACTTCTGAGAGTCCAAAATCTTCCTGAAGACGTGTATAAATTCCACTGACACCGTAGATCACCTCGAAAACTTCATTTGCTTCTTCTTCAAAATCCCAGTCGAAGAGATCGGGGTGCAGAGCTTTTACCATGTGCATGGCTTGAGTTACAAGAAGAGCTGGATCGTATCCGACGTAACCCACGAAGACCTTGTAGACTCTTTTGTCCTTTACCGCCGTTATGTCTTTCCACTGTGAGTCTGTTATGAGATCTCCAGGAGTTAGTGTACTCATAGCGTGGATGATTATTACGTCTGGATTCCAGAGTGCCACCTGTTCGAACGAAACAGATGCCATGGGGGCTGAACCATAACTTCTCGGTATCTCGGATGCAACATTAATTCCTCCGGCGTACTTAAGTGTGAACGGAGTCTCCCCAACCATAACTCTGAGGTTCTCCTTGGTTGCTGTTGGGCCCAAGACGAGAACTTTCGGCTTTTCCTGAACAAACGATGCCTTTTCCTCCAACTCTGAGAATCTTGCTGATATGTAATCTGCGATTTTTTCGGCGTCTTCCTCCTTCCCAACCACCTTTCCAACGAGTTTTACTGTTGCAAGAAAATCGTCCAGATCCTTAACGGTCCTGTACGTGCAAATTGTGGGAATTCCAAACTCACTCTGAATCTTATCTGCAACTTCCGTGAGTGTGCCATAAACAAAGACGACGTCCGGATTCAATTCCGCAAGTTTCTCCAGACTTAATGTTCCCTGCCACGGATTTCCAACGTCGGGTATGTCCTCTATCTCAGGATAGACGTGCCTTAAAACCGGACATCTCTTCGCGTAGCTCTCGACTCCTACAACCTTCTTCCCTTCTCCAAGTGCAATCAGAATCCTCGTGGCATCCGGACTCAAGCTGACGATTCTCTCAACTTTAGCCGGGATTTCAACCTCTCTGCCGACTGCATCCGTAACTTTAATTTTGCTCCCCTCTTCAACTGGCGTTATGCATCCAGAAAAAGATGCGATAACGGTCAGCAACAAAAAGAGAGTGAGAAACTTTCTCACTAAAGTTCACCTCACATGCACGGGTAGATTTCTTTGACCTCTATAATTATCGCAGCTTTTGGTGTCAGCTCTCGTTTCATCATCTCTTCAAGCTTCTTTCGTATTTCTGGGTCGTCTTCCTTTTCGAGCTTATCTTTCAGTCTTCTTCTCCGTCTCTCCATTTTTTCTTTAACAAGTTTTACGGCTCTTTCAAAGAGGTCACCACTCGTTACAACTTTTGCCCTGCCCTTAAGCTGATAAGCTCTAAGCTTCTCAACATCTGTTACCGCGATAGCTACCATTTCGTTTTCTCTCAGATTCTTTCTCGTCTTGTTCATCTTCACGTCCACGATGAGGATTCGCGAATCGTCTATTGGTTCGACCAAGCCCACCGGAATAACGTTCGGCATACCGTCTTTAGTCGAGGTTGCGAAGTAGCAAATGTTACTCCCTAGAATTTCTTTCAGCTCATTCGTTAGCATCGTTCAACCTCCTCAGAATAGATTTCAATTCATCTAACGTCTTGTAATGCGCCCCAAGAGAAATCAAAATCGCTTCCGCGTCATCTTCGCATTCAAGTCCTGTTACAAAGTTCGCAGGAATGAATGCAAGATCTCCCGTATTTATCTCTGCTTTTTCCCTTTCTGATGCTAGTCTGACCCTACCTTTCGTTAAAATCATTATTCCATCCCTTGGATGAGAATGCGGTTCAACCTTCAGACCGGCAGGAATCTTTAAGTGTATCACTGCAATTTTCTCTGAAACGAACAACGGTTTCATCACACCTTCGGGCGTGTTGAATTCTTCCATCTCGTTAAATCTCACAACCTCCATGAAGTCACCCCCTCTTAGCGGTTACAATTATTTTGGAAGGACTGTAAGGTCCACCAACATCCACGATATCAACAACCTCAAACCCGCACGATTCGAGGATGTCGCAGAATTCGGGTGTTGAGCAAACTCTATCCACTTCATCGAGTATTGCAAACATGAGGTCGAAGAAAACTGCTGTCGAATCCTCTCTCAGGTCGTCGATGTGCCAGTGCTTCGTTATCAGCATGCCATCGTCATTAAGCGATTCATGGACTTTTCTGAGAATTTGAGTCAACTCCCTACGAGGTCTGTAGAAAACATCTGATGCAAAGATTATGTCGTATCCCGAGCCGATGTCGTCCTTTGTAAAATCTCCAGCTATTAGCTCTACTCTATCACCAACGAATTTCTTTGTAACTTCAATCACCGGGGGTAAATCAAAAACATAGATATCAAGTTCTGGATTTATCTCTTTAAAGGCTAATGCATACAGCCCATGTCCTCCTCCCAAATCGAGAAGTTTCCTTGCTTTTTTAAATTCAGGCAACTCCCTAACGATCTCAACAGTTCTCGGCAAATCCCATCTTACAGCCCCCTCAGCCATTGCAAGTATGAAGCTCTCATCGAAGACAGAATGGCCTCTTTGAAAGCCCAGAGGACCCTTCTTCAAGGCCTCTCCGAGCTTGCTCCACCTTTCCTCCCTCGTCTTCTTGTAGAGCTTTATCAGGTTTCCCTGGTAGAACGGCGAATCGCTGATGAGGAATATTCTCGATACCTTAGTCAAGGCATACTTTCCGTTAATTTCTCTTAGAAATCCAGAAGCAACCAAGGCGTTGCAAACCTTTTTTGTTATCCTTCCGTCGAGTTTCAGCTCATTGGCAACTTCTTCAGCGCTTTTAGGCTTCTTGAAGCTGTCAAATAGGTTTAGTTCAACAGCCGTTGCAAGGACGATGAATTTTTCGACCGATTGGGCCAACTCAGAAATCGCACCCGGGTTTTCTGGTGGAAACTCTAAATACTTCATCTCTAAACCTCCGAAAGGTTGTAATCTTCCTTCAGCTTTGTGTAAAGTCCATCAACGCCATAAACGAACTTGAAGATCTCGTTGGCCTCTTCTTCAACATCATAGCTGAACTTCTCTGGATGCAGGACTTTGGCGTAGGCGATAATGTTGATCACGAAACCCTCCGGGTACCATCCGGTCCAGCCCATGAGGAGCTTGTAAACTCTATTCTCTTTAACAGCCTTTACAGCTTGCCAGTTCGGATCGTTCAGAATATCTTCTGGATTCCACTTCCCAAAAGCATGGAGAATTATAACGTCCGGGTTCCAACGAAGCACGTCTTCCACGGAAACCGTGACCCAAGGAGATTTAGCATCAGGCATGGCTTCGTGGACAATGTTTATCCCACCAGCATACTTTATGGGTGATCCTGCCCACGCATGGGCTATGAGCACAGAATCTGCTCTGGTTTCATACACTTTCGGCTTTTCCGAATTGGGTATCTGGGAGGTTACGCTCGTCACTATCTCCATTTTCCTCTCGAGATAGGACTTCAGCTCCTCAGCCCTTTCCTCCTTCCCAACAACTTTTCCGATGATCGAAATTATCTCAAAGCTGAACTCATGCTCTGGTGGTGGGGATACTCTAACACAGACAACCGGTATGCCAAAAGTCTCCTGTATCTTGTTAGCAAGTTCAACATCTTCGGTTCTTACAAAAACTACATCAGGCTTCAACTCTGCGAGTTTCTCGAGACTTAACGTTCCCCGTATCGAACTCCCAATGTCGGATATAGCATCTATTTTTTCAGGAAAAGCTCCTGTGAGTATTGGACATTTCTTGCTGTCGCTATCCAGTCCAACTATTTTGTCCTCTACCCCCAACGCAAATAGAGTTCTCGTTGCCTCAGGCCACAAGCTAACAATTCTTTCAACCTTGGCCGGGACTTCTACTTCCCTTCCTGCCTGATCGACTATCTTTATTTTTGCCTCTTCCTGCTGAACGCATCCGAGAAGTGTAGATGTAACGATTAGTAAAATGAGTACTGGTAAAATTTTTCTCATTCCACATCAACCTCCATTCCCATCTCTTTAGCAAGTCTAGTCGTCAGCGGAAGCATGTTTACGAACTCTATCTCGCCATGCTTCTCTACAACCGTATTTGGGTGCCTTATCGGTGTCGACCAAGCTCTATGGATGTGGGCGCCCAAATGGATTGCCCTATTTGCACCAGCCATTATCCACAGCGGTAGCATTCGTGGGTCGTTCATCATCCCGCCAAACCCTACGTCCACATCTCTCAAAACTAACCTCGCAACCGCTCCTACCTTTGCAACTTCAAGCGGATTTGCCATCGGCCTGTTTTGGAATGGCGTTCCCGGAATTGGTCTTAAGCCAGTCACAGTGGCGCTGCTAAGATTTTCAAACTTCTTCAACCAGAAAATGTGTTTTACATAGTCCTCGTAGCTACTCCCCAACCCGACCATCATAACGCTTTTAAGACCCAATCCAACTTCGTTTATTTCCTCTGCCAGCTTCATTCTCGCTTCAAGGCTGTCTCCCGGCTTAGCATCTTTAAAAACCTCGGGGTTTATGGTTTCAAGGCTGCTGCACACTTCCTTAACTCCCAAATCCTTTAATTTAATCAGATCATCCTTGGTTAGAGATGGCCCGACGTTTATCCAGATATCCATTGATGAAACTCTTTTGACAGCCTTAACGGCCTCTAACACCTTCTCACCCGCCCCATTCCATAGCGTCCCTCCTCCAAGTTCGACTCTCTTTGTACCTGTGCTTTCAATCAATTTCGCACCCAGCTCGACCTCTTCAACTGTTATCGGTTTTTCGGCAAAATCTGGACGGTTTCCTGCTGACCTGCTGCAGTATTTACACGGTGGATTGGTCGTGCAGGGTGTTATTGAGCCTATAAACCCGTCAAACTTGAAAACCGCTCCAACCTCGTCGTCTCTAACTTTTGAAGCAACTTTCGCTAGTTCCAGAAAATCTTCAATTGTTTGAACTTTGTTTAAAACATACAATGCCTCATCTTGCGTTAGTGGCTCACTTACAGCTTCTTGTAATACTTTTTCTAACATATTTTCACCTCCGTAACACTAGATTCACGTTGAGTTTAAATAGTTCTTAAACTTTGCTATTTTTTCCATAAACTTTAAGTAACTAAAAAAACTAGCAAACAAAATACAATTTTATGAACCCATAACAAGTCTTAGCTAAAAGAAGCAAACTCCAGCAAGTATTTGGCGGAGATTCCGATAATCAGAACCGAAAGCAGAATTCTCAGCTTTCTTTCTTCAATTCTCCCCTGCAGCTTTGAACCTATAAATATTCCTAATGCTCCGCCAGCACCCATTGCAACCCCGTTTTCCAAATTCGGTGGGTAACCAAGAGCTGTGTAGCTCGCTATGCCGAAAGCTGAGGCGGCAAATGTGCCAACGAGGTTCGCTCCTGCAATGGCCTTGATAGGCAGGCCAAAAAGCGAGACGAGGATTGGAGCCATCAGCGCTCCTCCACCAACACCGTAAGCTGAAGCCACAATCCCGATAAGGAATGAGATCAGAGCAATAGCAAGGGGGTTGAAGGAAAACCGGCTATCGGCAAAGCTGAACTCAACTCTAAAAGGGGAAGCTTTCAGGACAGTTAGTCCCCCCTCTATGTGTTTGGATTTTGAGACAATCAGCCTGATGCCAAGGTAAAGCAGAACCATCGCGACGAAGGCTTTGAAAACTCTCACGTCCCCCAAGAAGTTAATCCTGACGAGGGATCCAAGGTACATTCCAGGCAGATAGCCAAGAACGAGGGCGATGGCAAGCTGAGGTAAAAATCTCCGCTCCCTCCAGAAATTGTAGGCTCCACCTGGAATGGACAGAATGTTGTAAAGCAGGTTGGTCGAATTTGCAACTGGAGAGGTTACTCCGAGAACGCTAAGCTGAAATGGTAGGAGAAGAAACGCTCCCGTCACTCCGGCTGGGGAGCAGATGAGGCCTATGACAAACGCGGCTAGGAATGGAAGGAGCATTGACATCTTCCAGAATCAACCCTTTTAAGGATTTTGATGCTAAAAATAGTAAACGTAAATTCCGGCAAGGATTAGCATCGTCCCGGCTATTGACCTTGCCGTGAATATCTCGCCTTCTCTCAGAAAAACGGCTGATAGAAGTAAGGTGAAAAGTGGGTATGAGCTTGTAATAGGCTCGACAACGGTAACCGGAACTTCTTTCAGCACCACATATCTTATGAGGTGCGCTAAACCAACAACCACCCCGGCGGCAAAGTACCACTTGGTGTTGTGCAGGTCTCTCCTTATAGCTATAGGAGTCAACAGAATCGATGATAGGGCAAATCCAAGGAATATTGCGAAGAGTGGGTTATATTCGATAGCGTTGCCAAACTTGACGAAGTAAGAGGAGATTGCAGAGAAGAATCCGGTTAAAATGCCCAAAGTTACGCCGAGAGCATCTGCCTTCCCCTTAGGCCTCGAAATAAGCAGTATTCCGGTGAATATGAGCAGAGACATTATCACAACCTTCAGCGTCAGATACTCCCCAACAAATATTCCGATTAATGCTGCAAAGAATACTCTGGTTGCGGATAAGGGGGCGGATAGATTCGCTCCTATTCTGCTGATGGCGTGGTAGAAGCAGATTCTTGCAATAAAGAAGTGCAAAACTCCCGCAATCGACATAAGGATTACGAAGTCTCTATCGAGGGTTGGATGCTGTACTGAGGGGATGAAGATTAACGTTGAGGCTAGGAGGCTCACGTATATTCCGCTTATGGTTTCCGCTTCGCTGCTCCCTTTCCTTACGAGAATCTGATGGATGCTGAAAAGTATCGGAATCAGCAGAATCAAGTAGTTCATTTTACCCCGACTTTCGGACAGTCTTTAATGGGGCACTCGTCACACAAGGGCTTTTGAGGCTTGCAGACTGTCTGGCCAAATCCAACCATCGCCCTGTTGACTTTTCCCCAGAGCTCAACCGGAAAGAGCTTCTTCAGCTCCTCCTCTGTCTCTTCTGGCTTAGCCGTTTTTACCCACCCCAGCCTGTTGGCTATCCTGTGAACGTGAGTGTCGACTGGAATTGCCGGAATTCCTGAGTAGGCCAGAACAACGTTTGCGGACTTCCTGCCTATGCCGGGAAGTTTTATGAGTTCTTCAAACTTGAGCGGAACCTCAGAATTGTACTCTTTCACCAGCTTTTCGGCAAGCTCTTTCAGCCTTTTTGCCTTAACTCTGTAAAAGCCAACGCCCTTTATCAGCTCCGCTATCTCCTCCTCGCTCATCCGCAGCAAATCTTCTGGGCCCTTGACCCTCGAAAATAGATTGTGAGCAGCCTTTACTGTAGCCTCATCTCTCGTCCTTGAGCTGAGGAGTGCTGCAACTAGATGCTGGAAGAGAGTCTTTATTTCCGCCTTCAGGTGGTAAACTGGAGCTTTTCTTTTCATCGCCTCCTTTTCCATGAGTTCAACAACCTTGACCGGATCCACAGTTCAGATGGGAACCTTTTAAAAAAGACTTTTCCGACATGAATCATGCCAAAGTTCGACTACGCAAAGGCGGGAGTTGATATCAGGCAGGAGGAGAAGGCGATAAAATCTCTTGCAAGCGTGATAAAGCACGTCAGGAGCGGTTTTGGGAAGCCTATCTTGACCTCACACTATGCGGGCGTTATAGATTGCGGTGATTTCGGCATAACAATTACTACTGACGGAGTTGGGAGCAAAATTCTGGTTGCTGAGGCCATAAAAAAGTTCGACACAGTTGGTATTGACTGTGTTGCAATGAACGTAAACGATCTGCTTGCTATCGGCTCTGAACCGCTGGCGATGGTTGACTACATTGCTATAGAAAAGCCAGATGAGTGGGTGATGGCTGAGATAGCGAAAGGCTTGGAGGAGGGGTGCAGAATTGCCAACATAACTCTTCTTGGTGGTGAAACTGCAACACTGCCGGAAATTGTGAGGGGTTTTGACCTGGCAGGCACAGCTATAGGATGGGTTAAGAAAGATGGTATCATCACCGGAGAGAAGATAGAGGACGGAGATGTCATATTCGCCATCCCGAGCAGCGGAATCCACAGCAATGGCTTGACTTTAGCCAGAAAAGTTGTCGAGGCTGCAGGGCTGAGTTACCACGACAAGTTTGAGGATAAAACAATCGGAGAGGAGCTGCTAACTCCCACAAGGATTTACATGGAGATTCTTGATGTTGTTAGGGAGTGCGAGGTTCACGGGCTTGCCCACATTACGGGAAGCGGAGTGATGAAACTCAAGAGGCTGAAGAATATGAAGTATGTCATTGACAAACCGCTCAAACCGCAGGAGATTTTCAGGTTCATTCAGAAGCTCGGAGATGTAGATGAGGCGGAGATGTACAGAACCTTCAACATGGGGATGGGATTCATGGTCATTCTCCCGGAGAGCGAGGTTGAAAAGCTGGAAAAGCTTTGTGAAGGTAGAGTTGTTGGCTACGTGGAAGAGGGAGAGGGCGTTTACGTTAAAGATTTGAGAATCGACGCTTAGCCGATGATGGTGTACTTGCTCAAATCTACTGCCTCCATTTTTTCCTGGTGCTCCTTCAGGAAGTTTCTGATCAGTTCAGCAGCCATTTTCTTGCATTTCCCGCAGAGCATCCTCCCCTCCCTGCAGTCTGTCTCAATCTGCCTCAACTCTTCATCTTTTTCAATTAAGTGGTAGCTGTAAAGCTCGAACACGACGCACTTCTCAGGCTCTCCTCCAAGTCTTCTCTGCTCCTCAGCAGTGGCCCTTCCTCCTGTGAATGCTCTCATAACCTTCTTCGCTCCCTCTTCTGGAGAGTCAAGCAAGGAGATGTAGCTCTCAGGCTTGCTTGAGCTCATCTTCCCTCCTGTTAGGCCAGTGGTGAATCTGTGGTATGTTGATGATGGGGGAATGAAGGCAAAGCCTCCAATCTTAACCTCAATCTCTCTCACGGCCCTTTCAATCTCCTCCGCATCGCCAAAAATGTCGATATGCTCCTCGTAAACTTTCTTCTCAAAATCGAGCTTTTTGATGCTTTCCAAATAATCTGCTCCCTTTCTGCTCCTAACTCTTAAACCTCCCTCTATCGGTTCAAAGCTGAAAATACTCACCCTCGCTGCGAGGTCTCGGGTTAATCGCATGTGAGGATCCTGATCAGCTCCTACAGGCACAACGACTGGCTTTGGCCCTCCATAATCCGAAAGTTGGGGATGGAGGATGTCTGCTGCCTGAACAGCAGTAACGAACATCTTCGCAAGGCTTGTGTCCGAGTTGAAGCCGTAAATAGCCCTCAGCTCGCTGAAGTTGACCTCCGCTGAGAGTTCGAAGGCGAGATCCTTTACGTGGGAGCTTTTTGACTGGAAGTAGATTACTGCATTCTCCTTTAAGCCGAGAGCTATGATGGACTTGATATAGAGCAAGCCGAGCTCCTTTGTCTTCTCCCAGCTCAGGCCCCTTACCGAATGCGCTTCCATGTCTGCTATCGCAACAAATGCTGTGCCACCAGCCCTCTGATGCCAGACGATTTCGTCCATCGTCATTTTGTGGCCGAAGTGCGGTAAGCCGGAGGGCATGAAGCCCGACATCACCGCCCAAGGTTCTCCGCGCTTCATCGCCTCAATAATCCTCCAGTAATCCCTGTGACCAAAAATCGCTCCTCTCCTCATGAGAATATGTGGGTTCTCAATTTCAGGCAGCACTTCGCTGAATGGCTGCATCCCGAACTCCTCGATGAGCTTGCTGTAGTCAATGACTCCCTCGACCTCCCATGGTGTGACGTTCATGCCAAGCAGTAAACGGCAGGTTAATATTCTTTGTGCAGAAATTCTTCTGAATGCGGGTTCAGATAATGGGTGCAGGAGCACTTGGATCTCTGATAGGGGCATTGATTCAGCTTGCAGGCTATGAGGTAATTTTCGTTGCGAGGGGGAAGCAGCTTTCGGCTTTGAAAAAAGGATTGAGGGTTTCAGGGCTGAAGGAGTTCGAGTTAAGCGTCTACTGCACCGCAGAACCTGAGGATGCGGACATAACTTTTGTGACTGTGAAGGCCTACGACACCGAAAATGCTGCAAAGAAGCTGGCTAAAGTTGATGCTGGAATAGTATGCAGCCTTCAAAACGGTGTTGGGAATGAAGAGATTCTGGCTAAATACTGCAGGAAGGTGCTAGGTGGTGTGACAACCTATGGTGCGAATCTGAAGGATTACGGACACGTCGTTTACGCGGGAGAGGGCTACACCTACATCGGAGAGATGGATGGGAGTATTAGCAAAGAGGGTGAGGTGGTCGTGGATGTTTTAAAGAATTCAGGGATAAGGGCAGAGGTGGTAGAGGACATCGAGTTCAGGATATGGGCGAAGGCAATCGTCAATGCTGCAATAAATCCCATTACGGCTATCTGCAGGGTCAGAAATGGAGAGGTTGTGAGAAATCCCTACCTTTGGGAGGTGGCGAAGGCCACTGCTGAGGAGGGCAGAGAGGTGATGGCGAAAATGGGTTACGAATTCGATGCTGTGTCGGAAGTCAGAAGGGTGGCAGAGATGACGGCTGAAAACAGATCATCGATGCTGCAGGATCTGGAGAGGGGGAAGAGGACGGAGGTTGAGTTCATCAACGGTGCTATAGTGAAAAAAGGGGAGGAGTTTGGAATTGATTGTGCGACCAACAGAACACTTCTGAATCTTGTGAGGGGTGTGGAGATTGGACGTTAGCATGCTGAGTGTGCTCTTCCTTTCTATCATGCCATTTTCCGAGCTGAGAGGAGCTATCCCTATTGCTCTCTACCTCGGTTTCAGCCCAGTAGAGTCATATATCATTTCCGTTGCGGGGAATATATTGCCAGTCCCCTTTCTGCTTGTGTTTTTAGACTACCTCGTAAGGATTGCCACAAAAGTCGATTTGCTTGCCAGACTCTACGGAAAAATTGTAAGTAGGGTGGAGAGAAGGAAGGAGATTGTGGAGAAGTACGGCTACCTTGGCCTCACACTCTTTGTTGCCATTCCACTCCCAGTCACAGGAGCATGGACGGGGACACTTTTGGCCTTTCTTCTCCAGCTCAACCGCTTGAAAGCTTTACTTTTCATCTCCGCTGGAGTTTGCATTGCAGGCATAGTTGTTCTTTTAGCTTCTCTTGGAATAATAAAGCTTTTATAATTTATTACAAAACCAAAAGTTTATTGGGGAAAATGTGCTATTTAGTGTGTGATTGACCTATTCACCTCAACGAGGGTTCAGATTCTCTCAAAGCTGATTGAGAGGCCCTACACAGCATCAGAAATAGCAAAAATTACGGGTTACTCCAAAACAACAGTAAGCTACCACCTCAGCAAGCTGAGCGAGGCTGGATTGGTTGAGAGACATGAGAGAGGTAAGTGGGTTTACTACAGGATAACGCCTAAGGGAGAGAGGAGGGTGAAAGTTGAAGCTGCAGTGTCTCTCGCATCTCTTGTCGGAGCGGTGATTTCTGCAGTTGTTTTTGCAGCGCTTAAGTTGTTGAGTGCGGCTGAAAAGCCACTGATAGTTGCAGAAAAAGCCGTTACACCCCACGCCATTACTCCCTACGCTCCAACCACGGAAGCGGCCGGAAGTGCTTTTGACTTGCAGCTTGTCTTTCTGATTTTAGCAGTGGTGCTGGCGTGCGTTTTTGTTTACCTGAGGTTCAGAAAATAGTGTAAAATCCAAAGTAGCAAAAATTTTCCACTATTAACAAAGTTAATGGTAAATCATTTAAAAATTTAATTATTTTCCTCCGAAAAAATTAAAAAATTTCAGCTTCCGTTAACCTCAGGGGTGATATCACTTGAATGACGCTGATAAAATAATGAGGAAGATTGAAGAGGACTTCGAGGAGGGTGGCATTGCTGATGTTCTAGTTCCTGACGAGGACGGGCACGAATACACCAAGAGCCAAAAGTATTCGCTTTTTCTAGGTGCAATACTCTTCTTAGCCATTGTTCTCATGCTAGTTATATATATCATAAAACATAGCAAACCGCTCGAACAAACAACTACCTTTTTAAAAAAGGTTAGATGACACCCCCATATCTATCAATCTCTCCTCTCTTAATTCTCGTTGATGAAATGGGCTTTCCGTCATCTGCCATAATCCAGTCAACTTTTACTATGGTTATTTTCCTCTTTCCAAGTTCTTCCCTCTTTTTGTTAATCTTCAACGCCATTTCGTATGTTTCCGGAGAGACGACGAGGTACTCAAAGTCAACATCGAGTGTTTTCCCGTACGGGTTGGTTATCTTGACTATCTCAGGCTCAAAACCGTACTTCCTCAAAACGTACCTTCTGACGTTCTCCGCTCTTATCGAGAATGGCAGGACACTTCTTATTCTCGCTCTTGCCATTCTGTCGCTTGTAATCCCAATCGTTATCTCCTTCCCTCCCAACCTGACCGCCACATCTATGAGCTTTTTGTGTCCTTCATGAAGCGGCTCGAACGTTCCGCCAAGTGCTACCTTCACGCTAGTTTAGGGAGAGTTTGGAAATAAAAGGACTTCTGTTGTCACTCTTTATCATTGGTTTTGGGCTTTCTGTCAAAGTACGGGCTCTTACCCGACGCTGACAGTGGAATTCCCATCACAACGTCGCTATCAATCATACCGAGCTTTTTGGCAGCGATGCCAATCCTGTACATTATCCTTGTGTCTATTCCGAGGATTGCTGCTACCTTAACCGCTGAACCGAGGGCGATACCGAGGTCGATCAGTCTGAATGCACAGTTCGGCCCAACAAAATTCTCCCCCTTTCTTTCAGCTTTCTTGAACTCTGAACAACTCTCAAAACCGCATGCCTGGCAGTTAACCCCCACCGTCCTATCTCCCTTTGCACCCACAAGAAGAATTGCCTGCGACTTTCTCACACTCTCCGCATCCCTGATGAAGTCCTTATCCCCGCCTTCAGCCATTTTTTCCATCTGCGCAGCAATTTTTTCCATCTCCTCTCCGTCAACGTAAACGATTTCGATTACATCCTCACCCTTGGACTTAGGGGCTGTTCTTGCTGATTCCGCCATCAGAAAGGCTGCAATTTTAATTCCTTCGTTTTTGAAGTCTTTTTCGTTGAGAAGCATGGTCTTAATTTGGTTTAAAAAATAAAAATTTTTCTCAAATACCTTATATGTCATTTCTATTTCCTCCAGCAGTTTCGGTTTAGGCATTAGCGGGAAATGTTCAAGTTTGAAAAACTTGAAATAAGACTCAGCTAATGAATGAACATGCTCATTTCCGAGATGCACGGAGATGTTGAGGCTGTTAAAGTTGGTACAGAGGTACAGGGGAGAGTTTTACACTGGGTTTACCTTTACTACTACCGCAGCCTCCTTTTTGATGCCGGCTGTCCTAACACGGCAAGAGAAGTTTTTGAGCACTTCAAAGGGAGAGAAATCAAGGCAGTGCTGATAACGCACTACCACGAAGACCACATAGGGGCTGTAAACCTCTTGAAGGAGATAACTGACGTCTATGTTCCTGAAGAGTCACTTGAAATTTTGAAGAACCCTCCGGACATACCAGAATACAGGAAGATTGGCTGGGGGCAGCCGGAAAGGATAGAGGGAGTTAAGGTGGCGAGAGATGTAATGAAGTTCGATGGTGTTGAGGTGAGGATAATAAAAACCCCTGGACACAGCTTCGACCATGTCAGCTACCTTGTCGATGACAAGCTCTTCTGCGGAGACCTCGTTATCAACACCTCCCAGATGGTCTGCATGCGGGAAGAGGACTTGCTTAAGACGATAGAGTCAATCGAAAAAGTCCTGAAATACGATTTCAGCTACGCCTACACGGGTGTCGGTGTGGCGAGCAGAGATGATGTTGTTGAGTACCTGAACTACCTTAAAGGGCTCAAAGAGAAGGCCGAGAAGCTCTATGCTGAGGGGAAGAGCATTGACGAGATAGTGGCTGCATGCTTTCCCAAGCCGTCTCAGAAGGCAATACTGATGGAGTTCGTCAGTGAGAAGGAGTGGGCAAGGGAGAACATGGTGAAGTCACTTCTGGGATTGCCAAGGGAGTAGTGTCAGGTTTCTACGTTGGTATCAGGCTTACTCAAAAACCGAAAAATGACGAAAGGGAGGTCCGCCTCGTAACCAGTTCCCTCCACTTCACGTTCTCCACTCTCCGTGATGCTACAGCTATTGCTTCCTCAAAACTGTCGAACGATTCCGGCTTTTCTTTGAGGGCTCTCCTCAAACCCTCCTCAACCACCCACACGCCGAGAGGGGCGTAGTAGGAGGGCTTTATTTCCCTGATGACAAGAACCGAAGCCTGCCTCCTAATTTTTCTTAAATACTCAAGTACTGGAAGGCGTGCAGCATAGTAACCACCGCTAAGATTGGAGTACTCCTTTTTAGGCCTTATGTCCTCGCTGTCAACACCAATCCAGTCCTCTTTGGGACTCCAGAATGACTTTCTCTGCCAGATTTCAATGAGTTGGAAGAAGTACCTCTCAGGAGACAGGATGATTTCGAAATGGTTGCCGAAATGCTCGTAATGGAAGAGAAGGGTGTTTTCAATCACCTTGCAATCCGCAATCTCCCTCTTTATGGCCTCACCAAGGATACTGTGAACTGCGGTGATACTCCATCTTGTTGGGACAAGCTTTCTGTTTTGCCTTTCCCCAAGAATTCCGGCAGAGAAAATTTTCTGAAGGTAGTAGGTTGAGAATCCGTGGTTGTAGAGGTATTTAAGTCCTTCAAAGGCTTTTATGTCGTCGTAGTATACTTTCTCCACCTTAT
This sequence comes from Archaeoglobi archaeon, assembly GCA_029259415.1. GTDB lineage: Archaea > Halobacteriota > Archaeoglobi > Archaeoglobales > Archaeoglobaceae > Archaeoglobus. Next base: position 21,080 of record JAPDIW010000044.1, read on the forward strand.
CGGGGATTTTCGGATTCTCAGCAAGCCTGATGGATTCTGCAATTGCTGAGTAGCCCATTGGCTGCATCACGTCATCAAACTCTGCCTTTCTGTTCACTTTCTCAATTTCCGCCTCAACATCCACTGGCTTTATTGCTGCAGTCATCTCCTGAAGCTCCAGAAGCTCCTTCTTCTCTTCTCTGACGTCTTCAATTCTGAACCTCCTCGAAACTCTGAGCAGAGAGGTTCTAAGCTTGATAACCTCCTCTATGCTCTTCCACAACCACGGGGAGTCTGCATAAACTGGATTAACGTTTAAAGAAACGAGTGGGCCAACGTAAACCTTCGGATAACCAATCCTGCCAACGAAAATTGATGGTGGGGTTGGATTGAGAATTCTGCTGTCAATTTTAATGTCTTTCAGAAACCTGTACTTTTCGAGCAGTGGACATTTGCTCCTTCCGCACAGCAGTTTCCCCTTGCACTCGGCACACTTCACAAAATAACTTAGCATCAGTTTTTAAGTGTGCTTCCAAAACTTAACGCATGATTGAGGTGATATAGGTCAATGTTGATGGAAAATCGGTGCTCAGTCTGAGAGTAGAGCTTCCGAACGCTCCTTTGCTGCTTCATGAAAGGTTTGTTGTTGGTTGTGGTTACATCAATGCTGAGGCTATGGAGAAAATGGGCAATGCTGCGTGCATTGTAAAAGGAATTAGAAGTTTTTCAGGAAATGCTTGAGGCAGAAATTACTTCAAAGGCTGAAGAGCTTGGGTTGAAAAAAGGAATGAAGCTGGAGGATACCTTGAAAATGCTCTAATTCATCTGGCAAAAATTCTGACAAAGAGGAGGCTAATCTCGAAGAAAGCTACCATCGGCACCGCGACCATTAGCTGCGTGAAAACATCAGGAGGAGTGGTGATCGCTCCGATGACAAAAAATGCAACGTAAATGTGCCTTCTGTAATACGAAAGCGTCTCGTAGCTTACGATGTTGTTTCTAACGAGGAAGAACATGATGAGGGGGAGCTCGAAAACCATCCCGAAGAGAACCAGCATCAAGGCAACAAAGTTCACAAACTCTGATAGGCTGTAGAGAGGTATTGCTCCCTGCGAAACTGCCATCGTGTATAGGAAGCGTATGAAGAACTTCATCATGTTGTAGCCGTAAATTACTCCGAGAATGAAAAGCAAGACTGCAACAATTCCGTACTTGAATGTTGTTGTTCTTCTTAGGCTGAAGTTCACAACTCCCCTATCCTTAAGCGTCGCAAGAACGAGGTGGAAGATGTAGGGAAGGGCGGCGGCAATTCCAACCGCGAGAGAGATTTTGAGGTACAGCAATAAACCCTCCAGCGGCGTGAGAAGAACTGGAGATGTTGAGAGCTGCATGGCTATCCTCACAAGGCTTTTTGATGCTGACAGTGCAAGGCTCTGGTTCGTTTCTGATGGATGTAAGGCGTAGCTCTCCAAGTCTGAGGCTATCTTCCTCAGCTCCCCTGCAATCGCCAGTATTTTCTCCCTGTTCTCGATAACAGCCTCGCCGGGAAAGAGATCTCCAATAATTTTTCCAATGACTATGTTCGCACCGAATGTGAAGAAAATTGAGCTAACTGCTATGACTATTAAAGCAACTTTGAGAAATTCCCTCCTGAGTCGGGCGATTATTGCCAGCCAGTCCCTTGCCTCCACGATACTTCAAGTTGTTTTGGTGGGGATATTTAAACTTAGGGCAGGCAGTAGTTTGTGTATACGTAATCGAGTATTCCTCTCAGGGAGTTGTCGATGAAGAAGTCCTCCCTTTTCTGGATGTCCTCGTCTAAAAGACGATAGAGGGCAAATCTCCTGTCCTTTTCAAGCAGCTCCTCCTTGGCAAGCTTTACTATTTCATCCTCATCCTCAAAGTCCCTTCTGCATGCAATGTCGTAAACAGTGTCGAACCAAATTCCCAGCTGCTTTCTCGCTTTTTGTATTATCTCCACGCTGTCCCTCTTGAATCCGAAGTGGGCAAAGCAGACCCTTAGACTGCCAAGTTCTTCGAGTCTATCGAGAGTGGACTGCGCAACTTCAAGTATAAACCTCTTGGGTGTGGCGGGGCGAAGGTAGTAGTCGTTTTTGAGGGGCATATGGACTCCTGCAGCCTCTCCAATGAACAGGAATTCTTTGTAGATGTAGCACTGATGGTGCGGAGCATGACCCGGAGCGTCGATAACATCTATACTCTCTCCCGCAAACTCAATCTCCCCGTCCCATATCGCGTCGGCACTTATCGGCTTTGGTGGTCCGTAAACTTCCGCAATATCACCCAAGGCGACCTTTGAAGCTTCCCAGAGTTTTTCAGTGTTAACCAGATGTCTTTTACCTTTCTCGTGAACTACAACTTTTGCATCGGGAAATTTTTCAAGAATGTCGTGTATCCCACCTGCATGATCAAGGTGGATGTGAGTAAGCAGAATATACGGAACCTTTCTTATTCCCAGATATTTTAAAGATTCGAAAAGCTGAGGAATGGTTGACGATGGCCCTACATCAACCAAAACGGCCTCATCACCATTTTTTATTACCCAAGAGCTTATAAACTTCCTGAAACCCTCCTTTTTTTGAGGAAGGTCTATCAAGTAGAGATTTTCCGCCACTTCGAGTATGTTCATAATGTTAAATTGTCGTCCAGCTTTAAAACCTTTTTAGGTGAGGATTTTTAAATATAAACAGCATTATTTGTAATTTCTTCACGATAACGAGAAAAAGTTAATATTCTTTCAGAGATTTTAACTTCAATGAAGTTCAGGATTAAGCCCTTACCCCTCAGGACGGAAAGGATAGCTGTAGTCCTCAGTCAGGATGATGCGGCTGAACTTGGATTGCTTCCTGGAGACAGGGTGAAGGTCAGTTACGATGGCAAGTCATTCGTGGCTGAGGTTGAAATATCTCAGGAGTTTATCGGCAGCGGAGAGGCGGGGGTTTGCAGCTTCACCGCTGAAGCTTGCTGCCTTACAGAGGAATGCGAGGTTGAAATAGTTCCATTTGCGAGGCCAAAATCGGTTGAATACATAAGAAAGAAGCTTGATGGATCTAAATACGAAAGAGATGAGATAAAGGACATAATAAGTAGCATATCTTCGGACATACTTTCAGACATCGAAATTTCAGCTTTCATCCTCGCCAACGAGATTGTGGGAATGCAGAACGATGAGATTCAATGGATGATCGAGGCGATGGTTGAAGTAGGCAAGAAAATCGTTTTCGAGAGGGGAACTGTTGTGGACATGCACAGCGTTGGAGGGTTGCCAGGGAACAGGTTCTCGTTAATTGCCGTCCCAACAGTTGCGGCAGCGGGGCTTCTGATTCCCAAAACTGCGAGCAGAGCCATAACCACCGCAAGCGGAACTGCCGATACAATGGAAGTTCTGGCAAACGTAAACCTGAGCGTTGACGAGATAAAGGAGATTACAGAGGAAGTTGGAGGGGTTATAGCCTGGAACGCCGCTACAGGAATAGCTCCGGCGGATGAAAAAATAATCAGAGTTGAATACCAGCTCGAACTCAGTCCCAAGCCTCACCTCATGGCGAGTGTGTTGTCCAAAAAGCTGGGTTGCGGGGCAAAGTTTGTTGCCATCGACATCCCGGTTGGGAGTAGAGCAAAAATCGAGAACGTGGATGTTGGAAGGAGTTTTGCTAATTCTATGATGGAAATCGGCAGAAATCTTGGTCTGAAGGTCGCGACTGCGTTGACTGACGGCTCTCAACCCCTTGGGAAGGCAATAGGTCCAGCACTTGAAGCTAAGGAGGTTCTGGAGGTTATGGAAAAGAAGCTTGAGGGAGACATGCTTGAAAAGGCTTTGGGCATAGCGGGAATTCTCTTTGAAATGACTGGAATTGCTGCCAACGGTTATCAGCACGCGAGAAAGATATTCGAGAGTGGGAAGACTCTTGAGAAGTTCAGAGAGATTGTTGCCGCTCAGGGGGGAGATGAAAACGTTAAGGCTGATGACATTGCTGTTGGAGACAAAAACTACACGCTCCATGCGGCGAAGGAGGGATACGTGAGGGAGATAGATATAGCAGTCCTAAACGAAATAGCAAGAACAGCAGGCGCCCCCAAGGACAAGGGAGCGGGAGTTTATGTGCACAAGAAGAGAGGAGAGGTTGTTAAAGCCGGTGACCCCCTTCTCACGATCTATGCCGAGAAGGAGTGGAAGCTTGACAACGCGATTGAGGTTGCAAACACCAAGCAGGCTTTCGAGATATCTGGCGTGATTATCGAGAGGTACACGACGGGTAGGTGGTGGTCATGATTTTCAAAGCTGTAAGGGTTCCGTTCAAATCCGGGAGGTTTGCGGTGATTCTAAATGAAGAGGATGCAAGCGAGCTGGGAGTCAGGGAAGGAGACAGGGTGAGGGTAAGGTTTGGCAGGACAGGAGTTGTTGCGACCGTCCAGATAACGAGAGAAATCGTTGAGAGAGGGTTTGTTGGATTAACCGACCTCGCTTCGAGAGAACTCGGAATATCAGATGGTGTTGAGGTTGACGTTTATCCATCGCCAAAACCGAAAAGCGTTGAACTGATCAAGAAAAAGACGCGCGGTGAAAAGCTTAATCAGGACGAAATAAGGAGAATTGTTGAGGATATCACCAACAACGCCCTGAGTGAGGTTGAGCTGACAGCATTCGTCATTTCTTCGATGCTTCGCGGAATGGACTTTGACGAAATAGAGTGGTTGACAAGGGCTATGATTGAAACGGGTGAGAGGATAGAGTTTGACAGAGGGACAGTTGTGGACAAGCACAGCATTGGAGGTGTGCCGGGCAACAAGATATCCCTGCTCATCGTTCCTACAGTTGCAGCAGCAGGGCTTTTGATTCCCAAAACAGCAAGCAGAGCAATAACCTCGGCCAGCGGTACTGCAGACACGATGGAAGTTCTGGCGAACGTAAACCTCAGCGTTGATGAGATAAAGGAGATTACCGAGAGAGTTGGAGGGGTTATAGCATGGGGCGGGGCAACGAACATCGCTCCAGCGGATGACAAGATAATCAGGGTCGAGCATCCACTTTCCATCGACCCCCGACCTCAGCTTCTTGCCAGCGTTATGGCCAAAAAAGGCTCGGTGGGAGCGAAGCATGTTGTCATAGACATTCCTGTTGGGGAAGGGGCGAAAATAGAGAAAATGGAGGTGGGCAGGGCTCTTGCAAACGACTTCATTGAGTTGGGCAGGAGGCTCGGTCTGAATGTTATGACAGCCATTACCTACGGAGGTCAGCCGGTCGGAAGGGCGATAGGGCCCGCACTAGAGGCCAAGGAAGCCCTTAAAACAATGGAGGACAGACATGGCCCCTCAAGCTTGGTTGAAAAGTCCCTCGGCATAGCGGGAATCCTCTTCGAGATGACCGGAATTGCTGCCAACGGTTATCAGCACGCGAGAAAGATATTCGAGAGTGGGAAGACTCTTGAGAAGTTCAGAGAGATTGTTGCCGCTCAGGGGGGAGATGAAAACGTTAAGGCTGATGACATCGCTGTTGGAGACAAAAACTATACTCTCACGTCCTCTGTAGAGGGTGCGGTGGTTTCGGTAAACAATAAAAGCATAGTGAAAATAGCAAGAGCAGCAGGCGCTCCCAAGGACAAGGGAGCGGGAGTTTATGTGCACAAGAAGAGAGGAGAGGTTGTTAAAGCTGGTGACCCCCTTCTCACCGTATATGCTGAGAAGGAGTGGAAGCTTGACAATGCAATTGAGGTTGCAAACACCGAGAGGCCAGTTGTGGTTTCGGGAATGGTGCTGGAAGTTCACGGAAAAAGGGGTGTGTGAAAATGAAGGAAGGATTGGAAGATGTGGTTGCATGTCAAACCACAATTTCGAGGATTGCCCTTGAGAACGGCAAGGCAATTCTTGAGTACAGAGGTTACGATATCCGCGACCTTGCGAGAAAGGCGTGCTTTGAGGAGGTGGTTTACCTTCTACTCTACGGAGAACTGCCAAAAAAATACGAGCTTCAGGACTTCAAGATTGAGCTGGCTGAAAGAAGAGAGCTGCCTCCGCAGATAATTGGGCTGCTTACACATCTACCCCCTTACACCCATCCAATGGTTGTGCTGAGAACAGCAACGAGCTATCTCGGCAGCCTTGACAAGAAAATAAATGTAAAAACAAGAGAGGAAACTTTCAACAAGGCAAAAGATTTGATAGCCAAATTTCCGACAATTGTGGCTTACTACCACAGAATCAGGACGGGGAGAAATGTTATCCCACCAGCCCTCGAATTCAGCCATGCTGCAAACTTCCTGTACATGCTTCACGGAGAAGAGCCATCTAAAACCGCTGAAAGGGCTCTAGACATGGACTTGATCCTCCATGCCGAGCATGAGCTAAACGCATCAACCTTTGCAGCAAGAATTGCCGCCTCAACTCTTGCCGACATCTACGCATGCGTTGTTGCCGCGACGGGAACATTAATGGGTCCACTGCACGGTGGAGCGGCGCAGGAAGTCATGAAAATGCTCAGAGAGATTGCATCTCCAAGAAGGGCTGATGAGTACGTGAGAAGGAAAATAGAAGCTGGAGAAAGGATAATGGGCTTTGGACACAGAGTTTACAGAGGTGTGATTGACCCAAGGGCCGAGTTGCTGAGATATCTTGCCAGAAGGCTGGCTGCAGAGGGTTCTACGAAGTGGTTCGAGATCAGCGAAGCCATTGCGAAGGCTGCTTACAAGTACAAGAAGCTTCTACCGAACGTTGACTTCTACTCAGCAAGCGTTTACGCCAATCTCGGCATCCCGGACGACCTCTTTGTCAACATCTTTGCGATGGGCAGAATTTCCGGGTGGACGGCGCATATCATAGAGCAGTACGAGAACAACAGGCTCATAAGACCCAGAGCGGAGTATGTTGGGGAGAAGGGGAAGAAATTTGTCCCCATTTCCAAGAGGTGACGAAACCTTTATTTGACATGCTGAGGTGGAGGGAGCATGGCAAGAAAACCAGCGAGAATGTGGAGAAGACTTGAAAGACCTTACACAAGAACCGAGTATATTGATGGTGCTCCAGGAACGAGGGTCAGGATGTTCGACATGGGTAACAAGAGTGCTGACTTCCCCGTCATGGTCACACTCGTCGCAAAGGAGGCTGTGCAGATCAGGGAAAATGCTCTGGAGGCGGCGAGAGTTGTGGCGAACAAGTACGTATCAAGGAGGGCCGGAGCGAGCAACTACAAGCTGAAACTCCGCATCTTCCCGCACCACATTCTGAGAGAGCACAAGATGGCTGTTGGTGCTGGAGCTGACAGAATTTCTCAGGGTATGAGGGCAGCATTCGGCAAGCCTGTTGGCAGAGCAGCAAGAGTCAAGCCAGGAACAAAGATAATGTCAGTCTGGGTTAAGCCAGAGCACTTTGAAATTGCCAAGGAAGCCCTGAGAAGGGCTGCAATGAAAATGCCTACTCCTACAAAAATTGTTGTTGAAAAGGGACACGAGCTGCTTAAGGGCAAGATCTAGTATTTTTACTTTATTTCCTCCGAAGACTTTTGTACCTTAACTTTGTACCTTTAACGTAGCTATCAATTCTTTAGCAATCTTTTTTGCTAAGTTTAAATAAGTAGATTGTCAGTTCAGTTTTATATTTCCGATTTTAAATTTTTCTTAAAAGCATATATGTTAGCACAATTCTAACAACACCACTCATCAGTGGATAAACGCAGTTAGTAAAGACCTGTGCATCTGTATGGACAAACAATAGGACTCAATTACCTTCTTCATGCTGAGCACCCAATCAAAACCCAAATTTATATAATTCAGCAATCATGACGTATTCTAACTTAACCTTCTTATTAAGCCAATTCCAAGCAGGAATCTTGGCAATTCAAGGATTGAAGCGATGATTACGACAGAAATTGGCAGTGCAGCCATACTAACTTGAATGCTCAGCCAGTTTATAGCAGTAATTACAACTCGGTTTAGCAGAGTGCATTGTAAAAATTCAGGATTGAGGCCTGTGAAATCGTAATATCCGGCTCCATCTGCCAAGTATATTAAGAGTCCTTCCGTAAATTGAAGAGGAATTCCATTTAAAGTTAAAGATACAAAGACCGTCGTTCTCGACACAACACCGGTAATCACGCGGTATAACAAGGTGGATAACGTTGTCCTCCAGAACACTGCGAGTACAAACGTAACCAATAGATAGCTTGTTTTATCTCCTGCTGGTGAATAGAACGCCATTGGAAATAGGGACAAATCGAGAAAAAAGTACAAGATTGTGCAAAAAATGAGTACAATTAAATATATAGTTATTTTATTTCCTCTTAAGAAATTAAAAAATTGTTGATGCTCTTGCATTACGGACTCTCCCCTATCGTCTCATCTGTATATACACAGGTGCTGTAGTCATTCTCTGCATCCATTCTGCTTCCCTCAACTGGATTTAGCCAAGTACTGAATGCTGTATCGGCCATAGATGGGTTGTTATCGTTTTCGCCCATCGCATGGTTCCACGTGTTAGCGTATATTATTGGGTGTGTTCCTGTTGTGCTGAACGAATATACCTTCGCTCTTTCGTGTGCTGCAGTATCCCATGTAGCTGATCCGCTGTAGATTGGGCTGATACTCCTCCACTCTCCGTAGAATGGGCTCCACCAGTAGATTTGAAGACCTATAAACGATAATCTACTCACGCTTCCAGTACTTTTGTCAACAACTAGGAAGAATGTCTCTATATCTTCGAATCTCCCCCACGCTATGTAACGATACCAGTCGTATGCACCATCTAAGGTTGGATGGTCTTCATCATTGAAAACGTACGTAACCTCTATTATGTACTTTCCTGGAAGGTAAGTAGCCGTAAACATTTTCATCAAAAACCTTTGCGTACGTTTTTATCAACCCGTTACCGTTGTTTATGTCAGAAGTCGGCTGATACAACTTTGGAAGGTAGTCGTATGCGACTGTAATGCTTGTCGCAGTAGACAAAACCTCTGCCTGCGCGTAGTATTCATAAGCTTTTAATTTCAGTCTTTCCTTTTCGATCGTCTTCTTCAGGACTTTAAATTCTTCATCGCTCAGTTCGATACAATCAAGCTTCTTTAAAACAGCGTTAAACAGCCTCTCGAACTCTTTCCAATCTTCATCACTTAACTTATCTTTCGTCAGAATTTTTCTGATCTGATCTACGCTCTTTTTGAACTCCTTATCACCCTTGTAGAGTTGCCTAAACTTCACTTCTTTTAGCTTTGTATCGCTGATACTTGTTGCAGTCACCGGGCACGCTACACTTACCACCATTACCAAAACCAGCAATATTGCCAGCACTGCTCCCATTCTCAACCACTTTCACCTCCTCCCCACCGTTCTCGCTTGATTGTCTTTACAACCATAAATAAAACCAGCGAAAACGTTAGATAACCATCTAACATTTTCATAAGGTTTAAAAAGAGAAGAATTTGAAATGCTCTATGTGGGGTTAAACTCGGAATCAGAAGTTGAGAAAAAAGAAATAGAAGAGCCTATAGAAAATATAAAGGTACTAACAGACAAAACGAGAATCTCTATTTTAAAAAACCTTACTAAGAGGAACTATACTATCTCAGAACTTTCAAAGCTACTGAACTTGACTAAGCCAACTGTCCTGTATCACATGAAAATTCTTGAAGGTGCAGGATATGTGAGAAGAATTGAGAGCAATAGAAAGTGGGTTTATTATGAGATAACCAGTTCTGGCAAATCTGTTTTGAGGAGGAGGGAACTAAAAATTATTTTGCCTCTACTAAGTGCTGTTGCTTCAACAATCATATCATTTACAATCCTTCTATTAAAATCGATGAAGAGGAAGGGGGTTTCAGAAAGTCCAGTTTTGGGTATAGAGTATGATTTGTTACTTTTAATTTCTATCGCAATACTTATTATCTCTCTGTATGCTGCTTGTATTGCTATGAAGAAGGAAACGAGTTGTCAACCACACTTCCAAGGAGAATAACCACAGAAACCTCTACTAATAACGATAAATGTTACTGCGAAATTTATCAGAATCCAGTAAATAATTACCTTCTTTCTATTAGGTTGTTGGTATGCATAACAAGACACATAACTCATCAAAATACTCCCTGGAATGCTTGCAGCTGAAAATAGAATATTATTAAGAACTTTACCTGAAATGCCCCAGAAAGCAATTTTATTTATATCACCTATCACTCCGTAATTTCCTGTAAACTTATACAAAAGTAGAATTTCAGCTCTAAACATAATAATTGCTAATTCGAACCCTACTAAATTTAAAAACCATATAGCAAGAATAACTAACAGTACCCTATCCTTACTAGCTAATTTTGTGTTGCTAAACAGTGAAAAAGCGATTAGTGCAAGTGCACTCGATATCAAAGAATAAAAAAGGGACGAAAAAGGAAGCCCAAGAATCCAAGGAAGAAGAAAGTCTGCAAGCATAATAAATAAAAATTTAGATGTACGTGTTACAAGACCCTCTTTCCGTATCAAGATCGCACCAGTTAAGCCAAGTGTCAGCGTTAGTTTCTACTCTAGCAGTGTGTGCACTTCGTTGATAACCAGCATCGATGTTTCCTGTGGCCTTATCCCAAAAGATGTCAGCCAATTTGCACACTCCGACCACCATATTCCCCCATCATAAATTTCACCAGAAGCTCCAATGACACACTGAACTCCCTTATTGTTCAGGTAAGTAGCAAAATTATTTCCTGCCTCGCATGCAGCTACCACAAACACTCTGGTTAACACAAGCATAAACTCAATCCATGCCTTTTTCATCCTTCACCTCCCCGCCATTTTTTGTTGTTATTTGTTTTAAGCATATAAAACCACTGAAAACGTTAGATAACCATCTAACATTTTCGTAAACTTTAAAAAGATCGTTAACCTTAGTTCATTCACTTGATCATATCAGAAAGTTTTTGATTTTTGAACCAACTTTTATTGATGCCCTCTTTAATGGTAGGTGGTACTACAAGCAGTGCCGGGAAGAGTCTGATCGTTGCCGCCCTCTGCCGAATTTTGGCAAGAAGGGGCTATGATGTTGCTCCTTTTAAGGCTCAGAACATGAGTCTCAACTCCTATGTAACTAAAAACGGTAAAGAGATTGCGATAGCACAGGCCTATCAGGCTTTTGCTGCCGGGATAGAGCCGGATGAAAGGATGAATCCGATACTGCTGAAGCCGAAGGGGGATTTCACTTCTCAGCTTGTTGTGATGGGTGAGGCTGCTGGAGATGTGGATTCAAGGAATTATTACGAAGAAGTTGAACGGCTGAAGAAGGTTGTTGAGGAAGCATATACGAGCCTCGCTGAGGAGTATGATGTTGTGGTTATTGAGGGTGCGGGTGGAATGGCCGAGATAAACCTCTATGAGAGAGACCTCGCGAACATACACATTGCGAGGTTTGCCAGGCCCGACATAATCATAGTGGGAGATATAGACAGAGGGGGCGTGTTTGCATCCCTTTTCGGCACATACTCTCTTTTGCCCGAAGATATCAGAAGAATGGTGAAGGGGTTTGTTATAAACAGGCTGAGGGGTAGGGAGGATATTCTGCAGAGTGGGATAACGCAGCTTGAGAGGCTGACCGGCATTCCCGTTCTTGGAGTGCTTCCCTTTCTTGACTACAACTTCCCCTCGGAAGACTCTTTGAACATTGATGAGTGGGGCAAAGAGGGTCCAGTGGGGATAGTAAGGCTGCCCAGAGTGTCGAACTTCACGGATTTTGAGTTCATAAGGGGTTATACGCGCTTTCTCGATCTGAACTCAGGGCTGGATAGATGTGAGGTGGTGATAATTCCGGGAACGAAGGACACCATTGCAGATCTGATGGAGTTGAAGAGGTCGAGGCTCGGTAAGGAAATTGTCAGAAAGGCGGGTGAAATTCCTGTTATAGGGATATGTGGTGGCTACCAGATCATGGGGAAAGAGCTGATTGATTACGGGGTGGAGCATGGGAAAGTCAGGGTGAAGGGGTTGGGACTACTTGACGCTGTAACGAGATTTGAGAACTACAGAAAGAGGACGGTTCAGGTGGTGAAAAGAGTTAGGGGAAATGCCGTGATTCTGGACAAGATTGCCGGGCAGGAAGTCTGGGGTTACGAGATACACAAGGGCGTTACGGAGGCATCAAGGCCTTTGTTTGAAGATGAAGGGTGTGTTAGCGAAGATGGGATGTGCTGGGGCACTTATCTGCACGGTTTGTTCTGGAATGCAAATGTTGTTGATGCCTTGGGGAAGTTTCTCGGTGTGAAAATTAAAAGGGAGGGTGACTGGGCAGAGGTTATTGCTGGGGAAGTGGATAGGAGGTTGAAGCTCGAAGCAGTTCTTGGCTTTTGAGTTATTAAGTCCTCTTCTTCTGGTAGAGAGAAATCTTAAACCCACACAATATTTTACTTAATCCCTATTCAAAACTTCTTAGTAATATCAACCTTGCTATCGGTCGTCAAAGATGTGACTCTTTTCAAAAATACTGACTTACAGGTCAAAGAAACCCGGAAAACTATTCCCTGTTCGCAAGGCCGACGAACGTATGCTAAAAAATTTTATAACATTCACTGACGTTTTAAGGTCTAAGTGAAGAGTTATAAGCCCGTCAAATATGCAAGAAGAAATAAAGTTTCAAAACCGGGGATAGTACCTGAAAAATCCCAATTAAGAGATTACAAACTCATTCTCATTCCACTGTCACACTCTTAGCAAGATTTCTCGGCTTGTCTATCTCACAACCTCTTTTCCTTGCTGTGTAGTAGGCAAGTAACTGCAATGCAACAGAGTAAGTTATTGATGTAAACACGGAATTTGTTTTTGGCACCCTGATAACGAAGTCTACGTATTTCTCAACTTCTGCGTCGTCTTCATCTGCAACTGCCACAACCAAAGAGTCTCTAGCTTTAACCTCTTTAATGTTATTTAGCATGATCTCATACGTCTCATCAGGGATAAGCAGAGCAATTACGGGCGTGTCTTTACCCAAAAGTGCGAAGGGACCGTGTTTCAGCTCGCCTGCGGGATAGGCTTCTGCGTGAATATAAGAGATCTCCTTCATTTTTAATGCCCCTTCCATTGCTATGGGGACACCTATCCCCCTCCCGATATATATCATATCCTCAAAGTCTGCAATCTCTTCTGCAATTTGTTCAATTTCCTCCTTATACTCTAAAACTCTCCTCACAAGTTCAGGCATAATTCTTAGCTCATCCACCAGCTTTTCTATCTCGCTACCTGGCAATTTGGAGAGCTTCAGAACGAGCAGGTATAAAACGATGAGCTGGGCTATGAACGACTTGGTTGCAGCAACACTTATCTCAGGACCAGCTCTCGTGTAAAGGACGTAATCAGCTATCCTTGTTGCCGTACTGCCAAGAACATTGACTATCGCAACCACTCTAGCCCCATGTTTTTTCGCTATCCTCATCGCTTCGAGGGTGTCTGCCGTCTCCCCCGACTGTGTTATGGCGATGACAAGAGACCTGCTCATAGGTGGTGGATTGTAAATGAACTCGGACGCAAACTCAACTCTTACAGGAATCCCTGTTAGCTTCTCTATCAAGTACTTTCCAATCAAGCTTGCGTGGTATGATGTACCGCATGCAACAAATACGATTTCAGAAATCCCCGCAGAGAAACTGACGTCTATGTCAATACCCTCGGAGAGATACTCAAAAAGAGTGTCTTCTATAACTCTCGGTGTTTCATGTATCTCCTTTAACATGAAGTGCTCATACCCGCCCTTCTCGGCATCCTCAATGCTCCATGGTACCGTTTCAACCCTTCTTTCAACTTCTTTCCCGTTGTTCCAGATTATAAAACCACCATTCCAGAGCCTAGCGACATCTCCATCCTCCAGGTAGATCACCCTGTTCGTGTAGTCGAGAACCGCGGGAACATCGGAAGCTACAAACAACTCTCCATCTCCAACGCCTATGACGAGAGGGCTTTTGTACCTGATAGCAACCAATTCTTCTGTGTCTGCGTGCATTACAACTATGGCGTATGATCCCCTCAACCTTTCAACTGCCTTCATTAACGCTTCCTTCAAATCCCCTTTGTATTCTTCCTCTATGAGGTGGGCAATTACCTCAGTGTCCGTCTCAGAAGTAAAGTCGTGCCCCCTGCTCCTGAGTTCTTCCCTCAGAGACTGAAAGTTGGAGATTATGCCATTATGTACAACAGCTATTTTTCCTTTACAGTCTGTGTGAGGGTGCGCGTTGACTTCTGAGGGCTTTCCGTGGGTTGCCCACCTTGTATGACCTATTCCTATACTACCGTCAGCCAAACTGTAGTTCTCAACGTCACCAATTGCTCCAACCCTCTTTATAATCTCCAAACCATTCCCGTGCTTTACAGCAACGCCCCAGGAGTCGTAGCCGCGGTATTCAAGCCTCTTCAGAGCTGAAATTATAACCTGATCAGCCCTCCTGAAGCCGATGTAGCCGACAATTCCGCACATTCACAACACCTTGGACTTGTCAGGAATTACCCCAGACAGAACCTTCAGCGGGCTAACCTCCACCTCATTGCCAACAATACATGCTGGCATTGCCGTAACCTTTGGCCCTATGGAGCACATTTCCCCAATAAAGGCTCCGGTCTCAATTTTCTGGATTGCTCCATCAACTTCTACCGACGCTTTACCCTTTACGGCCGTAAAGCCAGGCATTATCCTCGTTCCGGAGTCAACGACTGAGCTCTCTAGTCTGCTACCGGTTCCTGCTCTTACATTGTCCCCAATCACGCTGTTCTCCACAACTGAGAAAGGCTCGATTACCGTGTTGTCGCCGATGGACACTGCCGGGCCTATTACGGCATGGGGCCCAATCTCACAGTTTTCTCCAATTACCACTGGCCCTCTAATGTACGTACCACTTCTGATCACACATCCCTCTCCAATTACGACATCTCCGGAGATGAAGATACCACTCTCAACCTTGCCGGAAATTACCCTTCCTTTAAAGTTGAGGGCAAGCTCATTCACCTTCGGAATATCCCATGGATAAACCACGTCAAGCCATACTCCATTACTCTCTACAGCATTGAACTGGATTCCGTCCTTAATCATTCGGTTTATAACTGCTGTTAAATCGTTTTCATTAGCAAGATAATCGAATATTCTCGAGTCGAAGTGATACACACCTATATTGGCAAGGTAGCTGACTTTATCTTCCGGCTTTTCCACGATCTCTTCAATTTTTTCCTCCCTTCCGAGCTTTATGACTCCATATTTTGATGGTGCATCAACAACCTTGTAAACCACCGAGTTCTTTTCGGCAAATGCACTTCTTACAATCTCTTTGTCAATTATGTTATCTCCAGAAACGACAATGAACTCATCACCAACCAGATTCTCTGCCTGTCTGAGAGCGTGAGCAGTGCCGAGTTGTTGTTTTTGAATGGCATACTCTATTTTCACCCCAAACCTCTTTCCATCAGCAAAGTAGTCCATCACCCTTTCCTTCCTGTAGCCAACAACCATCACAATGTCCCTTATCCCCGAATCTCTCAGAGCTTCCACCACGTACTGAAGAATTGGCTTGTTACCCACCTTTATCATCACCTTCGGCTTACTCGTGGTAAAGGGTCTCAACCTCTGCCCCTCACCGGCTGCAAGAATTACGGCTTTCATCTTACCACCTAAAACACCTTCGAGTATGGTTCTACAAAACCGCTGACGACGGCTCCAGGGCCTATACAAACATTATTCCCTATTATGCTTCCGACATTTATCGAGGCGTTTATTCCGGTTTTAACGTTATCGCCTATTGCTGCACCAAACTTCTTCCTGCCGGTTCTTACAGCTTTTCCTTTAACGTTCACGACAACCTCACTCTCATCCAGCCTGAGATTTGCGATCTTTGTTCCTGCACCGAAGTTGCAGTTTTCACCTATAACAGAGTCACCAACATAGTTGTGATGCGGAAGTTTAGTGCCTGCCATAATTATTGAGTTTTTAACTTCTACCGCCGCTCCAATGTGACAGTTATCCCCAATTGATGTGTACGGCCTTATGTAGCAGTTGGGGCCTATTCTGCAGTTTTTCCCTATTATAACGGGGCCAACAATATATGCTCCGGACATAATTATGCTGCCTTCTCCAACAACAACATTCCCTTTTATGGTTGCATTCTCCTCAACTTCACCATCGATTTTCGATTCAATGTCTCTTAGAAGCTCTTCATTCGCTTTAAGCAGATCCCATGGATAGCCAACGTCAATCCACCTTTCAATTTTCACAGCTTTAAACTCAAACCCTTCCGAGATTGCCATGGTTATAGAGTCCGTAATCTCGTACTCCCCTCTGACCGAAACGGGCGTCTTCTTCACGTAGTCCAGTATCTCTTTCGTGAAAGCGTATACTCCGGCGTTGATAAGGTTAGATTTCGGTTTTTCTGGCTTTTCGATTATTCTGCTCACCTTTCCGTCAGCAACCTCCACAACGCCAAAATCTTCGGGATTTGGGACCTCGAAAACAGCTATTCCGTTTCTTTCCTTTACGATCTTTTTCAAGTCGTCTTCAAAAACTATTGCGTCTCCATTGAGCATGAGAAATCTGTTTTCGAGAATGTGTTCAGCAGACAGCAAAGCGTGGGCTGTGCCAAGCTGTCTGCTCTGTCTGACATATTTGATTTTCATCCTGTTCCACTTATCGCCGAAATAACTTCGAATGGCCTCATCTCTGTATCCGACTACAATTACCGCTTCGTCAACTCCTGCTTTAGCCAGCTCCTCCATCAGATGTTCAAGAATTGGGCGATTAGCTACAGGAAGCATCACTTTGGGTCTAGTGTAGGTTAAGGGGCGCAATCTTGTTCCTTCTCCGGCTGCGAGTATGATGGCTTGCACGAATTGAGAATAGCTCTAAAATTTATATGCCTTTAGGTCTTATAGGTTTTGGGACAAAACTCCCAGATCACTCTTTGAGGATTATAACGTAAGCACTCTTCCCAATATACTTCTTCGGAACACTTACCTACGCTGAATTTCCGAAGAGTGTAACCCTTTTTTCGAAAACAATCTCCACCTCATCTTCCAGCACAAACTTACCTTCCTTAACCTCGATCCTTCTCACATTCAGTATATCTATGGAAATACTCAAATTTTCCATTGCGTCCTCAGCATGATTACACCCCAGAGTGACAAAGAAGACTGTAAGAGAGATTCTGGAGCTTTTGGATGAGGTTATGAAGAGATAAAACTGGAAGAGAAGGCAAAGTATCCCTATGCAGAATGGGAAAGAAGAAGAGAGACTGTAAAGGGGAGGCTGAGAAATCTCCCAAAATATGTTAAAGAAGCTTGCAACATCCGAATTGAGAAAAGGATAGGAAACCAAAGAAGGTTGACCTGGAGAAGAGAGTCATGCTATTCTTGTTTGCAAGGTTGATGGGTAAGTCCAACAAGGATGTTGAAGAGCTGCTTGAGCTTTTTGAGCCCTTATTTGGGATCAAAGTGAGTTACAAGACCATACAGAGGCTTCATTCGGATGAAGAGGTGAAGATTGTTCTGCACAACCTCTTCATCCTTCTGCTTGAAAGAAGAGGGGGTTTCAGGTGATTTCTCTAAAGATGGAAGGTTACAGCCTAACCATAACCAGGCATTACAGGAGCAATCCCAAAAAGGATTTTCGCTATGTTTTCAGGATAATTGACCTCGATACTGGGATGTACGTCGGGACAGGTTATTCTGCAAGATCTGAGAAGGAGGCTTTTGAGAAGGCTACGGAAATGATGAAGAAATTGGGATAACTTTGAGGATGTTTAACGCTGAAACTGCTGTATATTCCTCGGAAAATTGGCGAGAATTGGCTTTGACTGGCTGAAGGTTATTGAGAGGATTGCTAAGGCCCCTACAACTTTCTGGAGAGGTATTTCAAGAGGAATTTGAAGAATCAGGTTTGGATGGGTGGTGAGGCAGAGGAGAAAGGATAAAAGAGAGATGACCCTATTTTGCTGTTGGTTTGCTACACAATCTGTTTGCAGTGAGGGTTATGGGGTAGTTTTGTCCAAAGTCGGTCTTACATTTATGCAGCCCTATAAGATCACAATTTCGGAGTGTATAGTTCATTGGGAATAAAATAAATGTAGTATTTACAGGAGGAAAGAAGTTTTATAATGAGAGAACATTTTAAGTAAGTAAATAGCTTCTCTATATAAAACTTAGCAAGAAATTCACGAATAATAGAGCGAAATTCAGAGTACACGAAAGAAAAATAAAACCAATAACCCAACATTGTGTATATGAAAATCTTAATTACTGGTGCGTCAGGACAAATCGGCTCATATGTTCTGGAGAGGTTTGTGGATAAACATGAGGCTATTGGAGTAGATTTAAAGCCCTGTCCGATTAGGGATTTGAGAGATCTGGTATTTCAGGGTGATTTGAGAGATTACAAGTTTGTAAGAGAAATTATTAAAGATGTTGATGCTATAATTCATCTAGCAGCTCAAGTCTCTGTTGAGAACAGCTGGAACAATCCGATTGACGATGTTGAAAACAATATCATTGCGACGATTAACCTTCTGAAAGCGTGTTCTGACCATGGGGTAGATAGATTCGTTTATATTTCATCAGCAGCGGTTTACGGAAATCCTCGTTATGTTCCGATTGATGAAGAACATCCGAAGAATCCAGTTTCTCCGTATGGAGTTAGCAAGCTTTCTGGAGAATACTACTGCAGGATTTTCTCAGACAGTGTTCATACTGTTATCATTAGACCTTTTAACGTCTTTTCGGCAAGAATGGATCCAAATAATCCCTATTCGGGTGTTATAGCCAAGTTCATCTCTAGAGTTAAGCAGAAGCTACCCCCAGTGATTTACGGAGATGGTAAGCAGACGAGAGACTTTGTTAATGCCAGGGATGTAGTTGATTTTGTGGAGATAACCCTAAAGAAAGGAGAAAAAGGGAAAGCTTATAATGTTGGAACTGGAAAAGAGACTTCTATTTTAAATCTGGCTAAGGCAATAATGGATATTGCTGGAGTGAAGGGCAAGCCAGTTTTTGATAAGCCTCGAAAGGGCGATATTAAAAGGAGCTGTGCAGACATATTCAAAGCTAAAAAATTAGGATTTAAACCGAAAACTGATTTGAGGAGAGATCTAGAGGAGATCTTTGAGGAGTATGCGAGTGATTGAAATTGAAACTCATTCATTAAATACACAAAGTTTATAATACTCAGATTCAAATCAGGAGAATAGGCGGCAATTAGACTAAAGCGATATCTAGCTTCTTAGCCCCCTCTCTTACCTTCTTGGCATGATGCGATCTGAAGTTATCCAGAACAATGACTATTGTTTTCTCCAGAATTCCTATTCCTTATCTTCTCCAAAAATTCACATACAGATTCCTTTTTAGAGTCTTCTTTGAAGTCAACAACGCTTTCTCCATTTATAGCATAGAAACCGAAAGTGTTGGCTCTAATCTTTGCTGTGTTCTTCCTCACAGATGGTTTATTGAATGACCAAAGCCTCTGAGTGTTTGAAGTAAGTTGCGGAGAGGTTTCATCCAGAAATCCTATGATGCAAGTTTCCAGTTCAAGTTCTTCAAGTTTTTTTAAACACCTCTTCTTGCATTTTCAGGCCTTCTGTAATCCTTTGGATAGGGCTTGGCGTATTTCATGCCAATGATTTTAGTATTCTGCTCACGTGCCTTAGGGAGTATTCCACTCCAAACTTCTCCTTGATGAGTTCTCTCACCTCTTTTGTTGTCCAGTAGTTTCTCTCTTTCAGAATGGCTTTCAACTCTTCTTTCTGCTCATCGCTTAACTCAGAAGGTCTTCCTCCTCCGTAGTTCGGTTTCAAACCTTTCAAACCCTGTTTGTTCCACCTTTCAAGCCATACATAGCCTATAACTTTACTTACTCCTACTTCTTTCGCTGCTTGAGGAACTGTTGCCCCTTTATACAGCTCTTTGATGAAGAAAAGTTTTCTCAGGACTTCAGAGCAGATTTTTCTCTTTCGAATTTCTTCGTTCAGCTCTTCCAAGGTTAGCCATCTAACAACTTCTTTTTCGGGTTTTCTTCCCGTGTGTTTGTTTTGTAGTATTGGTTAAAAATGTTTTGTCTAATACTCTAGTTACCATTATGAGATGACACAAGCCTGTGTGGGAGTGGATGAAAGAAGTGATTTACTCTAAACTACACCATAGCCCTCGGTTTGTTTTGAACTTCAACCTCTTTTAGTACCAAACCTCTTCAGTAAAACTCCATCTAGATTCTTTACCAAATTACGTCTTAGCCAAACCTCTACAGCATCTTCTTTTCCCTAAACCCAGAGCAGCAACCAACCCAATCAAAAGGACATTCAGACTGCAAACTTCAACACGGATCTCCTCGTATAGCGGTGCAGTCGTCGCAATCCATATGATTTGGCAAGCTTGAACATCAATCACAAATCTTACAGCCTTAAACCCATTCCATCTTTGCAGCAAACTCAAAAGCTTGGATTTTAAAACCCTAAATCTCCTCTTCTCTTTATGCAGGCTCTTAGAATTAAAAACGCTTAAGGGATAGCTAAGCATTCCATCCAGTTTGTTCATATTGAAGTTTCTTCTGGGGAAAATCAGGGGAACGACCTGTACTCGTTAACCCCGATCAGATAATCCCGGTAGGCGTAAAATCCATTATCCATTATCATCGTGTCTCCTTTCTCTACAATCTTCCTTCTTTTCAGCTCTTCCATGATCTCTTGGAAAATCCTAGCCTTGAACATTGAAGTGGCAGTGGTTTTTAATGTAGTTTGCCGCTTTTCTGACGAAGAAAACTGGGCAACAACCTTTTTCACCTTTCTCTTTTCAAGAATCTCAAGTATATTTTCTATAACTACTACTGCCATCTGTAATCGCTCTTGTCGAGTACAAGCGATATTTTCATTTTTTTCACCCAGAACACATAAACATCGTTCTGCATAATTTTTACGGTCTCAAACCGGTTTATTTCCTTTGAGATTATGTTTGCCACGTCTATTTTTGTTGCGAGAAGAATTTTGAATGGTTATTTGGAGATTGAACAACTTAGAGAAGAGATTGGATTGAGGATTGTGGAAACATCTTAAAAATTTCGTCATTTTCACTTGATCTCTCTTTCCCTTTAATTATTAGAATCTCATAAAAACTTTTGAACTACAATCTTCTAATATTCAACTCCAAGTTTTTGTGCTATTCAATTTCTTAATCTGCATGATAGGAAGGAATTGGGGCAATTTATTTTTTTGGTAAGTGCCACATCGACCCGTCTGTCCACTTTTCCTAACTCAATGGCCACTATTTAAACCGCAGGTGGAAAAAACAATATTAACCTAGAATCAAGTTAAGCTGTGGAATTGGCGAGGAGGGTTGCGAAAAACGCATTGTTTAACACGTCTGCACTTGTTGTAGGCAACGTTTCCGGATTATTTCTTAGCGTAATCCTTGCAAGGGTTTTAACTCCTGAGTATTTTGGATTATACAGTCTGACGTTGGCAGTAGCAAACGTAGCTATAGCTCTTGCAAATTTAGGTGTTGATGGTGCTATTGTTAGATATACAGCCTACTTTTCAACTGACATTTTTCAGTTAAGAAGTCACTTTAGGTACTTTCTTAAGATCAAAATTTTGCTCGCTTCTTTAATTTCTTTAGTTCTACTCTTTGCTTCAAATAACCTTGCAACTATCTTCGGGGATGAAAGGCTTGCATTAACTTTTGCAATTGCAAGTTTAATTGTTTTTTTGGCCTCCTTAGCATACGCTCTGAATTCCCTTTTCAATGGCCTTCAAGAATTCAAATACACTCTTTTGAGTCGAATAGCCTACGAAGTGTCAAGATGGATTTTTGTCATCCCATTGGCAGTTTCCTTTCTAGCTACTGGGGCAATTGCCGGAACTGCTGCAGCATACCTCGTCTCTCTAATTTTTTTGGTAATAATAGTAGTAAGACACTATAGCGAATATATTTTTGGTGAAACTGGAAGAGTCGGTGGGAAAGTAAATACTTTCGTTGGCTTTATGAGCATTGCAGGAATTTCCGGGATAATTTATGCACACGTTGACTCCATTATGATTGGCCATCTTTTGACACCTACGGATGTGGGATATTATAGAGCCGCATGTACAATTGTATTCGCGCTTATAGGATTTATATCCTCTTTAAGTTCTGTTCTGTTTCCTACATTCACCCGGCTTACGATAGAAGACATCAAAAGGTCGCTTGATAGACTTACCAGATATTTATCTATAATTGCATTCCCATCAGCCTTTTTGATTTTATATCTGTCTGAAAAAATAGTAAAGATAGTTTATGGAACTGAGTACTTGGCTGCATCGTCAGCAATGTTCTTCCTATCCTTTGCTTTACTTCCAGGAGCTTTCAGCTACCTACCAACAATTTTTAATGCAAAAGAGAGAGTAGACATCTCAGTAAAGCTCACCGTATCAAGTATGCTTCTTAATGTTGTTTTAAATTATTTTTTAATTCTCGAGATGGGGATTGCTGGTGCTGCTGTTGCAACCGTAGTTTCAAGGTTTTTTACTATAGGTTTTGCGGCAATTTTACTCTACAAAATGTTCAGTATCTCATTCAGAGCATCATCAGTTTTGAAGCCGTTAATAAGCTCATTGATCATGTTCGCTGTGCTGATTGTTATGCCCGAACCACGATCTGTAGTTATTGGTTTGGCGGAGGTAATTTTTGCTGGATTGATTTACTTTGTTGTCCTTTTTGGTATTAGAGGAATCGACATGGATGATTTTAGATATTTCAGAAATCTGGTAAGATTTTAAGATTTTGGCTTATATCTCAGCGTCATAAAAAGTTTCTCTCAAAATTGAACAAGCAATCTTGCAGTTTTAGTGTAAGATATCGCTAAAATATCTATATCTCCAAAACATTCCTAAAATTGCGAGTTCATGTGTGTGCATTAAGGTATTAATAAAATACACCTATACTTAAAAGCACTAGACCGAAGTAAAAATCTTTTTCTAAATGTAAACCTTTATTTTCTTGAGCAGCTTAAATTGTAAGTATTCTAATATATAACACGTGTCCCTAGGGTTCTGGGACAAAATTTGATTAATCTTCACGATGTGAGCTCAGCCCTCTATAATCTAATATGCTTTCTCAGAACATTAACCTTGGCTGAAGTTCAAAAGGAGTTGCCTCTCTCGTACACTAACTTCCACCTCATCCGTGGGTTCAGTCTTTACAATTTCAACCTCCTGATGGTTTGCCGCACAACCTGCTTGCGTAGGATGAAGAGATAATTTTGTTTTCTAGAGTCGATAAACAATCGAAAATTCTTATAAATCTTAAAAGGTTTGATTGAAGTGTGGGGTCTAGAACTACGAAACATGACAAAACAAATATAGAAGAAAATAGCAAGTATGTTGTAGTTGGAATATGTACATATAATAATGAAGACACTATAGAAAGAACTCTTTACAGCTTGGAAAACCAGCTGAGAAGACCTGATGAAATAGTAATCTGTGACAAGAGTAGTGATGGTACTTTATCGAAGATCAAGAATTTTCAAAAAAAATCTAAAATGAAAATTACGATCCTGAGGCAAAAGGGAGATGGTGTGGGTGAGGCTAGAAATGAAATTTTAAACTATCTAAAGAGGGAGGCTAAGTGTGATTTATTGTTTTTCCTCGATACTGATATAACAATTCCACCAGACTTCATAACTAAAAGCTTAAAACTTCATGAGATGTACCCAGATGTTGGTGTAGTCTGTCCAGGTGAGCGCTTTACGATAGCTCAAGATCCTTTTCAAGGCGATTACTTCTGTCAAGGTACTTGCTCTATAAAATTCGATTTAATCAAAGAATTAAATTTAGAATACGACTCTACTTTAAAAAGGGGAGAAGACTGGGATTTTGCGATAAAATTATTCAAAAACGGAGTTACTAGTTTGATTACTCCGGAACTAAAAAGAGACGTTTTTGAAAAAGTAACTTTCAAAACTTGGATAAAAAAGAACCTAAAACGACCAACGTCTTTACCATATATAAAGAAGTACGGGATTTGGTATATAAGAAAACACCCAGTTCATTTTTTTGGGGATTTGGTATCCTTTATATTGCTAATTTCTGTCGCACTGTCAGTAGTTGGCTTCATAGCTCAAATATCTGAATTTAAGACGCTTTTATTTGCAAGTATGTTTACATACGTTTTATATTTTGCTGGTATGAGATATAAATATAAAAAATTATATCTAGGAAATATACATTACATAGTAATACATACTTTATGGCCAATTATATATGGAATTACTGTATTAAAATATATATTTTTTTCGATAATTAAATATATTTATAGTTTATCGGCAATAATCGATTGGTTAAAGTTAACATCTTTAAGAAAAAATTAATAATATTAAAATTTCTATAGATATAAATTCAAAAATTCTCTAACTTCATCCTTGGTTAGCAATTTTGCGTCTTTAGAGGTATATTTTTTTACTTTTAACTTTTTACTGTTTGGTGGCACATTACCAAAAGGAACTACAACTATCATGTCATCAATTTCATACGCTTGATCCGACTCTATTTCGGCAAGTAATTCCTCATGTAACTTTTCCCCTGGTCTCTTACCTACTATCTCAATTTTTATTCCATTAGGATTAATTCCACATATTTTAGCAAATTCGTTTACAACCACTTCAGCCAAGTCAATAATTCTTAAGGCTGGCATTTTAAAGATGAATATCTCCCCACCTTTCGAGATTTTAGCAGCTTTCAGAACTAGTTCGACAGCTCTTGAAATACTCATAACGAACCTCGTCATTTGAGGATCTGTAACTGTAATGGGTCCACCCTTCTGTATTTGATCCATAAAAACAGGAAGTACTGAACCTCTTGATCCAATAACATTTCCAAATCTAACACATGAAAATGCTGTTTTTCTGGATCCTTTATACAAGTTAGCAGAAATAGTTAGCCTTTCTGCCAACAACTTTGTAGCACCTAAAACATTCGTAGGATTTACAGCTTTATCTGTGCTTATCGTTATAAACTTTTCAGTATTTTCGTCTATGGCTACGTCAATTAAATTTTGAGTCCCGACAACGTTAGTTTTTACAGCTTCAAAAGGATTATATTCACACACAGGGACGTGCTTTAGTGCAGCTGCGTGGAAAACAATGTCAACACCTTCGATTGCCCTTTTCAGTCTGTCTTTATCTCTTATATCCCCAACAAACAATCTGAGCTTTTCTGAGTTGAGTTCGTGTTCTAATTCATACAAACCTGTTTCATTTATATCTAACACCCTCACTACTTTGGGATCAAACTTAAGGAGCGTTCTGACTATTTCACTCCCTATAGAACCTGCGCCTCCGGTTACAAGAATTGTCTTACCCTCGTAAAACTCTTTGAGGTCATTCATACTCTCCCCTCCTGGAAGAATTCTTTAATTGAAGTGACAATGTAGTCCAGCTCTTCTTTTGTCATATGGGGGTACATTGGCAAACTCAAAACTTGAGAAGAAACCTTCTCCGTTACTGGGAGTTTGACTTTAGAATATCCAAGCTTTCTAAATATCGTGTATTTGTGGACTGGCTCAAAGTAAACCTTAGTTGATATCCCCTTTTTTGCAAGATACCTCATTAGAGCATCTCTCATTTCTTTTCCTTCTAAAACCCTTATCATATAAAGCTGATAGGCCGCAAAATAATCTTCTGGCTCTTCCATGACTTCGACACCATCTATTTTTTTGAGCTCCTTGTTTAGTGAGTGTGCATTTTTTCTCCGCATTTCTATTAGCTTGTCAACTTTTTCTAGCTGTGCTATTCCCAAAGCCGCCAAAATTGTTGAAAGCCTCCAGTTATAGCCGACTTCAATGTAATCTGTCTTTGTTCCGGAAGTGAAATAATCCCCCTCCGTTATCCTGCCATAAGAGACGAGGAGTTTTAGTTTGTCATATAATTCCCTGTCGTCTGTGACAGCGGCTCCCCCTTCACTTGTTGTGAAAATCTTGTTTTGACAGAAACTGAGAATAGCGGCGTCTCCAAATGTCCCAACGTGTTTATCACCCACCTTCGCCCCGAAGGCCTCTGCAGCGTCTTCAATCAGTACAAGTTTATAATCCTCCGCTATTTCCCTGAGTTCTCTAATTTTGCACGGCATCCCGCCGTAATGAATTGGCAGTATAGCTTTGGTTTTTGAAGTTATTTTTTCCTTGACGTCTTCTGGATCCAGTCCCAAAGTTTCTTCCTCGATGTCAGCAAAGACTGGCTTCGCACCAACATATAATGGAGCATAAGCAGTTGCTATGAATGTAAAGGAGGGTACAATTATCTCGTCCCTTGGCTTAAAGCCATAAGCAAGCACCAATGCATGGAGCGCTGAACCCCCAGAGTTAAAGGCCACACAATATCTTGAGCCGATGTACTCACGTATCTTTTTTTCAAACTCTTTTATTTGCTTTCCAGTACACCAATGCATTCCAGACTGAATTACTTCTTTAACCGCATTTACGTCTTCCTCATCCCAATAAATTTTGAAGAGGGGAATTTTCCACATACTTCACCACCTATACTATTTTTTCATCAAGATCCCACCGATACTCTGGAAAGTAATTGTTCGAAAATGCAGACATGGGATTCAAGGTTGACAGTTTTTTGTAAGTTTTTATATCAAATATTTTTTTGCCAATATAGAAAGGAACTGTATCGTTCGAAAAGCCTTTTTTAAATTCAAAAAGAGAATCATTTTTTCCTCTGCCTCCACCAAGATTCAGTAATTCAAAGTTATTCGTTTTTACCCATTTTATTGCTTTCCATAACATTAAATCTAATGGATACACTCCTTTTAAACCATATGTAGCACCAGATAGATGATAATGAACTACTTTGCGCCAAAATATGAAAATACTTGCTCCAATGATCTGATTATTATGTTCTACTTTAACTAATACTGACTTTAATAAGCTAAAATGATCATTTAGGAACTCTCTTGAAAAATAGTATTTTTTTGATGCCTTATTTTTGTCCATTGTATGATAATAAATTTTTACAAAGTTATCAATATCCTTTTTAGTAGGAGTACTCACAATTTCTACTTTACACTCCTCTCTTATAGATTTTTTGATGTTATATCTGTGTCCTTTTTTGATTGATTTCCAAATCCCTTCTAAGTCTTTATTCAAGTTAATAACTACAACATCGTTTAGATATTCAACGTTAAAGCTCTTATTAAAAAACCTCCAGTTCTTAAAAATTGGGTGGAATCTTATAAATTCGCACACGTAATTATTCCTTAAAGCATAGTTTTGGTATTCCTCCAAAAATTTTTTCAGAGAACTGTTTATCTTTTCTTTATCTCGTGTTTTTGTGGTAATCAAAGGCCCCCCATAACCATAAGGAGTGGTCAAGTCATAATATTCGAAGTCTTTAAATTTCTCTATTTTACTTATATCTCTAACTAAATGTGGCCAAAAAATTTTTATGTTTTCATCTTCCCAAAAAATAGCTTCAGGTTCAACATCATAGTGCCTTTTGTAGAGGTCAAAATACTCGTATCTAAAATAAATGTCCTCATATCCTCCAAATTCTTCGGCTAGTGTAGAATTCCACGTAGCCCTATCTTTTATGGAGATCATAATTTACCCTCCAATATCTCCAAAATTATTTTCACTATTCTTTCCGAACTTTTTCCATCGCCATATGGATTTTTTATTGTTTTTAACTTGTTTCTAAACTCTTTGTCGTACAAAGCCTTCTTTATACCCTCCACAATCTCGTCTTTATTATATCCTACGTCTATTGTATTTCCTGCCCTCAGCCTATTTCTCTGCCTCGTTCCGATACAAACAAAAGGTTTTCTAAAAGATGCCAATTCAACAATCCCTGCACTTGAATTGCCCACCATCACATCACAAGCATTCATTAATCCTAAAAAATCTTCTCGTTCAATATGTTGAAATACTTTTAAGAAAGGTAATTCTTTACTGTATTCTTCAAGTATTTTGTTTATAACCCTCCCCCCAGCATCTGCATTTGAGTAAACAGCTATTGTCTGAATCTTTAGTTCTTTGATTGCATCCAAAGTTCCTTTTATCTGCCTTTCTACGTCTTCGTGCTCCTCGGTATTTGGGTGCTGAACAAGAAGAATGATAGGTTTTTCTGGATTTAGTTCGTATTTTTTAATTATCTCCTCTTTTGGTGTAAACTCTCCTGCATAGATATCATCCAACCCTGGTTCACCTACATTAAATACTCTATTTTTCGGAATACCCATACTTATCAATCTTCTATAACTTTCTTCATTTCCTACAAGATGGTAGTCTGAAAACATCGTAATTGCATACCTTATTTTGTTATCTATTGAACCTCCTAAATCTCCTCCTCCATGATGCACCACTGGAATATTTAAGTGAGCTCCAACTATAGCTCCAGCTAAACTCTCGCCTCTGTCGCCTTCAATAAATATTAGATCTGGATTTATCCCTTCTATCGCTTGAGCAATACCATATACGCAAATACCAAAAGATTTGACCATTGCTCCCAGACTATCGTTATCCAATAGCATATCAACTTTCTTGATTTTGAGTTTGTCTTTTTCTATCTCTTTTATAGTATACCCAAATCTAGAACTCAAATGCATACACGTTGCTATTATTGTTAAATCTACATGCTTATTTAGTTCCATCAGTGCCCTCCTCATCAATAAATAATCTGACCTTGAACCTGAAACATATACGACCCTCTTACTCATAGACTTTCACCATTTAGGATACCATTTAGAATATTAGCTACTTTCGACATCTCTTTCTTGCCATATCTCTGATCTATAGGTATTGACAAAATTCTTTTGCTTAATTCATGTTCATATGAGTAGTTCTTTGGGATTATACCCTCCAAATCCCAATGTATTGGGGGATAAATATCTTTTTCAATTAAGAGTTTCTTAACTCTATTCCTTTCTTCTTCACTCTCAAATATTAATGGCAGGGTAAAAGGACTTTTTATGTCATCTAAATTAAACAAAAAATATTTCTTATTATGAATATTGCTATACATAAATTTTAAATTTTCAAACCTTTTTCGAGTAATATATGAAATATTTATTTTTCTTAAAATGTAAAGCGAAATAAAGGGGATATCCTGTAATTGTATTGGCTCACTGTCTTTATTTACTTCATAGTTTTTGTACATTACTAAAAATAAGTTTTTTAATTTGTTAGCATCTTTTGAGATAATCCTCTCATAGTTTTTTAAATACATAGTTTTTAATACCATCGCTTCGAGCATATTTTCGTAACCTTCTGGGAATGATTTCTTTACTTTAAATGCAGAGTTAGTATAGTATAACACACCACCATCTGGTATCGGAAAAACTTTTCTTAAACTTGAGACTAGATACAAATTCTCATGTTCTATTTTAAATCTGCTTCTATTGAAGATGGAATGAGTAATGTCTAGAATTACAATATTCTCTTTATCTAACAAATTTAAAATATTTTTATTAAAAATGGGTTCAGTTCCAAAATAATCTATAAAATAGATTAATGAATTTTTTATATTTTTATCTAATATTGGTTTTAAAGGATGTTTATGAGTGTAAAACTTAACTTTTAAATTTAACTCTTTAAAAGGCTTCAAAATCGAATGACATAGATATGCTGGTAGGTAGCATATTTCCTTTTTTAGTAATTTTTTTGTATTTAACAACACAGATTTTACTGCTTGCCTACCATCTCTGAAAAAGCAATAGTTTCTGTTTTCGCCAACACTTATAAGATAATACAATGCGGAGTTCGTGTATTCATCATTGTCGAATTCTGGAAATTCAAAAAAACTTCCTATTTCCATAATGACCACCTCTTCCTCGCTTCGACAATCCAGTGAATAATTTCTTCTTGTCGGTTTTCATAAGTACGAATGTTGTTCTCAATACTATTAATTTCAAATCCTGATCGCAACAACAGATTTTCTAAATCATCTGCAGAGAGCATACAAGTTATCCCTACATTAGCTAGGGGGCCTTCTGACAAATTATCAAAAGTTTCGTAGTCAATCAGATTTGATGTTCCATAACCCCAACTCCCCTTTGCAATATGAAAACTCCAAAAATAACCGCCAAGTTTTAAAACACGATTTATTTCGGCATAAGCCTTTTTATGGTCTCTAAAAGTGAGATGCTGAATTGTGGCACAGTCAATAACTACATCAAAACATTGATTCTTATAGGGTAGTTCTCTTACATCAGCCACTTTTAAATTTGCTCTAACATTATACGCCTCTTCCAAGTATCTCTCCGCTTTTCTTACTGCAGATGGAGAAATATCTATACCATATACAAAACCCTCATTCGCTAAAAACCAAAGATTTGCTCCTTGTCCACATCCAACTTCTAAGATCTTGATATTTTTCCTTTCTTCTTTTGGGATTTTGAAGAAATTAGCTCCTATAAATCTTATAAGTTCCTCATTAGGGTATTTGCCCCACATCCTTTGCGAGTGTATACATTCCCATATATTTTTTCTACCATTCAATGAGCTCAAAGGTTATCACCTCATCTTTATTTATCTTCTTTCTAGCTTTTTTCCCTATGATTTCTTTATAATATTTGGGTGATAGTCCAGTTTCAGGCCGCTTAAATGTTATCATATCTTTAGTTATAGTGGCTCCTTTGGGTATATCCACTTTGGCAACTATGCTTCTCCTTACGACTCTCCTAATCTCTATCTCTTCAGGGGCAGCCCTCTTAATCCCATCTCCCAAGGCTTTTTCAATTATCCTTATCTCTTCAATCATTTCTTTTAGCTCTTCCGGATTAAGTGATGCCTTGTGGTCTGGTCCAGGCAAATTTTTATCTAATGTGAAATGCTTTTCAATGACAACAGCTCCAAGAGCCACAGCTGCTATTGAGGCGTAGATTCCCAGACTATGGTCAGAAAACCCTACAGGCAGTTTAAATGCCTCCTTAAGAGTTTGGATTGCTCTTAAATTTAGGCTTTCAAATTTTGCTGGATAACTAGTGACACAGTGCAAGAGAATTATATCTTCATTTCCAGCGTTTTTTATCGTGTTTATAGCTTCTTCTATTTCTCCCAGCGTTCCCATTCCAGTAGAGAGAATTATTGGTTTTCTCTTTTCTGCTATGTATTTTAGGAAGGGTAGGTTTGTTAAGTCGGCTGAAGATACCTTAAAAGCTGGAACTCCCAATTCTTCGAGGAAATCGACGCTCTCAAAGTCAAATGGCGTTGATAGAAATATAATTCCTCTGCGCTTAGTATATTTGTAGAGCTCCTTAAACTCATCCTCACTAAGCTCAAGTTCTTTTAGCATTTCGTGTTGAGATTCATTTGATCCCGTGTTTTTAGCTTGATAATCGGCTTTTGGAGCATTTTTGGTAACTACATTTTCAGCTTTAAAGGTTTGGAATTTTACGGCATCTGTTCCAGCTTCAACCGCAATGTCTACAAGCTTTTTAGCAAGTTCAATATCCCCATTGTGGTTGACTCCAGCTTCTGCAATTATGAAGCATGGTTCTCCATCTCCTATCGATTTGCTACCTATCTTAACAATTTTCATTCTAACTCCCCCATTATTTTCATTAATGCCTCGACGAAATAGTAATCACCCCATATTAAACATTCGTCAACTCCTAAACCCGCTGGCTTATGAAAACATCCGTGTTTTAATATGCCATCTCCATCACCCTTAGCTAAGTATTGCTTACTGCTAAGAGAGTTCAGAATTTTCATAGCTATTTCTTTAAATCTTTCTTGTCGACTGAGATTTGATAATGTGAGCAAACCAGAACTAGCTATTGCTGCAGCAGAGCTATCCTTGACGGATTTTTCAGGATCATTAAAGTCCCAGTAGGGAACATAGTCTTCGGGTAGATGTTCTATGAAGTAACTTGCAAGTTTTTTTGCGGTTTTCAGAAATATCTTATCTTTTGCTGTTTTATACGCCAAAGCAAATCCATATATTGCCCAAGCTTGTCCCCTTGACCAGCATGATTCATCGCGGTATCCTTGAGTTGTAATTTTTCTAATGATATTCCCTGTATCTAAATCGAAGTCGATTACATGGATCGTAGAATAGCTCCCTCTAATGAATTCTTCAATTGTTCGTATGGAGTGCGTATAAGCTATATCATAGTAAATACCATTACCTGTTTCTTCAAACGCCCACCAGAGTAACGGTAAGTTCATCATGACATCTATAATAGTTCTTCCAACTTTTTCACCATTCAGGTATGTAACACAGTATACAAATTTAGATTTCTTGTGAACTAGAGTTGAAAGAGTTTTTGCTGCATCTAACGAAATTCGTCCTAGATTTTCATCACCAGTAAACTTATAACCCAAAACGAAGGAAGGGTAAAACAGAAAACCTAGATCAAATGTCTTGTCAAATCTTCTCCCCTTTAAGCGCTCAGCCCAAGAGTAAGCCAATTCTTTATATTTTTTATCCTTCGTTATCTTATAACACAGCCAAAGTAAACCAACCCAAAAACCGCCAGTCCAGTAACCATCCTTGGTAGTTGTCCACTTTCCATTCTTCGTTATGTGTGGAAAGTCTCTGAGATTAACAATATTTTTATTCACTTTATCCAATATGATTTCCAAGATATTATTCATATCCATACTTCCTCATTAAGAGTTCTGCTAATAAGAAGTCTATCTCATTATCGATATCGATACTTCTTTCAAGGGACATTATGTATGGAATCATTTTTTGACAATAAAAGCTTCTATATCTGTATAAGACTTCGGGTGTGGACACATATATTGCCCCGTTTGGCATATATGCTTTTGGCAAGTCCTGTCGCCTTTTTCTTAAATATTCCTCTCCAAAGATAGGTTTCAAATAACCATTCTCGACTTTGAAACTCCAGTACGGCGAATGTTCGGCTTCACAGACACTTATAACCGATTCACAATCACTTTTCATGAATAACTCTATAGCGTTATCAATGTCTTGACTGTTGCGTAATGGTGAAGTTGGTTGCAATAATACGACAATATCTGGCTTAAAATCCTGAACCTCCAAAGTACTTAAAGCGTGCAAGACTACATCTATACTCGGTGTGTCATCTTTTGATAGTTCTTTAGGCCTCTTTATTACTTTAGCACCATACTTGCTTGAGATTCTGGCAATATCCTCATCCTCTGTCGATACTACAATCTTGCTAATATATCTTGATTTAAAAGACTCTCGAATTGTGTAATAGATCAGAGGCTTTCCATTGAGTGATTTTATGTTTTTTCTAGGTAGTCTCTTTGAGCCCCCACGAGCAGGTATTATTGCTAACGTATTTGGTTTTACCATCATACCCTCCACTTTGGCCATTGCATATTTTGATTATGGTTTCCGCTATAACCTCACCACATCTACCAAAATTCTTGAATATACGATTTTTTAGTTCATCTTGCATTTTCAGCATTTTATTATATTCAGTCTTATCTTTCAACATTGTTAATACTTCATTGACTAGGACATTTGATTCTGTAATAGGTCTTTTTCCCCCAAAAGTCGAAAGATCTAACTGCTCTGGATAACGCTGTCCTGTAAAGTTGATTTGGATTACGGGCACATCCATTGCAATTGCCTCAAATAATCCTGTAGAAACTGTAGAAATTACAATGTACGAATTTGCCAATAACTCATAGAAATCAAATTCATCACGAATGATTATCGTTTTCTTTAATTCATTTTTAGAAAACACATGTTTTATTTTATTTTCAACACTAAATCTTTTTTTATTTTCCCGGGGATGTAGCTTGATAATAAGGTTGCAATCATCCGGTAAAACTTTTGCTAGTTCTTTTAATGCCAAAAACAATTTTTCATTTTCATACCATTCCTCAGCAACCGAAATATAAACCACATTGCGGCGACTACTTTCTTTACGGCCCAACTTTTTATTAAACTTGTTAAAATTTCTTTTTAAAGAGGAAATTTTCCACAAATACTCAAATCTGGGGGATCCAAGCGAGAGAATCTTGACGGTATTATCTGTCCATCTCTCTAAATCTTCCTTTGTTATATCATCGTACGTAATTATATAATCAGATATATATGGGTAGTGCCCACCACCTCCAGCTCCATGTTGTAAAATGAAGGTAGGAATTCCTTTTTCCTTTGCTATCTCGAATGCTGTAGTAAATACAATCGATATGACTCCATCAATATTATATGTGTTAAAAATTTTATCAAAAAAATAATATTGTATTAATTCTTTTTTAAGAAGAGACCTGATAAAATACCTATCAACTAGCAGAATTTCCTTAGTTTCATAATCAACTTTAGAGACCAAAAAATTGAACAATTCTGAAGATTCTTTATAGGATCGAATATACTCTATGATGGGAAGGTTTTTCAGCTCGTGATCGAAAAAGACAACTTTTGAATTTTTTAGATTTTTAAAATCATCTAAATACTTAACATAGACATCTTTAAATGTTACGATTAGCACTCGCTTATGTCTTTCTAAATGCTCTATAACAGGAATCGCAGACATAACATGGTCCTTAGTATTAAGAACAAACAAGAAATTAAAATCACCGTTGAGGTTATCTAAGGTGTCTAACCCATACTTAAATTTGTAGAATAAATATTCAAATTTTACAAAGAAAAGCTTCCATATTAAAATCATTGGAATTAAAGTCAGATCCTCTAAGAAATTTTTAATACGTTCTACGACACTTGCATACGCTTTGGTGTAATAAGTTCTGATTATAAATAAAGTGGGTATTTTAGAAAATATTCTTTCTTTCTCGATAATATCGTGGAACATATAATAAATTCTCTTCCAAAGCTTAATTCTCTCTTCATACTTGTGAGGCAATTTAAACTTGGCTACTTTAGCCTTAAACATTATATAAGCACCTCCTAGCTCTTAGAAATATGTTTACGAATTATCTCAGCAAATCCTCCTTTTTTATTAGAGAAAATTTCATAACATTCTACATTATCTAGGAGGTTGCTAATAATTAGTCGTCTTTTTTTCTCTAGTTCAAATAAGTCTAAATCCTTTTTCATATAGGAATAAGTGCAAATACTGTGGTGCGCGTTAGTCCTGAAGTGTATCAACGTCTGTGTAGTATCGTACAAAAGCTTAACCGCTGTAGATTTGTCCAACTCCTGGATATCTGGTGAGCCTTCACGAAGGAAGTAACATATTTCAGGTCGGCAGGAGTCTATCATTTTCTGCTTCACATTTATTGAACTTCTATTTCCAAGGATTGCTGAAAAGACAGGCAATCTAAGCAAATTATCTTGAACTTTCTTTGTTAACTTTTGCCACCCAGATAGGCCTATAGACCCTATATCCGTTTTCGGAGATATCCCTACTGCCCTTGGGAAGGAATATACTCTGTCATTTCCGAAAAGTACAGTATCATCACCATAAAGCTGAGCTTCAGGTGAGATAGAGAGGAGATTTAGTACCGTTGAGGTTTTTCCCATGTTACTTAAACCAGTAATCAAGATATTCTTACCCTCAAATGATATGCATGCGGCATGCACTGGCGTAATATCATACCGAAGCAAATGAATTGAAATGGTTGCACCAATGATATACGAAACGTCTCCAAATTTCCAAAAAAGTGGCGAGAAAATTAATTCTGTCATAGGTTGATCAAGCCCCTTAATAACTGCTTGAAGACCTACAATAGACGGTAGCCCCCAATCTAGGTACAACCAGTTTTCACCCCACCTGTACTTGTCACCAACCCTTTCCCCAGATAGGTAATGTTCAGGCTTAATTCTGCAGACTTTTACCACGATATTCGGCTCTTTTATCTCATCAGTAAGGAACACGTCAGGAATTTCAATATACTTGGTGTTTAGTGATTTATCCGAGCGAATAGAAAGCACATTATGTATGTTATACAAATACATTAAATATCACCTCCTCTCAACTTATCGTAAAGTTTAATGTATTTATCAGTAACATTTGGATACATAAATATTTTTATCCTACTTCTACACATGTTACTCAATTCGATACTTAACTTTTTATTTTCCAAAACTACAAGTATCCTTTTGGCTAGTGAGATTGGATCTTTCTTCGGAACTATCAAGTCTGCTGATCCAAGTACTTCTTTAATAGCTTCATCATTAGAAGCCACAATAACTTTACTATAATACATGGGATCAAATAAAGATATGCCAAATGCTTCAACTACTGATGGCATACAGTAAACATCGCAAGCCTTGATCAGGGCATACTTTTCCTTGCCTATCACATATCCAGTGAAAGTTACAAATTCCTCCAGATTTAGTTTTTTGACTAAATTTTCGAGATTATCCCTCTCATCCCCTTCACCAGCGATTACCAAATGTATATCGGTCACACCATCGGAGACTAACTTTGAAACGGCTTCGATCAAATAATCTAATCCCTTCTCTTTACTTAATCTTGAGAGTGACAATATCAATTTTTTATCTTTTGGTATCCCATATCTTGTCAACACTGAATCGATAAAATCACTTTCTATTGCAAATTCTGGAGGTTTATACATATTGTAAATCACAAAAATTTTATCCTCTCTAGTTCCAGCGTCTATAGCATCTTTTACCATTGCTTTTGAAACGACCGTGTGAGCGTCGCATAATTTAAGAGCTAGTTTAATGAGTATCTTTCTGTACCATTTGAGTCTCATCCCATAGTTTATTTCTCGAACAACTTGTATATCTTCACCGTGCGAGGTAATGATGACTGGAGCCTTGTGAAAAGGTTTAGTGATAGCTGCAAGAAAACCAGAAGAAAATGCAAAATGAGCATGCACGATATCCGGATTTATTTTTCTCGCCCACTTAATGAAAGTGTAAAACATTCTTATTGCATCAATTAGCGAACTCGAACCTCTTTTTCTCAGTGCAATATTTTTTGGAAAACCATTTGTTTTGTCTATGTAATTTTGAGCATCATAAGGCGTAAAAAGATAGACCTCATGGCCTCTTTCTGCTAAACTCTCTGCCAGCCATTTCACTTGATATTCAGCCCCCCCGACTTGCGGAAAGAAAGTTGTAGTCAATATGAAGATTTTCATTATTTTTCACCACCTATGTAAATCCTATACCACACTACATAACAAAGGATTTTCCACAAAACCATTCCATAATCCCCTTTGCCTTCTTTATGTTTTTTGTACAGTTCTTGGACCCTTTCGTGGTCAATATATTCAATGTCTCTTAAGTCATTGAAGTACTTTGCTACAAAATTATCATCCTCTCTAAACCATTTAGATACTGGCACATCAAATCCATGTTTTGGCCGGTATATTATTTTCCTTGGTAGCAGACCGTTTACAGCTTTCTTCAACACATGTTTACCTTCGTTCCCCAGCTTTATGTGTGGTGGGATGTTGTAAGCAAAGCTCAAAAACTCGTGATCGAGATACGGCACTCTCGCTTCCAGTGATTTTGCCATCGTCATTTTGTCCAGTTTCATAAGCAGGTCATCTGGTAGCCAGTATTTTATGTCGTAGTAGAGCATGTTAGAAATATAATCTCTGCGCTCATCAAAGCATGACTTTACGAGTTTCTCAACCTCATCCTTGCCATTCTTAATAACCCACAGACTACCCCAGTCCATGTTCCTTAGCCTAAATGTGTAACTCTCAACTTGGCTACCTTTGGATGCTACAAAGCCAAAGTACATCACCAGTCTTTTTTTGTCAAATAGCTTTGCAACTGAGGAGCTCAACAATTTGGTAACTTTTGAAAGTTTCGAAAGCCTATTATACATCCTGTACTCATGTAGATACTTCTCATATCCGCCAAAAGCTTCATCACCTCCTTCTCCAGTTAGAACAACCTTGACTTTCTTCCTCGCAAGCTCAGAAATTAGCAGAGTCGGTATCG
Organism: Archaeoglobi archaeon; assembly: GCA_029259415.1. GTDB lineage: Archaea > Halobacteriota > Archaeoglobi > Archaeoglobales > Archaeoglobaceae > Archaeoglobus. Next base: position 58,841 of record JAPDIW010000044.1, read on the forward strand.
CCGCCGGATCGGCAACCGGTTCATCGAAGTGGTAGATTATCTTCGGTAGCAGGTCTATTTGGTCTATATCGACAAACATTTCGTGGTGGTCTGTTCCAAACTCCTCGGCTATAATCCTGGCATATGGCGTTTCATCGTACTTGGCCCCTTCAAATCCAACGGAGAACGTTTTAACCGGATCGTCCATCAGCTGACTCATTAAAGCGACGATTGTGGATGAATCTATGCCCCCAGACAGAAATGCGCCGAGAGGGACGTCTGCTATCAACCTCCTCCTCACAGACTCCTTCAACATTTTAAACACTTTTCTAGCTATCGCCTCTTCATCCTCCTTTACTGGTGAGTACACGAGATCCCAGTATCTCGTTTTTGAGATCTTACCATCTTTCACAACGAGGTAGCAACCAGGTTCGAGCTTGTAAATTCCCCTGAACATCGTTCTTGGAGCTGGAACATATCGCAGGGCGAAGTAGTTTGCAAGAGCAACTTTATCAACCTCTCTCTTCACTTCCTCGTATTCAAGGATGGACTTTATCTCGGATGCGAAGAAAAGATGACCATCTAGAAGCGTGTAGTAGAGTGGCTTAATTCCTATCCTGTCCCTTGCCAAGAAAAGCTCCTTTTTCTCGGAATTCCAGATTGCAAAAGCGAACATCCCGTTGAATTTCTTAACGCAATCGTAACCGTATTCTTCATACGCGTGCACAATAACTTCTGTATCGGTATTTGTGTAAAATCTGTGCCCTCTTCTCTCAAGCTCCTCTCTCAGCTCCTTGAAGTTGTATATCTCCCCATTGAATACTATAACAATGCTCTTGTCCTCATTGAATATCGGCTGCTTTCCGGTTATGAGGTCAATTATGCTTAACCTCCTCATCCCCAAAGAGATTTCATCATCAACATAGTAGCCGTGATCGTCCGGACCTCTGTGGACTATCTTATCGCACATCCTCCTAACAAGTTCTTTGTCCGAGAGACCGTAAACTCCTGCGATCCCACACATTATTTCAGCCTTTCAAAACTCCGATGTTTTCCTCGATCCATTCAACCTCCCTTCTGATGCCTTCACCCAGCTTTACCCTCGGCTTATATCCGAGTTCTTCCTTAGCTTTCGTTATATCCGCATACGTGTCCCTCACATCTCCCTTCTTTGCCCCTTCAAATCTTATCTTTGCCTCAACACCAACCGCTCTTTCAATCTCCCTAACAGCCTCAATCAACTCAACTCTGCTTCCACCCCCGATATTGAAAACTCCTACAGCATCGCTTTCGGCAGCCTTAATTGTTGCATCCACAACATCTCCAACATAGGTAAAATCCCTCGTCTGCTTTCCATCACCGTATATCACGATTTCCCTTCCATCCATCATCGCCCTTATAAACCTGTGGAAGGCCATGTCTGGTCGTTGCCTCTCGCCGTAAACTGTGAAATATCGCAGCGAGATCGCTGGAATTCCGAAATTCATTCTGTAAAGCTCGCATAGGTTTTCTGCAGCGAGTTTCGTAACGCCATAAGGCGAGAAGGGCTTAGGATACATGTCTTCTCTCATTGGCAACTCGTTAACGTTACCGTAAACCGATGAGGATGAGGTATAAACAAATTTCACTATCCCGTACTTCTTGCAGGCTTCAAGCAGTCTTTGAGTTGTCAGGATGTTGTTTCTCGTGTAAATTTCAAATTCCTCACCCCAGCTTGCCCTAACTCCAGCTTGGGCAGCGAGATGGAATATTACATCCACATCTTTGATAATTGCAACGTCAACATCCAGAATGTCTTTTTCGATGAACGTTATCTCGTCAACAAACCCAGACACATTTCTTTCTTTAATCTTTCTTGAGTAGTAATCGGTAAAGCAATCGATACCTACAACATCGTATCCCTTTTCCAGCAACCTTTCAACGAGGTTCGAGCCTATGAATCCCGCGCATCCTGTAACAATTACTGTCATACATAAATTTAGCATCATCGAGTTTAAAAACTTTTTAATAGGTATTAAGCAAAGCCTCAGCCAATTTCGCCGTCCTCCTGTCCGTTGCCGTTATGAGATCGAGTTTTTGAATTAGGAATCTGTTGATTGTTCTCTTCCATTTTGCTTCTCCAATGGCACCTTCCCCCCTCAGGCTCATAATACCCTTGCTCCCGTTCTTTTTCGCTGCATACGCCACAATCCCTCCCTCCCAGTTCCTGCCATCAACAACATCAAATTTTTCGTCAAGCAGCAGTGAAGCTATTAATGCGTAGGTGGGTCGGGATGTAAGCTTGGTATTAATAATTCTAACATTTCTGAACTTGACATCACCCCTCGAATAGCCTCCTACTCCGCACAGTATTGTGACATGGCAAAATCTCGCCAAAGCTTTTGCCAAGCCGTAAACTTGTACTCCTACACCAGACAAATCGTAAGGAGGGGCGAAAAGGGAAGCAAAGCAAATCTTTTCTGGAATGTATCCAAGAACTGAACCGTATAAGTTGTATATTTTTCTCGCAACAACATCAAAAGAATACTTCTTCTTTGTTAGCAGGTGAATCCTTTTTCTATTTAATTCTCTCACTTTCTCAATACCTTCCGCTATCATCTTTGAATTTCTCACATCCACGATTATGCCAAATCTGTCATCAATAACTTCCGGTGCTGCTCCGATAGGCGTTGCAACGACTGGTAAACCGCATGCTAATGCTTCGAGCATCGAATTCGAGAAGCCCTCCATGCTTACCGATGGCAAGACGAAGACATCCATGGCGTTGTAGAGCTTGGGAACGTCATCGTGCTTAATTTTACCGAGGAACTCTACCCTGTCTCCATACTTTGTAGCAATTCTTTCAAGCTCTGCCCTTTGCTCTCCATCTCCGGCAATGAAAATTTTTCCTTCTCGCAGATACTTTGCAGAGTTGATTAGATACTCTACACCCTTCTCCGGCGAGAGTCTGCCGAGGTAGATAACGTTTAAGTCTGGGTCGAGTTCGCGAAACCTGCTTTCAAACCACTCTACAGCTTCTCTTTTGTCGATAATTCTAAATTTGCCAGTATCAACACCGTTCGGAACCACACGAATCTTCATTTTATAGATCTCAAATATTCAAGGAGCTTATCCCTAAGTTCATCTCTCATCAGAGCTAGCTCAATGTTCGCAATGATATATCCGAACTTGTCACCTATATCATATCTTCTACCCCTCAACCTGTAAGCGTGGAGAGTAGTGTCTCTCAAACTCACCCTCAAAGCGTCTGTGAGCTGGATCTCTCCACCGTATCCGGGGCCTATTTTCTTGAGATAGTCAAATATTTTGGGGGTCAGTATATATCTCCCCATCGTTGCAAGGTTTGACGGAGCTTCATCAACCCTCGGCTTCTCAACTATATCCAATACTCTATAAACCCCCTCTCTGATCTCCTCAGGCTTTACTATACCGTATCTTGAAACATCTTCAACCTCAACCTCTTCGACAGCAATCACATTCCCGCCAAACTCTTCATGCAATTCAATCAGCGTTTTTGTGCATGGCGGATTAGACAATATAATATCATCTCCCAGTAAAACTGCAAAGGGTTCATCATCCACGAATCTCTTAGCGTAGAGTATTGCATCTCCAAGGCCTCGCGGTGCTTTCTGCCTCACGTAAAAAATGTTCGCCATTTCAGTTATTTTCCTTATTTCCTCCAAAACATCGTACTTTCCACTTCTCTCTAAATGTTCCTCCAGCTCAGGATAGGCGTCGAAGTAGTCAACTATTGCCCTCTTCCCCCTTCCAGTTATTATTAGTATGTCCTCTATTCCCGATTCCACAGCTTCCTCAACAACATAATGCAAAGCGGGCTTATCAACGACTGGCAACATCTCCTTAGGCTGGGCTTTTGTGGCTGGAAGCAACCTCGTCCCAAGTCCGGCAGCGGGTATAACGGCTTTTCGAACCCTCATCTCAATCACCAGCACAAACCCTCATAAACTTTTGCCTCTCTTGCTTTCAAAATCCTCCTGCCGTCTATAACTATTTTGCCTCTGTAATCAACATTCTCAAACTCCCTCCATTCTGTTACAATTAAAACAGCATCCACATTATCAACAAGCTCTTGGGCAGATGAAGCGTATTCTACATCAGAATACAAGCGTTTGAACTTCTCAATTGCAACTGGATCGTATGCAAAAACTTTTGCATTTTCCTTAAGCAATTGCTTGACGAGAATTATGGCTCTGCTCTCTCTGATGTCATCTGTATCGGGTTTAAATGTCAAGCCGAGTAAGCCGATTCTCTTATCGCTGAGGTTGCCAAGATGCTTTTTCAGGAGATCAATCATCATGGCGGGTTGCATGTCATTTATTTCGAGAACAGTTTTCAGTAATTTGGGATTATAACCAAGTCTCTCTGCTTTTGCTATCAACGCCTTTACGTCTTTCGGAAAACAGCTACCACCAAAACCAAGTCCTGCTCTGAAAAAGGATGGGTTAATTCTGTGATCCAGTCCAACCCCTTCGAATACTTTATAGGAGTCAATTCCAAGTTTCTTGCAGATGTTGCCAATTTCGTTGGCAAATGAGATTTTGGTTGCGAGAAAAGCATTACTTGCATACTTTATCATCTCGGCTGTTTTCAGGTCGACAAACAATTTCGGACATTTGAATGGCGAATGCAGTTCATCAAGAATTTTTCTCGTTCTTTCATCCTCAGATCCAATAACAACTCTATCTGGGTTGAAGAAGTCATCCACAGCCTCACCTTCCCTCAGAAATTCGGGTGTTACAGCCACACCGAAATCAACAAAAGCCCCCTTTTTCGAGTGTTTTTCGAGTGTAGGAATGATGACCTCCTCAGTCGTTCCCGGCACAACTGTGCTTTTAACAGCAACAACATGAAAGTCATCTTTTTTTGCCAACACTTCAGCAACGGATTTCGCAGCACCCATCACTTGACTGAGATCTATCGAACCGTCTGGATTCGATGGTGTTCCGACGCAGATAAAGGTGATGTCAGAATTCAGGATGGCATCAATATAGTTATCTGTGGCATAATATGCCTCTTTATTCTTTTTCATTAGTTCCTTCAACCCTTTTTCGAAGATTGGGGGCTCCTTTTTATTGATAATCTCAATCTTTCCTGGATCGACATCGACAAAGATTACATTATTCCCCATTTCAGCAAAACCTATCCCAGTTACAATTCCAACGTAACCCGAGCCAACGATAGAGATGTTCATTGGTGAATTTTGTGCAACTTGGGCTTAAAAATTGTTATCCTAAATCTCAATCAACCTTAATTTCCCCCCAAAATACCCGGCACCCACTAAAGCTGTGAAAAGCATTATTGTGAAGAGCTTTAAACCATCTCTAAAGTCTCCCCTAAGCATCCCCTTGAGACGGGCCGGAATTCTGCTCTTCAAAAGATACTTAAGAAAGTTTCTCTCTTCTCCAACCCCATCAGCTATCCTCTCCATAACAGCCTTTGAGTATCCCTGCCAGAACGCCCTTCTCGCTAAAAATCCAAGTTTAGTTCTGTTCTCAAAAACCTTGTGATATACAATTGCGTTCGGGTTGTACATAACTCCCTTACCGTATTTCTTCCGCATCCTCTCGCAGAACTCAGTTTCCTCAGATTGTAGTACTACATTTCCTTTTATTCCAAGATGTTTGCTAAATCCACCTAAATCGAGAAAAATATTCCTTTTAAAACTTATGTTCGATCCAAAAGTATTTCTTACTTCAGCCACAACCTCAGGAAAACCTAAATGCGTTGCACCAATCAACCAATAGAATTCTTCTGGCAACCATTTCGGCTTTTTTGTAATCCAAAGTGGAACGAGTTTTCCACCTGCAGCAATAGCACCTCTTTTATACATCTTCACCAATTCTTCTATCCATCGTTCATCCGCAATGGCATCATCGTCTATAAATGCAACAACATCCCCCTCTGCCAACTCGGCACCTCTATTCCTGCTTTCTGAAAGACCGAGGTTTTTCTCATTTAAAAATATTTTAGTACTATTTTCCCTGAGAAATTCTCCATATTCATTTATTATCCTGTTATAGTAGTCTTCATTCCCGTCAACAATGCATATTATCTCTATATTCTCGTAGCTTTGATTAACCAGACTTTCAACACACTCTATAAAATGATCTAGCATTCTTGGGGTATATGTGCACACAACAACACTGACTTCCACCTTTACTCGTTGGCAAATTAAAATAAAAGTATTATGCCTAATCCTAGTTTTAGCACACATCTGTGAAAAATCACTCACGCGTCAACAAATACCTCATCAGAAGCCAACTTCAGATCTCCACAAATTTCTTCACAAATCTCCTATACCATCTTTCCCATTCCTCGGAGGTTATCACGTGAATCTCAAATGGATGCAAACCGAAAGTTTCTCTCACTCTTCTATAAAGCTTCATTCTCTCTTCTTCATCTACTTTTCTAGATAAAACTACTGCGACGTCCACGTCACTCATTGGACGCTCTGATCCCTCGACCACGCTACCGAAGACGTAAACGGACAGCAAATTCTCACCGAAGATTTCTTTTGCCAAATCTTTAATCCTCCTAACGTTTTCTACATAATTTTTCCTCAACTCTCTGAACCTCTTTACCGTTTCAATCTGAAAATCTGTCAGAGTAACCATCTCTTGAACACCTCTTTGAATTCTTTAAGAACCTTCAAGGCATTTTCGGCACTTTTCATGCTGTACTCTTTCCCGAGGTACCTTGCGGTTATGTAGGCTTCTTCTAACAGGTCGATGTAATCAGCAAATCTTTCGTAAAAATCCCTCGCTTCTTCTGATATCTTAGATAACTCTTCAAAAAGAACTTTGAGTCTATGCGTCTTGGGATAATCGTCAAGCTCCTTTGCCAGGATATATTTTATGTAAAGCTGTATTGCCTGCTCAGCGAAGAACAGTACAAATCTAGGTTTTTCTTTTAAAGCTTCTATCGCCTTCTCTTCGAAGTACTCTGCATTCTCTTTAAGAAATTCCATAGAGGTTGTATATATTGGTCAGATTTATAGGTTTCGTAGATCGCTGTGAATCTGTAAATTTTTAAATGCATTCAACAAATTCCAGTGAAGCTGAGGGGACTATTAAAGAACATCTTTACATGTTGTTCACAGTTCGAACTTGGCTATAAAGGAGTTGTTGAAAATCAGTTAACATCAAATGTTTAACTTTCTAAAAACTTCTGGCTGCTCCAATAATTTTTCACACTTCAAATATTCCAGTAATTCTATTATTTCATGATTTACTAACCTTTTTGCGTTTCGATATGTGATATGACTTAGGATAAAGTTTTCCCCTTCATAATCTCGTGACATGCAAGAAGTTCCAGTAGCGCTTGTATATTCTCCAGCATATCATCTTTGTGTCCCGTGACGAGATTGAGATTTTGAGGATTAGGTCAGAGAATTTCTTTAGGAATGCTGAGACTCCTCGAAGAAGGGGTATACGAACTTGCAGCCTTCAGCCTGCAGCAGGCGGTAGAGTTGTTTTTGAAGTATAAGCTTTTCTTGCTCCTCGGCGAGTATCCGAGGTTGTTGGTTCGGCAGGTGTAATTATCAGAGCGGCTAAGCCGGGATTTATTTCAAAGGAATGGACTGAAAGATTTGGAAAAGCTTGCAAATGTCATGTGGTTGGGTGTTGGTGGTACGAGAAGGCAAGAAGGATTATAGAAAGTTTCTGAGAAATTAATGAGGGCTGCACTTAAGGATTAGGATACCGTAGAATTTATGGGTAAACAAAAAATGTAACACATGGATGTAACAAGCTTCAGAATGCCGAAGGATCCTACGAAGACGTTAAACTGGAGCGAAGAAACAGGAAGTTCATTGAAGTCAAGGTCAGGGAAGAAAAAAGAAAAAGCGCTGGAAGAGATAGAGGCATGCTTTCCGATTTGCCAAAAGCCGGAAAGGGAAAGGCGAAGAACTACGTGAGGTGACAGTAATTAATGCCTCCTCAATCGCAAAGTATCTCTTGAGGGAGGACAATTGAGAAGAAATTTGACGCGAAGAAGATCCTCAAAGCCCTGAGAAAACTCGATGATGTTGTTGTCTTTGAGCCGTTTGAGAAATACCTCGATGATGGCGTGGGAATTAAACGAGAGAATAACTGTTTGCGATCTCTTTATATATCCCAAGCTAAAAAATTCGTTGAGTAATTTTCAACTGCCTTTATAGAACTCTAACAAGCTTCGGCTTAAATATCTTCACCCACCTCTCGAACTCATCCTTACTCATGAGATGAAACTCAAACGGATGTACGAAAGGCAGCCCGGCTCTCTCTTCGATTTCTGCTATAACCTCGGCCCTCTTTCTCCCCGTTGCTACGTTTTCTCCGCGAGTCACAATCATTATATCAACATCACTTGAGGGGGTTGCCTCACCTTCAGCAACGCTACCAAAGAGATATATGTTTGCATCTCCAAGCACCTCTTTTGCAGCGTTAGCGATCTTGGGTAACCACTCTCTGTACTTTCTAACGATCTCAGCTCTTTCTTTTCATAGCTCTGGCAACAACTGAAATCACCTCTTCAGGAATCTTGATACATAATCCGAGCCTAAGTAGCGAGCTTTTATATACGCATCTTCAAGGAAAATAAGTGATCTTCTGTCAAAATCAAACTGCTCATCGAGAAGTTTTGATAAAATCGAGAGCAACTGTCTTATCGAATGTGTTCTTGGCACATCTCCACTGAGTTCCAGAACTGCTGATTTTAGATAGAGTTGAACTGCCTGCTCTGCCATAAAACAAGCGAGGTCGTAATCTTCAGCCTTAAGCCTCTCTGCTGCGGCATCCATGAATCCCATGGCTCTCTTTCTCAGTCTCTCCACCTCTTTTCTGTGAGACATCGTCTAAAGTTCTCATACAAAATTTAAAATGTTTCCATGATTAAAACACCCAATACTCAAGCGTAGTAGATCTCCTCAGCTCGTTGTCCGCATTCGGTCGTTCAGATGAGTATTTGCTCATCAACGACGATATTGCTGAGCTTCACCCATCACCCCCAAACGTCACACAGCCCTGTACTTCTTCACCAGCTTTCTAAAAGTCTCCCACTGCTCCGGTGTGAGAACGTGGAACTCGAAAGGAGAGTCGAAGAACGGTTTTAGCAGCTTCCCAAACACCTCAAGCTTTTTATCTCTATCCCTAAACCTCTCGGACACCACGACCACATCAATGTCGGAGAGCCCGATGGAGTAGTCACCCTCGATAACAGAGCCAACAAGATATATTTTCGCATCTGGGCACTCTTTCTTGGCAATGGCTTTTATCTCCTTCAGGTAGCTGTCCAGATTGTCGAAGTACTTTTTTCTGTCCTCGTAAATTCTTTTCAGGTCCATAACAGTTCCCTCAGCTTTCTGTAAAACTTTAAGGCGTCCTCAACCTCCCCCTTCCTGAACTCCTCCGGGAGGTACCTTGAGGCAATGTATGCAAACTCCAAATTTCTCAAAGTGCCCCAGTTCTCCTCGATTAAGCTTTCAAGTTCCTTGTTGAGTATAGTCGACAAATCTTTGAGCAACCTCCTCAAGCTGTGGGTCTTCTCAAAATAACCTGCTAAATCGAGGAACTTTGCCTTTATAACAAGCTGGGATGCCTGCTCGACGTGAAACATCGCCAGATCATAATCCTCCCTCTTCAAATCTTCCAGAGCATCTTTAATGAAACTTTCAGCCCTCCTGAGAAGGATTTCTACATCTTTCTTCATTACACAAACAACGCTACGATGGATAAAAACGTTACTCCATTGTTGTTTAACCTTCCTTCATCCAAGAGAGGTGTTTCAAAATTCAAGGGAATTGCCCCAAGCGAACTAAAAAATTTTTAAAATCCAACTCCAACAGCAGCCATGCTCGATTTAATTCTGAAAACAATATGGCTCCTTCTCCCATGCTACACGCCCAACAACTTCGCTGTTCTTGTTGGTGGCGGAACGCCGATAGATTTCGGTAAAACTTTCTTTGATGGGAAAAGGATACTCGGAGACGGTAAAACCTGGAGGGGGTTTGTGGGAGGTGTTGCGGGAGGTGCTTTTACTGCCAATATTCAGTTTGCTGTTGAAAAGCTTTCAGGCGTTGCCCTCTATTCCTCCCTTCCTTACAGCGAGTTCTTCACCCTTACGTTTTTGCTTGCCTTTGGAGCGATGTTTGGAGATGTCTGCGGAAGCTTCGTCAAGAGAAGACTTGGCTACGAAAGGGGTGCAAGGCTTCTGTTCATCGACCAGCTCACGTTTCTAGTCGTTGCCTTGCTTATAGCCTCTCTCTACCCTCCCTTCTGGAAGCTCTTTACGATTGAAATCATCGCTCTGGCCATAATCATAACTCCAGCCCTCCACCTCGGAATAAACTATATTGCCTACAGGCTAAATCTTAAGGAGGTGCCTTGGTGATGTCAACTGATGCTTTGGTTAGAAGAATGATAGAAACCGGAGCGTTGAAGTTCGGTGATTTCGTGCTGTCTTCAGGCAAGAGAAGCAAGGTTTACGTTGACGTGAAGCTCGCCTCTACTTTCCCCGACATTCTAGAGATGATTGCAGAAAGCATGGCGGCCAGGCTTAGAAATCTGGAATTCGACAGGATAGCGTGCGTTGAGCTCGGAGGGGTGCCAATTGCAGTCGCGCTCTCGCTGAAGCTGAAGAAGCCACTCGTAATCTTCAGAAAGGAGAAGAAGGACTACGGTGTCAAGGGAGACAGGATAGGAGAGATAAAGGAGAGCGAGAAAGTCGTGGTTGTTGAAGATGTCATAACCACTGGCAGCTCCGCTCTCTCAGCAGCAAGGAGGGTGGAGGAGAGCGGAGGAGTTGTAGCCGGAATCATCGCAGTTGTTGACAGAGAGGAGTCGGGAAAGGAATTTATGAGCATATTGAAGCTCAGCGACTTAATCAAGGCGTATGACTCCCTCCAGTCCACCGAATCTTAACTCCTTAAGCTCTTCTCTTTTAAACTCCTGCTCCGGGTAGAAATCGTAGCTCTCGAAGGACTTTACGATGATTTCCGCCGGGAATCCGATCAATTCTGCCAGAGCTTCCCCGTCCTTCTTCCCCACTCTCGCCCTGTCAAACTCTGTAAGGAAGCTTTCCAGCAAATCTGAGTTTTGCTCCGCAAAGCTGTTGTTCACTGCAAGGGTGCAGCAGAGGTAATCTCCCAACTGCTCGCTGAACAGCTCCTTCTTTCCCTCAAGCATTGTGAAGTATGGCTCCCAAATCGCTATCGCCTTTAACTCTCCCAGAGACTTAATCATGCTCTCGGGACTTCTGAAGTACCTTATCTTCCCCTCCCCCTTCAACTCGAAATACTTTCTAAGATTTCTCTCCATGGCTGAAAATTCAGAGCAACCCCAGTAATCCGACTCTACACCGGAAAAAACTAGCCCTCCACCGTTCATTGCAACCTTTCTCACAATCGTGATGTTTTTCATGAGTATGCCAAAGAAAGCCTGAGTTATGAAGGGAGAAGCTGCTATGTCTACAATACCGCGTACGAGATCTTTGGTGAGTTCAATGCTGCTCCCGTAAACCCTTACGTGGGCATTCAGCTTTTTTGATGCCCTCACAACTCTAGGATACTCACTTGCCCTTAAAATTCCCACCCTTGCTACACCTTCTACAGGTTCAGGATAGTATTTGACGAGCCAAACCCTGTAGGACTTTCCCGAAACCTTCTTTCTTACAATTTCTTTCTCCTCCTCAAGTATCGAAAGAGTTTCAGAGACTGTTGACTTGGACAAACCTGTAAGAGCGGGAATTTCGCTCTGCAAAACTCCTTCCTCCCCGGCCCCTTCCAGAACCTGCTTTATCTTTTCACTCGCATGCATTTAAGAGAAGTATGATGGATGACATTTAGAATTATTCCTTTGATAGCCAATTTGAATTTTAATCTGACTTTGATTATACCCTATGCGAGTGCCAACAGGACGTAAATTGTTAAGTATTCATCCAGCACAATCGCTAATTTTTTATAAGTTGGTGGCTAGAAAGCATTGAGGGTGTTCTGAAATGGCTAAGACTGTCGATATTGATGAAAAAGACAGGATGATACTTGAACTTCTCGAAAAAGACCCGGAAATGTCTCAAAGTGAAATAGCGAAGGTTGTTGGACTCTCGCAACCTTCTGTAGGAGCTAGGATAAAAAAGCTAAAGGAGCTCGGTGTAATAAGCCATGCATACGGACTCAACATAAAGAAATCCGGGCTCTACGTTCTAAAAGTCGACGTGAAGTGTAAAAGACCGTCGGAAGTTCTAAATAAGCTCTCAGCCTGTCCGTTTTTCCTCAACGGATTTGTTCTGGCTGGTGAAAAGAATTTAACAATTCTGCTGGCTGGCGAGGATCTGACGACGCTTGAGGCAATCGTTGATAAGCACATAAGGGCCGAGCCAGACGTTTACGACGTTGATGCTGGGATAGTCGTGAGGGCTGAAAGAGATGCTGTTATGCCGATTAAAATGTACATCGAAAGGCAGGAAGATGCTCCATGCGGTGACGAAAGTTGCACTAACTGCGATTACTGGAGAATTGACCTCTGCCTGGGCTGTCCCGTTACAGGCCACTATAAAGGAAAGTTGTGGAAGTAAAATGCTGAGCCGAATAAAACCCATCACAACGGATCTCGTTTCTCCCCTAGCCTTAAGACTGTCAAAGCTCGGTGTAAAACCCAACCACCTCACTTTTTTGGGACTTGTTTTCGCCCTCGTCTCCTCCTACCTGATAGTGGAGAGGAATATACTGCTTGCAAGCGTTTTCGTCTTGCTGAGCAGTCTCTGCGATTTGCTGGACGGGGCGCTGGCGAGAAATGCCGGAATGACCTCGAATTTTGGAGCGTTTCTGGACTCAGTGACAGACAGGTATGTTGACGTCATCCTATTCATATCTCTCGGAATTTACGGAATAGACTGGGTTGTCATAGCGTTGGCGATGAGCGGAGCGTTGCTTGTCAGCTACACTAGGGCGAGGGCGGAGAACATCATCGAAAAATGTGATGTGGGAGTTGCTGAAAGAAGTGAGAGGCTTCTGATTCTGCTTTTGGGTATGCTTTCAGGCTACATCTATGAGGCCGTTTTGCTGATAGCCGTTCTGAGCCACATAACCGCTCTGCACAGAGTGGTTTACACCTACCTCAAAATGAGATAATCAAATCGGAATCAGCAGCCTAACATACCCGATATAGGGTATCCTGAACTTGGCCACCCCGATAATCCACTCTTCCTTTACAGGCTGAATTTTCTCGCCAATAGGCGAGAATGCTGCGGGAACAGCCTGGTCGGGAAGCTGGTTCGTCCTTACATTGTCTCCCTGGGTTATGTAGCCATCACTCTCCGCTATCTGGTTCGTCAGAACGAGCTTTCCGTTAACAATGACTGGAATGTAGTCACCTTTGTGAACATACGCAATGGCTCTGTGTATTATGGGTTTTCCATAACCATTAGGCTTGTAAACGATAACATCACCATAATTCCCGAAGCTCATGTAACCCTTCTGAACTCCCTCCTCCCAAGTGACAATCCCTCCTGTACGGGATGGGCTGAGGAGGAATACAACATCCCCTGGATACAGATGAGGCTCCATGCTGCCAGACTCTACTGCAACCATAAATGGCCATGTGCCAGTTATTGCAATACCCCCACCCACCACAACCGCAACGATAATTAACGTTGAGACCACATCTTTCAGAAACTGGTATGTCTTGGATTCGGTGTCCATGCTTTAAGGAGGAGAGGGGATGGTAATTAAAAATATCGATGCTGCAACAGTGGCGAAAAAGTTCTTGGTCAGGGGATACAACATAGACCCGAAAGCTGCTGAGCTTCTTTGCAAATCGGGTCTTTTTAGTGATGATATTGTGGACAAAATCTGTTGTGTAGCCAATGGCGGATTCATAATAGAAAAGAGTGTTGTTGAAGAGTTTTTGCGAAATTTGGCAAACTCAAAGCCAAAGCCAGAACCAAAACCTAAGCTGGAGGTTGAGAAAAAAATTAACGAAGTGAAAACCTCAAGCAGCCCTCTGAAAGTCATAAAAGATATCACAGGAAAGTCTTCCTGCCAGGGCAGTGTGGAAGACTTTCTCATGTACTTCAACTCCAGGCTTGAAAAGCTTACAAAAATAATAAGGAGCAGGGTGAACACCACACCGATTGCCTACGCGGGGAAGGTTAAGGGAAACGTGAGCGTTGCCGGGCTTGTGAATGAAGTTTATGAGAGGGGTGACAGGTGCTACATTCGTCTTGAAGACAATACTGGAATGATAACGTGTGTTGCGACTGGCAAAAACGCTGAAATTGCCAGAGAGCTTCTTGGTGATGAGGTTATTGGTGTAACGGGAGTCATTAAAGGCTCCTCACTTTACGCAAACAGAATAATTTTCCCCGACGTCCCGATTAACGGGAATGGCGAGAAAAAGAAGGACTTTTATATGGTGTTTTTATCCGACACACACTTCGGAAGCAAAGAGTTCCTCGAAAGAGAATGGAAGATGTTTATCAACTGGCTGAATGGGGAGGTTGGGGGGAAGAAGAGTCAGGAGTTAGCTGAAAAAATTAGGTACATCATAATAGCGGGAGATATTGTTGACGGCATAGGCGTGTATCCGGGGCAGGAGGAGGATCTGGCAATAAAGGACATATACGGCCAGTACGAGTTTGCAGCTTCCCATCTGGAAGAGATTCCAAAGCACATAAAGGTGATAGTCTCCCCCGGAAACCACGATGCTGTTAGGCAGGCCGAACCCCAGCCCGCTTTTGATGGGGAAATAAGAAATCTTTTCCCGAAGAATGTTGAGCATGTGGGAAATCCAGCTTATGTTGACATAGAAGGCGTGAAGGTGCTGATTTACCACGGAAGAAGCATAGACGACATAATCTCCAAGATCCCAAGGCTGAGCTACGATGAACCACAGAAGGTGATGGAGGAAATCCTGAAAAGGAGACATCTCAGCCCGATTTACGGTGGAAGAACTCCATTAGCCCCTGAAAAGGAGGACTACCTCGTAATTGAAGATGTCCCCGACGTGTTCCACTGTGGACACATCCACACTTACGGGACCGGATTCTACAGGGGTGTTTTCATGGTGAACTCCTCAACCTGGCAGGCTCAGACTGACTTCCAGAAAAAGGTCAACCTCAATCCCATGCCAGGAAACGTGGCAGTTTACAGGCCAGGTGGGGAAGTTGTTAGGTTGAGGTTCTACGGTGAGTGAAATGTACCTCGTGCTGAGCTGGAGATACGTGGAGAGCCTTTGCAGAAAGATTGCGCTTGAAATTATCGAGGACTGCTTCACTCCGGATAAAATAGTTGCTCTGGTGAAGGGAGGAGTCTTTGTAGGAAGCCTTCTGAGCGATCATCTTGGTGTTTCAAAAATTGCGTGTCTCGATGTCAGAGAAGCCGGAGTTAAGGTTGAAGGAAACAGGCTACTTGTAGTGGACGATTTTATCAACACCGGAAACACGATGAAGAGAGCCTTAAATCTCGTGGAAGGGGAAGAAGTGAGGACAGCATCGCTGCTGATGCTGGAAAAGTCCGAATTCATCCCCGACTACCTTGGAGACTACTTAACTGACCACTACTGGGTAATCTTCCCGTGGAACGTTATTGAAGACCTTTCGGAGTTTATACGCGATATACTGCGCGAAGAGGGTGAGATGAGCCAGTCAAAGCTGAGAAGGGTTGTTTCCGAGAGAGGTTTGAACATACACATGCTAGAGGCTGTTTTTCCCGGCAAGTTTGAAGAGGTGCTCGAGTTACTGGAGCTGAAAGGCGCTATAAAGAAGAAACTTGAGGGGGAAAGGGTTTACTGGAGGCTGGTTGAATGATCGGAATCATTGGAGGGACACACATCCTCGAAATCGAGGTTCTGAAAGACGTGGAGGAGACAAGGATTGAGACTCCATACGGTGTTGCAGAAGTTGATGTTGGCAGAATCGATGGCATCGATGTCGCGATAATCCAGAGGCACGGCAAAAACAAGGACAAACCCCCTCACAGAATAAACCATCCCGCAAACTTTCAAGCGCTGAAATCTTTAGGCGTGAAGTACGTAATCGGCATGGGCTCGGTTGGAGCGCTCAAGGAGGAATTCAGTCTCCCCTCCCTCATTATCCCTGACGACTACATAGACTTTTTCAGCGGCGTAACAGTTTACAACGACTCGCTTGTCCATGTTACCCCTGGATTCGACGATTATTTGAGGAGCGTACTTTTGGAGGTTGCAAAAAAACATTCGAGCTTTCCCGTAATTGAGAAAGGCGTTTATTTCCAGACAAGGGGACCGAGACTTGAAACCAAGGCTGAGATTGCGATGATAAAAAACTACGCTGACTGTGTAGGCATGACTGCAGGCAGTGAGGCGACGATAGCCAAGGAGCTTGGCCTTAGTTACGCCATCATCTGCACGATGGACAACTACGCCCACGGAATAAAAAATCAGAGAATCGATTACAGGGAGATAGTGGAGAAGGCAAAAGAAAATGCCAGAGAATGCCTCAAAATTGTCGAAGAAGCCGTGAAAAAGATCTGGGAGGAAAAAATCCAGAGGACATAAATCTTATATAGTAACGCACATACATTCATTTAAATGTACACAGCTCTAATCGAGTCAGTAGTTAAAATTCTGCAGAAAGCTAATTTTAACGTTGCAGACTTAGCCGAGACTAAGCCGAGATGCTTCGACATTGTTGCAAGAAAGGATGATGTCGTTTTGCTCATCAAGGTTCTTTACAACGTCGACTCTCTGAAGCCCGAAGCGGCAGAGGAGATGAAGAAACTGACGAAAATTTTGCAGGCAAGCCCACTGGTAATCGGGGAGAGGTTCAAATTTGACTTCCTTGAAAGAGGGGTTGTTTACACACGCTACGGTTTGCCCGTAATTAACCTTGCAACATTTTACGACTTTGTTGTTGAGGGAATCTATCCTTACGTTTACTCCGCACCTGGTGGTTATTATGTGAAGCTTGACAGCGAGAAGATAAGAGAGGCAAGGGAGAGACTGGGGTTGAGCGTCGGAGACATGGCAAAGATGCTCGGAGTTTCGAGGAGAACGGTAAAGAAGTACGAAGAGGGAACTGATACGACTCTCTCAACAGCCGCAAAAATTGAGGAAATCATCGGAACCTTTGCGATAAAGGAAATAGACCTTCTCAATTTCGTTGAGGCTAACATCAATGAAGAGGAAGAAGACGTTGAGGGTGAAGAGGGGGAGATAATCGAGCAGCTTAGGGTTATAGGGCTATCAGTTTATCCGGTCAGACAGGCTCCCTTTGATGCGGTCTCGCAGGCTAAAGAAGACCAGATTCTGACCGGATTCAAGCAGGTAAGAGAAATAGAGAAGAGAGCAAAGCTTCTCGGCAGAATTTCGGAGGCAATAGATGCTGAGGCTGCGTACATCACCGACAAGGTTTGCAGAAAGAAGGTTGAATCGGTTGTTTTTGTTTTGAAGGAAGAACTCTACTCTGTAAGCAGTGCAAAGGACTTCATCTCTCTTCTGAGAGAGAAAAGCTGTGAGGAGTGAGGTGGTGGGAATGCTGGAGTATTTATATCCTCTGAGAACGTATCTGATAGTCTCGGGAGTTGAGAAACCCAATGTTATGACTGCCGACTGGGTCGTGCCTTTATCCTTCAACCCGCAGCTTCTCGGAGTGGCGATTGGACACAGCAGGTACACGCACTCCCTCATCAAGGAATGCGGAGAGTTTGTAGTTGCGGTTCCGACAATAGAGCTTCTCAAGGATGTCTGGAAAGCTGGAACGCTGAGCGGGGCGAAGGGGGATAAGATGGAGAAGCTCAGTCTCACGCTGGTTGAGTCCAAGAAGGTCAGGGTTCCCTCAATCAAGGAGTGCCAAGCAAATATTGAGTGCAGAGTGGTCAAAGAAGTCGAGACGGGAGACCACACCTTCTTCGTTGGAGAGATACTCGACGTAAGCTACGGAGATGCCTTCAAAGACGGAAAGCCAGACATTAACTACAAATTCGTCATGCATGCAAGCTTCGGAAAGAACTTTACCACAAACTCAAGCGAGACTTTCGAACCCTAAATTTTTGCTTCTGCAAAACACGAAAGTATTATTTAATTCACATCTGTAAATTATAACAATGGAGAGAGTGGAGGAGTACCTCGAGGCAATTTACGACATTCAGGAGGAAACGAACAAGGTTGCCAAAACGGGTGAGCTGGCGAAAATTCTCAACGTTAAGCCTTCCAGCGTAACAGAAATGCTCATAAAGCTCAGAGATATGGGTTATGTGGATTATCAGCCGTACAAAGGAGCAAAGCTAACGAGGAAGGGAGAAGAGATTGCCAAGAGAATTAAGAAATACTACCTCGCTCTTTACCACTTCTTCAAGGACTACCTAGGAATTGAGGGTGAGCTTGCAGAAAAGCTGAGTTGCGAGCTTGAGCACCACATCACAGAAGATGCGTTTGTTAGGGTTTGCAGAATCATCTCTGGAAACTGCGACGTTTGCGAAAGCTGTACTCAGGAGTACGTCAGCTTGTCTAATGCAGACGAGGGAGATTACGAAGTTATCGTGGCACCGTCTTATCTGACAAAAATCGGGTTGAAGCCAGGAGAAGTCATAAGCGTTGTTGAAGGTGAGATAGAAACGCAAATGGGCAGGTTCAAGATTGAGGAGAGCGTTAAGAGGCTCATCATTCTCTCCAGATTTTGATTGCGTAAAGTCTTTCGAAGAAGACTCCTCTTTCTCCAATAATTTCGTACACAAAACCCCTTTCCCTAATTAAATCGAAGACCTCCGGCTCGTTCTGCGATGAAGCTATCAGGATCGCCCTCCCGCTGTCATCCATGATTTCGTCCAGCATGTCCAGAAACTTTCTTATGACCTCAATCCCCCTTCTACCACCGTCAATCGCAACATCGAGCCAGTCGCCCATCTTGAGTTCATCCTCAAGCTCCACGTAAGGAGGGTTGAAGAGGACGAGGCTGAATCTCTTCTTTATCCCCCTCGCAATGTCCGTCATCACAACATCCAGACCTTTACGCCTCAGCTCCCTTGCAGCATAGGGAGAGATATCGGTCGTTAAGATGTACCTGCACTTCCCCTTTAACCTCTCAGCGACGAAACCGCTCCCTGCACCGATTTCGATTACCTCATCTTCCGGCTTAATTTCCTGTAAGGCAGCTTCAAGAAGGAGTTCGCTGTCCTCAGCCGGTTCGTAAATCATTCTTCCACCAGAATCTCAGCAAACTTTTCCGCTCCAAGCTCTTCAGGTCTTTTTTCGGCTAGATTCTCCTCAAGGGCTACGTCAATACCGTATCTCTTTTTGAACTCCCGCACTATATTCCCCATCTTCTTTCTTTTCATGCTGAAGGCGAAGGTGACGAACTTCTCAAAAAGCTCTCTGTCTCTCACCTCAACCTCTGGCTCAGGAACAATGCGGACTATTGCTGAATCAACCTTCGGTGGGGGGTTGAAGCTGTTCGACTTCACAACTTCCAGCAACTCCGCCCTGCAGTAGGTTTTCGAGATTACTCCGAGCCTGTTATCGTCCCTGCAAAGCCTCTCAGCAAACTCGCGCTGATACATGACAACTGCGAGCCTGAAGTCAGACTTCAGGAGCTTGAAGGTGAGAGGAGATGAGATCTTGTATGGAATGTTCGACACGAACTTAGTGAAGGGTGGAAACGCAACCTTCAGCGCATCACCCTGTATTAGCCTGAATTTCCCCTCTTCTACGAACTTCGAGAATTTCTTGCTGAGCAACTCCACCATCGCCGGGTCTTTCTCTATGCCAACAACCTTACATTCTCTGAGCATGGCAGAAGTCAGGTTGCCGGTTCCGCATCCAACCTCCAGAACAACATCGTCTTCGGATAACTCCGCATACCTTACAATCCTCGAAATAACCCTCCTGTCAACTAGCATGTGCTGTCCAAGGCTCTTACGCATTCTCATGCAGCTTCCCAACCTCAAGCCCTATTTCGAGCCACGCCCACGCCCAGACAACACATTCGAAGGCTCTGATTAAATCCCCTTTTTCCAGAAAGTAATGCGAGTCGCTGATGTACGCCCTTATGTTCTCCATGAACCCTCTGTCCCCACCAATCCCGTTCATCCTCTCTTCAATTCTCCTTAGCCACTTCAGAGTCTCCTCTCTCAGCTCCTCCTCGAGTTTCAACTTTTCTCACCTTCAGCGTCAAACCGTCCCTTTCAATAACCTCTACCTCGTCACCCTTCTTTAGCTCCTCATCGCTCACAACCTTCCATATCTCGCCCCTTACTCTCGCAAATCCCCTGCCGTTGCTGAACTCCAGTATTTCTCCCCTTTCTCCAACAACCTCTCCGACGCTGCTCTTCTTCTTTCTTATCTGTGCAATCTTGACTATCATGAAGGTCATTATTCCACCCATGCCCACGCCGATTCCAGCGATGAACTTTGGAAAAGCTTCATAAAAGGATTCTGGCATCAGGGGCTCGTTGAAAAGAATCAGCAGTCCCAGTACGACGGAGATTACGGAGGCTGCACCAAGAACGCCGTATGTGGGTGTTAAAAGCTCGGCAATCAGGAAAATTACACCGAGAACGATCAGCAGCAATCCGAGGAGGTTTATACCGATAACCCCAAGTCCTGCAAGGGCGAGGATGAGGCAAATCGCCCCAACCGTCTCGGGAACAATTCCAGGAGACGTTAAGCCGAATATGAGGAGGTATATACCCAGCAAGAGTAGAATGGCTGCAAGCTGCGGACTTGAGATTATCTCGTATATGCTCGCCTGCAATGGTTTCTTAACTTCGATAATTCTGTAGGTGTCAAACTCGAACGTTACGGTCTTTCCATCTACCTCAGCACTCCTCCCCTTAAGTCCTTTTATAGCCTCACTCTCACTGTTGGCGATAAAGTCGATAATACCCTGCTCAAAGGCTTCCTTTGCAGTCAGGGTGAGAGCTTGAGTGACAAACTTCTCCGCAACCTCTTCATTCCTCCCCCTCTCCCGCGCAATGTCCTTTACGTAGCCTGCGATGTAGTTCACGGTTTTATTCTCAACTTCCGCACTTCCAAAGCCCACGCTGACGGGAGTTGCGGCACCTACAGCAGTACCATCCGCCATGATGGCAATATGTGACGAAAGGAGGATAATTGAGCCTGCCGAAGCGCACATTGCCCCGCTCGGAACGTAAACCACCACAGGAACCTCGCTGTTTAGAAACATCTTGACTATCTTTTGCGTTGAACTCAACAACCCACCCGGTGTGTCAAGGACGACAAAGAGTACGTCGCATCTCTCTCTGAGGGCAAAATCGTAGGCGTGCTGGAGAGTTAGATAAGTCCCCTCGTTTATCTCTCCCCTGACCTCCACCTTTGCCACCTTAAGCTCAGCAGCACTTGACAGGCCAATAAGCAAAATCAAAGACAGTAAAACAAAAAGTGGTGAAAGTTTCATGTCTTTTTCTTCGACACAAACCTAATTTAACCTTTGCTACATCTTCACACTTGGCTGGGGGTTGAATGGAGCAAAGGAGTCTGGGGAGATGCGGAGGTCCAGGACAAAGGGCTTGTCGGAGCCGAGCATTTCCCTTATAGCGTCATCAATTTCACCGTCCGATGATACGGCAATCCCTTCAGCTCCGAAAACTCTCGCCAGTTCCGCAAAGTCAGGATTTGTGTGTAGAGTCCCGTAAACTCTCCCCATTTTCTGAAGTTTCTGCCTGAAGTAAAGGACTCTGTACGAGTTGTCGTTCACTACAACCACTTTCACCGGAATCTTTTCCCTTACTGCGGTTTCCAAATCCTGCACGGTCATCATGAACTCGCCGTCACCCACAACTGCTATGGCGGTGTGTTCGAGAAGTGCTGCAGCCATCGCTGCGGGAAAGCCGAAGCCCATGGCTCCGTGGTTTGTGGCTGCGAGATAGCTTCTCGGTCTCCTCGCTTTGATGTAGGCCTGAGGATACACAACGTGCATTCCCTGACCAGCGGTAACAACTGTGTTTTCAGGCAAAAGCTCATTCAGCCTCTTGAAAAACCGTGCCGGATTCGCAAAACCTTTGTATTCCGTGTTTGCTGCATTCGTGACCATTTGCTCCCAGCTCTTCCTCCAGCCTTCGATTTCCTTCAGCCAGCTTTCCGGAGCCCTGTAGCCTTCCACCTTATCAACGAGCCTCCTGAGAAAATCAACGGCGTCGCTGTAGCTTACAAGAGCATAGTTCAGCTTCTTTCCTGCTTCCCTGTCCAGAGTGACCGCTGCAACCTTTCCAGAAGGCATCCAGTTGTAGCCGTAGGTTGAAACGTCCGTAAGCTGGCATCCGAGACAGAGCAGGAAGTCTGAGTTCCTTAGAGCTTCATCTGCGTGTATGCTCCCTCCTCCAAATCCCACTCTGCCCAGACACAGGCTGTGCTCCTCATCAATCGCTCCCCTTCCGTTTCCTGTTGTTGCGACAGGTATTGACGTCTTTTCCACCAGCTTTGCTAAAAGCCTGCTTCCCTCCTCGCTGTTAACACCGAATCCTGCAAGTATCAAAGGCCTCTTTGCCTCCTTCAGCATCTCTGCAACCTTCTCAACCTCATCCTCACTGGCTTTAGGCTTTTCCGCCTCAATTTTGACCTCTTCATCGCTGCTTTCCTCTAACCAGATGTCCTCAGCCACCTCAACGTAAACAGGCCCGCACTCCCTGATTGCGATGGAAAAAGCCTCGGCAACAACACTCTGAACCTTATCCGCATCCTCAACCCTGAACGTGGCCATCGTTATCGGCCTCATCACAGACTGCTGGTCGACCTCAAGCATCGTGTTCTTCCCGTAGAGCTTCCTTTTTGCCCCTCCCGAAATTACAACCATTGGAGAACCATCTTTATAGGCGTTGGCAACGCTGATTGCCGCGTTAAGTGTGCCCGGAGCAGCATGAACGAGGCTGACTCCCGGAAAGCCCGTAAGCCTTCCCTCTGCATCTGCCATCGAGGCAGCAACCTGCTCGTGTCTGCACGAAATGTATCTTATTTCATCCCTGTAGTCGTATAGTGCATCAACAAAATCGACGATAGAGGTTCCGATGATGCCGTAAACTCTCTTCACGCCAAACTTCTTCAAGCAGTCCGCAACAGCATGTGCCACATCCATATTACCACCCGCTCACAACATGTCTGATCTCCTCTCCCCTCAGCGCCCTCGCGATGTTCTCCATTGCCTCCCTTATTATCCTTAGCCTTGCTTCATTCGTCGCTCCGGCTATGTGGGGTGTGAAGAGGACGTTGTAGTCCTTAAGCTCAAGCAGCTCGCTCCCTTCTGGAGGTTCGTTAGCAAAAACGTCAAGTGCAGCTCCAGAAATCCACTTCTCCCTTATTGCCTTTACGAGTGCTTTTTCATCCACAACCTCTCCCCTGGAAACGTTTATCAGTATTGCAGAGTTCTTCATCATCTTCAGCTCATTCTCACCTATCATCCCCTTCGTTTTTTCTGTAAGGGGCACATGAAGACTGACGATGTCCGCTTCCTTGAGCAAATCCTCGAAATCCCTGTATTCCGCACCATACTGCTTCTCAACATCCTCAGCCCTCTTTATGTCGTAGTAAATGACTCTGACACCCCATCCCTGCAACCTCTTGACAAGTTCTCTGCCCTGCGCACCCATGCCAATAATCCCCCAAGTTTTACCGAAAAGCTCGTACACGCCAAGATTTGCCATCTCATCCTGCTCCCATTTCCCGCTTAAAACGCTGTTGTGCGCATACACAAGCCTTTTGAGCAGAGCGAGGGCGAACATCACCGTGTGCTCCGCAACACTGAGCGCGTTAACCCCGCCGACGTTTGCGACGGTAATACCAAGCTTTCTTGCCGCATCGACATCTATGTTGTTGTAGCCTGTTGAGGGCTGCTGGATAAGCTTTATCTTCTGCATCGCTCTCATCATTCTCTCCGTTATTGGTATTTTGAACGTGTAGTCTCCTATCACAATGTCTGCATCCTTTACAGCTTCAACAATGGCATCTTCGTCGTACTCGTTTATTACAACAACCTCGACCTCTGGACCGTCGTAGACGGACGAGATGAGGGCTCTCACTACGCCTTCCGGCAGTGGGGAGAAACTCACAATTTTGACCATGATGTTTGTAAAATGTTAAGGTTAAAAAAAGCTTTGATAACCATGGATTCGGACGGTAACGAAAAGCTAAGCTTGTGACGAGCGTAAAGTATTTTGAACGAAATAGGACTTTGCTTTGCGATAAAATTAACGAAAAGAGCAAAAACGAAAAGAAGAATTTAAAGCTCAGCCTCGAAGTCCTCTATGCTGTACGTGAAGTCCTGCCCTCTGATCTTCGCAATTTCTCTGGCAAGAAGCCAGTAAACTATTGCCAAGGCTCTCCTTCCCTTGTTGTTTGTTGGGATTACGAGATCAACGTCTGCTGATGAGTTGTTGGAGTCGCAGAGAGCAACTACAGGGATTCCGACAGCAGTTGCCTCACTGACAGCCTGCTTGTCTATCGCCGGATCGTTGACAAAGACCACTTCAGGTTCCCTGTATTCAGAGAGCATCGGATTCGTCAATGTGCCGGGGATAAACCTGCCTATGACGTAATCGCTCCCCACAACCTTTGAGAACATTTGAACCGGCTTGTGGGCGTACTGCCTTGCAGCCACCAGCAGAATCTTTGACGGCTCAAATCTTGAAAGGAACTTCGCCGCAACTCTGATTCTCTCATCGAGCTTTCTGATGTCGAGTACATAAAGCCCGTCCTGCCTTACCTTGAAGATGAACTTCTTCATGTCTCCCGTCTTGATCTGAGTACCTATATGCACTCCAGCAGCGAGATAGTCATCCGGTGGAACCAGATACTCGTATTCCTTCTCCATCATATCATCACCATTCTTGGTTTGTCCATTAACTCTTCAATCCTTATGAGCTCGTTGAGCTTGGATATTCTCTCCCCTCCAACAACACCTGTCTTTATTAACTTTGCGTTGAACGCAACGGCGAGGTGAGCTAAGCCTTCATCCTCCGTTTCACCGCTTCTGTGGCTCACCACAACACTGTAACCGCTATCCTTCGCCACCTTCACCGCCTTAGCCGTCCCGCTGAGCGTCCCGTTCTGGTTTGGCTTGATAAGGACGGTGTTTGCAGCCCCCATCTCGACCCCTTTCTTCACCAATTCTGGGTTTGTAACGAAAAGGTCGTCTCCGCACACCATGCACTTAACTTGCTTTGTCAACTCCGCAAAGCCTTCAAAGTCCTTCTCGTGGAGTGGGTCTTCGATGTAGAGCAATTCATACCTGTCTGCCAGCTCCGCCATGTAGGCAATCTGCTCCTCCGTTGTCAGCTTCTTATCGGGGTAAACGTACTTCTCTCCATCCCACAGTTCGGAGGCGGCAACGTCAATTCCCATCCTCACCTTCACTCCAAGCTCGTCCTCAACCTTCTGTATGGCTTCGCTCAGTATTTCAAAAGCCTGCTCATCGCTTATCTGCGCAGCCCAGGCTCCTTCATCACCCTTTGCGGCGAAAATACCTCTGCTTTTGAACTCCTTCTTTAGCTGCTTATGAACAGCAGCATTGGCTCGCTGAGCCTCGAAGAAGGTTTTAGCTCCGACAGGAATTACGAGGAACTCCTGAATGCTCGTAGAGCCCTCAGCATGCCTCCCGCCACCTATGACGTTTCCCAAAGGATAGGGTAATTCCTTTGCAAACGCCCCTCCAATGTACGCGTAAAGCGGGAGGCCAAGAATTTCGGCAGCAGCCTTAGCTACAGCCAGGCTTGCGGTTATGGCGAAATTGCCACCAATTCTTGAAAAATTCTCGGTACCATCAACTTCCCTTAGAGCCTCATCGACGCTCTCCTGGTCAAAAACGCTCATTCCGATTATCGCCTTTGAAACCTCTTCTTCAATCTCCTCAAACTTGTACGGGTTCACCACAACTGCCTCAGCACTTCCTGTCGATGCTCCACTCGGAGCCATTGCTTTTGCAACAACATCTCCTGCAACAATTTCGCACTCAACAGTCTCATTTCCCCTGCTGTCAAAAACGACTCTGTAGTGAACATCCTCAATTATCAAGTTACCACCTCAGAAAAGGTCGTATCTGTCAAGCCATATGAATTCATTTCTTCTCCTCCTCACAGTAATTGGAATAACACCCCTGTTGAACTCCTCAAGAGCTATATCGAGAGGTTCAACTTTGTCAGTTTCAATTAAAACCGGAGCACCCATTGCTATCTGCAATGCCCTGGCTCCTATAATCCTCGCTTTTTCAAATCTTGTGTATTCAAACGGGAACTTTACTTTAATGCCCATCACCCCTTAAAGCGGATGGGGCCGCCGAGATTTGAACTCGGGTCACGGCGTCCCGAACGCCGCAGGATCACCAGGCTACCCCACGGCCCCATGAAAGCGGGATAGCTCCTTAATTACAGACTTATGAGTTATGAACATTCTCCTGCAGCAGTATCTCTCGATTCCAAGCTCATCCAGAGCTTCCTTCGGACTTTTGCCTTCTTGAAGCTTCTTCTTGTACTCGTCGTAGAGGTGGCCTATCACTGCCCCGCATGAAAAACAGCGAATTGGGAAATCGCTGGAATTCTCGTTTCTTGGAACGTCCATTTGTTTCACCTGTACGATGTTTGCCTCCTCGCTCTTGCTCCTCTTCCACCCTGAATCTTTGGAAGCTTTCTCCTCACATCGTTAACCAGTAGAGTTCTATCATACTCCAGGAAGGCCTTTCTAAGCTCCTCATCACCGCTGAACTCAAGAAGCGCTCTCGCTATAGCAGTTCTCGCTGCCTCAGCCTGTGCCATGAATCCACCTCCCCAGGTCTTGACTTCGATGTCGACCTTCTCTGCAAGCTCCTTTGCTATGATCAGAGGTTCCATTATCTTCATTCTCGCCAGTTCAGGCTGGTGAATCTCTACGGGAACGCTGTTTATTCTCACTCTTCCTTTGCCCGGCTTTATAACAGCCCTTGCGGTTGCAGTTTTTCTCTTACCGCTCGTTACAACAATCTTCATTTCAGACACCTCTGAATCCAAGATACCTGCTTACATCTGCAAGAGTGACGTATTTGTCTGTTTTTGAAACTTTCTCCAGCAGGGCGTCATCAATTCTCTCGAACTCCCTGCCCTGAAGCTCCTCGGGAACACCCATGAAAACTCTTAGCCGCCTGTAAGCGTCTCTCCCCCTCGAACTCTTCCACGGGAGCATCCCTCTGACAGTTCTCTTGAATATTCTCTCCGGGTGCCTTGGGAAATACGGACCCTTCTCCTTGCTTCCTCTGTCATACTTTTCCTTGTACCTTTCAAAGACCATGTACTTGTCTCCCGTAATAACAGCCTTCTCAGCGTTTACAACAACAATTCTCTCCCCATTAAGCAACCTCTTTGCAATTTTGCTGGAAAGCCTTCCGAGAATGTGACCAGAAGCATCAATAACTGTGAAGTCATCACCAAGAGTTTTTATAACCCTGCTAACGTTAACGGCCATTCCAACCACCTCAGACCATCAGCCTTACGCCGCTGCCCTTTGGATTTTCCCTCAAGAGTTCCTCTATTTTCATACAAGCTCCTCCTGCTTCCTTGATTTTGCTCACTGCCTTCTCCGAAAAGCTGAGCGCCGCAACCTTTACGGGCTTTGTTATGCTCCCTGTGCCCAGCACTTTCCCTGGAACGACCACGTACTCGTTTGGCTTAGCGTACTTTTCTATCTTAGATACGTTCACCTCTGCATGCAGTCTCCTCGGTTTTGCCAGCTTCTCTGCCACCTCTTTCCATACCGGTGCTTCATTCTTCGCAGACTCGCTCAGCAGTACATCGATGAGAGTAACGAGGTTTGGATTAGACTTCCTCCTCTGCAACTTCCTTATCTTGCTCATGCCAACTACACCTCAGCGTAGTTCTGAACGTTACACCACGGAATTTAAATCTTTGCCGCATGTTAATTTTTAATGTTCTCCCTTCGTAGGACTAAAAACGGTTTCGATGCATGAATGGAGGGTGGGAGAATGCAGATAGGTGTTATAGGTGCTGGAGAGTGTGACAAGGAAATTTATAGAATCGCGTACAGAGTAGGAGAGCTTGTAGCGGAGAAAGGGCATGTTCTGGTAAACGGTGGTCTTGGAGGTGTGATGGAAGCCAGTGCGAGAGGGGCGAAAAGCAAAGGGGGTCTGGTTGTAGCGATTCTGCCAAGAAAAAAGGATTTGTGCAACGAATTTGCCGATATAAGGATTGCAACGGACATGGGACATGCAAGAAACATTATTATTGTCCACTCCAGCGACGCCCTGATTTCCGTTGGTGGTGGATACGGCACGATTTCTGAGATTGCCATAGCGCTGAAAGAGGGGAAGAGGGTGGCTTCAATAAAGCCTCCAGTCGTGATTGAGGGAATGAAAGTTGTCGAAACTCCTGAGGAGGCTGTAGACTACTGTATCTCCTCTTCGGTCAGGTAACAGCTCGGATCTGTTCCCCATAAATCACCGTATCTGTATGCCCTCACTCTGAATCCACCGCATATTTCCTTATACCTGCACCTCCCGCATTTTCCTCGCAAATATTTTGTTTTCTCCCTCAGCTTTTTCAACAGTTCATCCTCACCAGTCCATATTTGCTCAAAGGGCTCCTTCAAAACGTTTCCAATAGTGTAATCCCACCAGAACTGGTTTGGATGAACGTTGCCCTGATGGTCGATACAGGCCAATCTTATCCCGCTGCTGTCCCCTCCTCTGAACTCCAGAAACTCTATTGCCATCTCAGCCTTTTCTGGATCAAGTTCTTTTAGCCTGAGATACGTGTAGATTCCGTCAGCGGGATTGTCAACTGTCATGATCTCCATTCCTTCTTTCTCAGCTTCCATGAGAAGATGATCCATTAGCACCCGTCTCTCCTCATTTGTGATGTCATCTTTAAACTCCGCCCTGCCAGACGGGACGAGATGGTAAAGGCAGAACCTCGGTATCTCATGCTCCCTTGCCAGCTTTACAAGCGGTAGAACGTCATCGTAGTTGTATTTGCTCACCGTGAATCTGACTCCTGACAGTACGACTTCTGAAGCGTTGAGCAGTCCGTTAAACGCCTTTTCAAAAGCTCCCTCAGCTCCTCTGAACCTGTCGTTTGTAGAAGCTAAACCATCAAGGCTGACTCCCACATATTCGAAAACCCTGAGGTTTTCTGCCGTGTCTCTGTCAATTAGAGTTCCGTTAGTTGAGAGAACTGACTTTATCCCCTTTTTCTTGGCATACTCGGCAATTTCAAAAATATCTTTTCTTAAGAGAGGTTCTCCGCCGCTGAAAAGGATTAACGGAACTTTAAACTCAGCGAGAGAATCTATAATCTGGAAACACTGCTCTGTTGATAGCTCATTAATGTCGGAATTGGCAGAGGCGTAGCAGTGAATGCATCGCAGATTGCACCTGTTCGTAACATTCCAAACGACGATCGGGCGGAGAGAGGAGGCAAATTCCTTCAGTTTTTTTGGGATAAAGCTGGAATCTCCCCCGTAGGTTATATGCCTTGAAACCGTCGCCTCTCCTGCAATCAGCTTGCTCAGACTGATCATCTTTTTGCATGAAACCAAACTTCAGAAATAGTTTTCGAGAGGCAGATAGTATAAAATTAAATTGTTGAAATTGTTATAGTAAAGAATAAAAGTATCTTTACATCATTATTATTGCAATAATGAGTAAAATTAATATACTAGTCGTTAGGTTAAGTTGTAAAGGAGGTGTTAGGATGGAATGGAAAACTCTAGTTATCCTTACCTCTATAGGATTGTTGATAGTCAGTATTAGTGGATGCGTTGAGGAAAGTACACCACCTTCATCTACATCACAAACTCAGACGGTAGATCCAAGTACCACCATCCAAGAGTTCGTTACGGCGTACAACAACAGAGATGCAAACAAGCTCTATAGCTTATTCTCTACCAAGATCAAATCCGAGTATCCCCGAGAGAAGATTGAGAGTCAGTTAGAGCTAGCTAAGTCTTTCGGCATAAAAATAACTGAATACAAAGTAGAAAACAAAGAAATCAGTAACGACGTAGCAAACCTTAAAGTAACTATAACGTCCTACATGGGCGGTAAAACATATAAAGAAGTCATAGAGTTTTCTTTGGTTTATGAGAACGGCAGATGGTTAATTGACAATTGGCCATGGAAAGAGCACGAAGAATAGAAGAAAAACAAACAAGCAATATAAATAAAACTTCGAAACGACTGAATTTGAACATTAGAAAAAATATGGCAACTTTAGATTAAATCTAAAAAAAGGCGACTGAGAAAACGAACAAAAAATTGAACATATAGGAAATCAAAGCATTGATAAAATAATAAAATTTTCCACTTTTTAATAAAAATTAAATAAAAACAAAACTCAAAAGAAGGAAAGTTTAAAATCAGACTTACCAACAAGAGCTAAGCCGGGGTTGCAGAGCCAGGCCACTGCGGGAGACTCGAGATCTCCTGGGCGTTCGCCCGCGTGGGTTCGAATCCCACCCCCGGCGTACAGAGCTGAGGTTTCAAAAATTCTCCTCATCAAAGAGGGGAAATGAGGTGATCTGGTTATGCCTGAGGAAAAGTTGTTTGAGTACTCAGAAGAGGATTAGGAATTCAGAAATAACGAAAAGAAATAAGCAACTGTTGTTTGAGTTCAGAGATTTTCTCATTCTTCAGGGCATTAAAGCTCCAAGAATCGAGAAGCACCTTGACAACCTTGAGAGAGTTTTGAAGTGGCTGGGTAAAGACGCGGACAAGGCCACAAATAGGGAGATAGAGGTAATTGTTGCAAGAATAACCAGGTCGAGGAAAATCAGCGATGGACAAAGTACGACTACAAACGCTCAATCAGAGCTTTCTGGATTTGGCTTGGGATGAGGAAATAGTCAGGGACATAAAGAACCCCATGCCAAAGAAGAAGCTTCCAAACGAAGTTCTGACGGAGGATGAGGTCAAGAGGATGATAGATGCTGCAGAAAACCTGAGAGATAAGGCCATGATTGCCGTTCTATACGAGAGCGGTACAAGAAGAGGGGAGTTCATGAACCTAAGAATTCGTGATGTCGTCTTCGATGACTATGGAGCGGTAATAAAGGTGAAGGGAAAGACAGGGGAGAGGAGAATTAGGCTTGTGAGTAGCGTTCCATATTTGCTCAGGTATATTGACGTTCACCCGCAAAAGGATGACCCCAACGCACATCTTTGGGTGAAAATGGGTTATCCAGGGAAAGGGGAGCCTGTAAACTACAACACGTTCTCAGCTCAGCTCAAGAAGATAGCTAAAAAGGCTGGAATTAAGAAGAGAATCCATATGCACCTTTTCAGGCATTCAAGGGCTACAATTCTTGGCAAATTATCTTACAGAGGCTCAGATGTGCGAGTTTTTCGGGTGGGTTCAGGGTTCTGACATGCCAAGGATTTACATCCATCTCAGCGGGAGAGATGTTGATGAGGCCACTTTGAGAGTGTATGGTTTGGTGAAAGAGGATGAGAGACAGCCTAAGCTCACACCTGTGCAGTGTCCACGCTGTAGTATGCTGAATGACGGTGAGTCGAGGTACTGTTCACGCTGCGGACTTCCACTCGCTAAGGATGCACAGGTTGATGTTGTTGCGGAAGAGATGTTGATTAAAGAACTGCATAACGCTATCCTTAATGATGATTTGTTCAGAGAGGTATTGGTAAGGCTCAGACCATTCATTACAACCGTGCTCAGAAAGGAGATAGAGAAGAGGAAAGAAAGTTGGGGAAAGTAAACCCATCAATTACATTTTTCAACTCTAGGTTGTTTAAGCTAATGTGTCGAACTGACCTCATCTTCTCTCGGTATTTAATGGTTGTATTCAATCACTCCCTTTATCTCCAAGTCATGCGTTTTCCATTTGATTAAATGTAGAATCTCTTTTTGGAGCATCCGATAGTAAACGAGATCTTTTTCCTCTTGGAAAACGATTGTAGGAAAGCTGCCTGCAATGTAGAGCGCCTTGGGTAAAAATTCTCGCAGATTGGTCTTCCCTAAGCCTTTGATGCTAAGACGAGGGTCATTTTGCTTTCCTTTTCAGCTCTTCTCGACACAGCAATGCAAGTCCTCAACTGTTACGTTGCAAAAAGGCTTGTAAGGCATCCGCTTTGCACAGAGTACTTGCAATTCCGTGTTTTTCTTTCTTTTCGGATTATCCGTTTTCTGCGTTCAAGTTGCTCGTATTTTGGTGGAGTTTTCGGACCATACTTGGGAGAGCTACCTAATTTAAAGTTTCGGGGAATTTCTATGCTCTTTTGTAGTTGCTCGTTCTCGCAATCATCTTATTAAGGATTTAGAAAAAGGTAGTACATAAATGTAGCCAATTATTGCATGGATAAATCCGAGGCTGTTTTATCTCCCTCTTCAATATTTTCTGAGGAATGTATACCGTCAACTCAGCGTTTGCTCACTCCTTTCTGCGTCTGAGTTTATAGCTGTTTTTTAGAAAAATACGGATTTAAAGGGGAGCTAGAAAATGCAAAAAATGGGGTATATTCATTTCGGGGGTCTGTCCACTAAAAACCTCTCAACTTTTTGAACTTGATTACACGTGTATCAATACAGATATCAGGTACTTCTCCTTTCAGATCTGAAATCCTTTATTGTGATTTTCTCAATGATCTCATCTCCAAAATCTCATTTTGGTCTGATTTCAACGCTACATACAATTTAACTACTATTTCGACACCAGATTTCTTTGTATAGTCCCAAAATTTTTGACCTTATAAACCCTACCTCTCATTCTCCAACACCTCATCAAAAAGTTTGAATGCAACACCTAACCTTGCCTCTACCGGCAACCTGCTCCAGAAGGCATCTTCTGGTGTTTGGAGGTAGTGTTTGGTGTCAAGGCTTTCATGGAATCTGACGTTGTTGTACCAGTAAACGAAGTCATCTAAGCTTTCAAAATCATCCCTATGCCTGTTGTAGCAGTCAAAGAACTTCTCTATCTTCCCGTTT
>JAPDIW010000005.1 GCA_029259415.1 Archaeoglobi archaeon
TGGTGTTGTGAGGGATATGGATCCCATAAACTTCCTCTATCTTCTTTTCCAAGTGAATTGGCCCGAGGTTGAACTCTTTGTGGGCTTGTAGGATGATTTTTTCTGTTTCCTCGTCTATCTCTTTGGGCTTCCTTCCTGGTTTTCGAAGGAAGGGAATTTCTCCTGTCTCCCTGAACTTCTTGATTATCTGGTGGACTCTTTGCCTTGTTACCTGGAAGAATTCCGCTATCTTTGTTATTGGCTTTCCTTTAAGCCTGCTTTACCATTCTTGCTATGTCCTTGTTTGTTAGTTTCCTCACGTGGTAATCTTGTTGGAGTGTAAAGTTATTTCGGGATACTACAACAGCCACAGAAAAAAGAAAAAACAAAAATAAGGTCATTCTACAAGATCAACACAGTTCCCGTTCATAACCTCATTAACCCACTCGTAAAGCCTGTATCCGTCAATTTTCTCGTAGTAAAAGCGGTCTTTCTGTAGAGGGTAAAGAAGCCCACCAGTGATGGCTGTGTGCTGGTAATCGCTAGGCATGAACCTGCAGAATCTCTCATTGTCCTCTCTAATCTCACCAGTGACCTTCAAAAGTCTCGCCTTGAACTGCCAGGGATAGTACGCGTCGAATATGCTTCCTATTATCAAATCCTTCTGGTCTTCAAATAAGCCGTAATAGCAGTCCTCACATTTATCTAACAAGTACTCAATGACGTACGTTGGATCCCTACCCTCAAAGTAGGACTGAGCATCCGGAGGGATGTTCTGCATAGCTCCCCACCGCTTCAGTATTTCATCAAGCTGAAACTTGCTGTCTTTATCCGGCTCAATTCCGGGGCCGGCATCGTTGATCACGGTTACCGGTTTTCCGAAAATCTTCCATGCCGTGTATCCGTGCAAAAGCGTGGCGTAACCACCCGCACTCGAACCGGCAACCACCACTTTGTCAAACTCCCTGCTCTCTTTTATCCACCTCATCGCAACGACTGCATTGACATAACCTATATGGTAAATCGTCTTGGTATTCCCTTTGTAGAAGTACTTCACAACACTGTTCCCCATGTGCAAATCTCCGGTGTTGTAAGGAACGAAGACAATCGTCCAGTCTCTGAATGGATTTTCCGTTCTCTTTACATCAAAGATTCCTCCTCTGTAGTACGCCGAAAGGAAGCAGAACTTAGATTCTAAAGCCACCACACTACCTATTCCGAAAAGAGGGCTGCATGTCTCAAAGTCCGTGCAGAGCATTGGTTTGCAGGTTTTGTAGTCGGCACACGCTCCTCCACCCTCAAAGAAGATGAGAAGATTGTTAGAAGACCCTTTTCTCACCATTATGAACGTTTTCTCTCCCATACCATTAACGCATGGTTCTGGGAGCGGAACTTTAACCCAGTTTATCCCGTCATCTGGATTATCAACGGGCAATTCACTGAAAGATGGCATACTGCTAATGTCCACAGAAAAGGGGTCTGCATAAGTTTCCTCTACAACCTCATAACTACCCAGCGCCATTGATGGGGCAACACTCAACAATAGCAGCAGTACCGCTAAGGCGAGTCTCATGAAAAGTTGTTAAATTTATTATTTATATAAATTTTTTGTTTAAAATCACAATGGTTATCATCATCAAAAATCTTGGAAAAACCAGAAAGATTTAAAATTAGGTCTGACAATTCTTAAACATGGCAGTAGTTTATCCGTCGAAGGAGTGGCTCGATGAGCTTTTGAGAGTTGTCAACAGCGATGAGGAGTACAAGAGGGTTGCAGCAAACTGGGAGGGGGATTATCTGGTAATTTCCGAAATCGATGAGACTGCTTTGAAGGACTTTCAGAACCCAAAAATCCTAAGAGGGTTCCTTTCCTTGGTTTACGCGATACCGAAAGAGAGAAGAGAGAAGTTCAAGGGCACACCCTCAGAGGTTTTTCTGCAGAAACTCGGTTTGTCGGTCGACGAGGATGTGGACATTGACTCGCTGAACTACGATGAGCTAACGAAGAAGGTAGCAGAAATTAAGCTCGATGAGGTTAAAGGGGCTGCAATGTATATCTGGCTGGACTTCTGGCATGGAGAAATGAGGCATGCAGAGCCAGTGGCGCCGGGAGAGAAGGAGGACGCAAGGTTCAAGCTCAGTGGGCCTTATGCGGCTTTCAAGGAGATGATCTTCAAGAAACTTGACCCGACAACGATGATCATGCAGGGAAAGCTGAAGCTTCAGGGAGACCTCGCATACATGATGAGAAACATAGCGACAGTGAGAAAGTACAACGAGTTGCAGAACTCCATTGAGATCGACACAGATCCCTAATTTTCCCAATTTTTTGAATAGAACAAAATATAAAGCCGTTAAGTCACTTGGTTACGTGGAAGAGAAAGTAGGAATTGAGTGCTACATAACCTCAACTCCCGGAATGGGGGGAGAAATAAAGGCTGATGCGAGTGATTTTTACGTTGAAGAGGTAGCTGAGCTTAATTTAAGCGATGATGGGGATTTTCTGATAATCAGAGTTGAAAAGAAGAACTGGGACACTCTCAACTTCGTCAGGGTGCTTTCCAATGCTCTCGGTATAAGCCAGAGGAGGATAAGCTTTGCCGGGACTAAAGATAAAAGAGCTCTTACGGTTCAGTACTTCTCAATTTACGGAGTTA
Organism: Archaeoglobi archaeon; assembly: GCA_029259415.1. GTDB lineage: Archaea > Halobacteriota > Archaeoglobi > Archaeoglobales > Archaeoglobaceae > Archaeoglobus. Next base: position 2,637 of record JAPDIW010000005.1, read on the forward strand.
AGGAAGAAGAGGTTGAGAAGATCAATTTGAAAGATGCGAAAATTGAAGTGGTTGGATACGCGAGGAGGGCTATCCAGCTAGGGGATTTGTTCGGAAACATTTTCAGAATAAAAGTCCAAAACTGCAGAGACGGCGAGATATTCCGGGAAACGAAAAGCGAGCTGATTGAGAAGGGAACTCCCAACTTTTTTGGTCTCCAGCGCTTTGGATCGATTAGATTCATTACACACGAGGTTGGAAAGCTTATTCTTCAGAACAACTACAAGGAGGCGTTCTGGGTTTACGTTGCAAAGCCCTTTGAGGGCGAGAATGAGGAGGTCAGGAAAATAAGGGAAATACTGTGGAATACGAGAGATGCAAAGCTCGGCCTTAGAGAGCTGCCGAAATACTTGAGGTATGAGAGAAACCTTCTCCAGAAGCTGAGGGAAGGGAAGAGCGAGGAGGAGGCTTTACTTTCACTTCCAAAAAACCTGAAAATGATGTTTATTCACTCATACCAGTCCTACATCTTCAACAGGCTTCTTTCTGAGAGGATTAGGCAGTTCGGAGAGCTCAAAACTGTGGAGAAAGGGGACTTCGCCTGCTACCTGACCTTCAAAACACGTCCAACTTTCTCAGACTGCAGCGAGATTGTTGTTAATGAAGCGAGGGTGAAATATCTGATAAGGGAGAGGGTCGCATCCCTGGCGTTGCCGCTGGTGGGTTACGAGACCGAGTTAAAGGGGTGGAGCAGAATAGCGCTCGACTTCCTCAGTGAAGATAATCTCGATTTGGGCAGCTTTAGGACAAAATACAAGGAGTTCTCATCCAGCGGGTCATACAGACCGGCGGATATACTGATCGAGCATACAGACGTAAGTTTCGATGGAAATACGTTCAGCTTTTATTTGCCGAGGGGTTGCTACGCAACCGTTTTTCTGAGGGAGTTCCTCAAGAAAGAGCTTTCTTGACCGGCTCTACCAAGCTTTCCATCATCTCCCCAGCCCTAATCCTCAGGCTGTAATCGGCAATCGCGGTTAGTGGTGTCTCGTCCGGGTTTATTTCAATGATAACACCACCATTCCTCTTGACTATAAGCGGCAGTGACGCTGCCGGCTGAACCACCGCTGAGGTTCCGGCGACAATTATCACGTCAGCCTTCTCTACTTCCCTCATCGCCCTCTCAAGCACATCAGGAGGGAGCATCTCACCAAACCACACAACTCCGGGTCGCAGAAGGGAGCCACATTTATCGCACTTTGGCAGAGGAGGGATTTTCGGAGGTTCCTGAACCTCAAAGGAGTTCTCACAGGATGTGCACTTCACAACCCTCAAACTGCCGTGCAAATGGATGACATTTCTGCTTCCAGCCCTCTCGTGCAGGTCATCAACGTTTTGAGTGATAAGGCATTTCAGAATTCCCATTCTCTCCAGCTCTGCAAAAGCATAGTGAGCTTTGTTCGGCTCGGCACTGAAGACTTTCTCCATCCTCCATGCATACCACCTCCAGACCTTCTCAGGGTCTTTGGCAAACGCCTGTGGGTTAGCAAGCTCTTCAGGGCTGTATTTGTTCCACAAGCCGTCTTTTCCACGGAAGGTTGGTATCCCGCTTTCAGCCGATACTCCTGCTCCCGTTAGAGCGACGAGGTGCTTTGATTCAATCAGCGTCTTAACGAGTTTTTCCTCCATGAAGGAATATCGCAAAATATTCATAAATCTTTATTGAGTCCACATTCTGTGAGGTCGACGTATATTCTGATAGCTGTAGCAGCACTCGCACTCATTGCCATTTCTTTCTTCAGTCAGAGCGATTCGCTTGAAGGATGGTACAGCTACGAGGAGGGGAAAAAGCTTTCGAAAGAGCAGAACAAAGAGATGTTCGTGTTCATAGGTAAACCTGGATGTGGAGTTTGCGAGAGGTTTAAGGAGTTCTTCAAAGAAAATGAATCTGTAATGGAGTTCATAAGGGAGAATTACATTCCCGTTTACGTGGATGCAACAAGGGAGAAACCTCCGATTAGAGTGTTCCAAGTTCCCGTTTTCTGCACGGGGTTTGACGGTAACCTCTCATGCTTCTCTACAGCTTTTCCTGAAGAGCTCATGCAGATGCTTGAGAAGTAACAGATTACATTTATATACAAACACCACGAACTTCGTACACTGGTTTTGATGAGGTGGTAGAAAATGAGGTTCAAGACAGTTGACCTTCCGTATCACGTGTATATTGGAGAGGATGTGATTCAAAAGCTCCCCAAGGTTCTTAGAAGTTTAGATGCAAATTACTACCTTCTCCTGACTGATGAGGTTGTGAAGAACTTAGTTGTTGTTGGTCTAAAAGAAATACTTTCTGAATTCGAATACGACCTGATGCTTGTCGAATCAGCAAGGATGGAGGAGGCCAGGAGGATAGTCTTAAGGGGTGGTTTTGCCGATTACGATGCTGTTGTAGGTGTTGGAGGCGGAAAGGTGCTTGATGTCTCCAAAGTCGTTGCGTCAGAACTCAACGCATCTCTGATCAGCATACCCACAACAGCCTCCCATGACGGCATCGCATCTCCTGTTGCAAGCTTCAAGGAGAACGGTAAGCCAATATCCATCTCCACCAACCCTCCCTCTGCCGTGATTGCCGACCTCAACATAATAAAGAACTGTCCTATAAGATTGCTAAGGTCTGGCTATGGAGATTTGGTTTCCAATGTCTCATCTGTAAAGGACTGGCAGCTTGCGAGGGATCTTGTGGGAGAGGACTACAACGAGGTTGCTGCATCCTTGGCTGTCATGCCAGCGGAGCTAATGGTAAGCAAGGCGGATGAGCTTGACCTAACACTCCCTCCGCATCTCCAGATGTTGCTGAGAGGACTGATAATGAGCGGTGTCGCCATAGCTTTTGTTGGTTCAAGCAGACCGGCTAGTGGAGCGGAACACAAGTTCAGCCACGCCCTCGACTACCTCGGTTACGGCAATGGCACTCACGGAGAGCAGGTTGCTCTCGGAACAATAATCATGGAGTATCTGCACGAAAAACACTATGGAAGGGGAGACTGGGAGCAGGTAAAGACTTCCCTTGAGAAAGTTCATGCTCCGACAACTGCAAAGGAAATAGGCCTGACGAGAGAGCAGGTGTTGGAGGCACTTCAGCTGGCAATGAAGCTTAGAAAGAAGAGGTTCACAATTCTTGAAGCTGTTAAACCAACAAAGGATGAATTTGAGCTTGTTTTGGATAAAACAGGTGTGGCTTAAAGCTCAAGCGATGCTTCACCAGAACACAGGACGTACAGTATATCTCCTTTTTCAAGCTTCGTGTCTGCTTCAGGAAGTATCACATCTCCTCTCCTCACAACAGCAACAACTATACAACCCGTCTTTCTCCTCAAATCAAGCTCTCTCAGAGTTTTTCCGTCCATGTAATCATCAGCAACAACCTTTTTAAGGTTGAGGGATTTTGCTCCGCTTATGACTGTCTCAACAAACTCTGCTGCAGCTTTTTCTGATAGCAGTGAAACAATCTTCCTTGCCGCATCTCTATAGGGAGAAAGAAGAATGTCCACACCCACTCTTCTCACCTTCTTCTCCGCATCCGGACTTCTGAGGATTGCAACGGTCTTTACGTTCGGGTTTAACTCCTTGGCGGTTAAAATGGCAAAAGCGTTGTTGGCATCGCTCATGCAGCAAATTATCGCCTTGGCTTTTTCTATTCCCGCTTTTTCAAGAGTCAGCTCATCGGTTGCGTCACCGTGAACGGCAACATACCCATCCTCCCTGGCTGCTGAGACCTTGCTCATGTCTGCATCAACAACAACTACCTTGTCTTTAGGAAGCTCCTTGATTATCTCCTTACCCATAATCCCGTAACCACACAGTATGAAGTGGTTTTCCATCTTTTCTATCATTTTCTCCCACCTTCTATCAATTCTGCCTTCCACTATCAGCCCCATAAAGATGTTTACTGCATACAGAAACGTTCCTACACCTACGAACATGAGCAGCATCGAGATTGCTCTTCCTCCCGTCCCCATCGGCCTGACTTCGCCGTATCCGGTTGTGGTTATCGTTATAACAGTCATGTAAAGGCTGTCGAACCAGTCCCAGCCCTCAACATAATGATAACCTGCTGTCCCCGCCAGAATAACGAGTAAAAGAAAAGCTGCAATCTTTAAAAAAGGAATAGATGCTGAGTTCATCTCAGCTTATTTCACCCTTGAAAAGGACTCCAAGGTTTTCGAGAACTTCCTTTGCCTTCTCCTTATTGTTAACCCGGAATATTATCAGAGCCTTGTGCTTTTCGCTCGTGAATGCATAAACATAGTCGATGTTTACACCTGCATCCCCAAGTGCTTTCGCAATTCTGTGCAATGCTCCCGGCTTGTCCTCAACCTCTACTGCCAGCACATCTGTCAGTCTTACGGTAAACCCGGCTTCCTTCAAAGCTTTGTACGCCTCATCAGTTTTGTCAACAACCATTCTGATTATTCCAAAGTCCCCAGCATCCGCGATTGTGAACGCCCGTATGTTTATGTCATGCTTCGTAAGAACTTCTGTTACCGCAGCAAGCCTTCCGGGCTTGTTTTCAACAAACACAGAAATCTGCTTTATCATGCTACCACCTTATATCTTTCTTTTATCTATTACTCTTTTAGCCTTTCCCTCGAACCTCTGCAACGTTCCGGGATTGACGACCTCAACCTTTGCCCACACATTGAGCACACTCTTCAACTTCTCAGCTATCTTTTTCTCCAGCCTCAGGATGTCTCCAGTCGTGTCTATCTCCGCTTTCTCGCTGAGCTCAACCTGCACTGTAAGCTCATCTAAGCCATCCTCTCTGCGATCTACAATTATCATGTAGTGCTCTCCCACTTCGGGAATCTGCATCAGCACATGCTCGATCTGACTCGGGAAGACGTTAACTCCTCTTATGATCAGCATGTCGTCAGCTCTTCCAAGAATGCGCATTATCCTCGGATGTGTTCTCCCGCAACCGCATTTATCATTCTCAATGTAGGTAATGTCTCCAGTCCTCCACCTTATCAGCGGTAAGGCCTCTTTTGTGAGGGTCGTGACCACAAGCTCTCCTTTCTCCCCCTCTCCAACCTGCTCTCCGGTCTTGGGGTCGATTATCTCTACCAAGAACATGTCGGCCCAGACATGGATTCCGCTCCTTTCGGTACATTCCGTGAACAGCGGACCGCTGAGCTCAGAGGTGCCGTAAACGTCGTAGGCCGTTATTCCAGTCTTTTCCTCAATCCTTTTCCTCGTCTCCTCACTCCATGGCTCAGCTCCAAAAATTCCCGCTCTGAGGTTGGTGTCTTCAGCTATATCCACCCCCATCTGCGACGCGTATTCGGCAAGGTAGATCATGTATGAAGGTGTGCAGGCTATAACGGTGCTGCCCAAATCTTTCATAAGCTCGATCTGCCTTGCCGTGTTACCTGCTGAGATTGGTAAAACTGTGGCACCGAGTCTTTCGGCAGCGTAGTGAAAACCCAATCCTCCTGTGAAAAGGCCGTAACCGTAAGCAATCTGCATTATGTCGTCATTACTAACACCACAGCTCGCCAAAGCTCTGCAAAGACTTTCCACCCAGTTTCTTATGTCGTTTGCAGTATAGCCAACTACTGTAGGTTTTCCTGTTGTTCCACTCGACGCGTGGAATCTCACAACTTGGGAGAGGGGGACGCAGAACATGCCAAATGGATAGGTGTCCCTTAAATCCTGCTTTTTCGTGAAGGGGAGTTTGGGTAAATCGCTAAGGCTTTTGATATCCGAGGGATGTATACCTGCCTCCTTGAACCTCTTTCTGTAGAAGGGTGAATAGTTGTAAACTGTGTTTACAAGCGCTCTGAGCCTTCTTTCCTGAATTTCTTCAAGCTCCTTCGCTGACAGTCTTTCAATTGCTGGATTCCAGTACATTCATCACCACCGGTTTAAAGATGAGGGATGGAGAATAAAAATTTTAACCTATTTTTTGAATTCAAGATATCTTACATTTTCTGGGTCAAGTTTCTGAATTATCTTCATCTCCTCGTCACTTGGGGGTTGTGTTGTTGTATAACCATCAACCACCGGTTCAAATGACATCTCAGAAAGCACATCATCAATGCTGAAGCCGGGATGCACGCTTATGAGCCTCAAACCTCTCTCCTCGGCCTCGAAAACAGCCATGTTCGAGATGACTACGACTTTCTTGTCTTTACCCTTCTCATAACCGATTCCTGTCTTGAAGTCAAGTTTTTCGACAAAAGTCCTTTTTGAGTGGTTCGTTGTCCACAGTATCAATTTCTTGACGATCGGTGAGAGATACGCTGCCGCGGCCCCTCCCGGCAATTTCACCTTTGGTTTATTGTAACTGCCAATACACGTCAGGTTTATGTTGGCATGTTTGTCTATCTGCGCCCCACCGAGGAACATTCCGTCCACCTTTCCCTTTGCAGCAAGATCGAACGCTTCTGCAAGCTCGCCAATGCCGATACATCCAGCAGCATGTCTTGGGTCTGCTGAAGAAGGGTAGAGTTTGAACTTTTCAGGGTCTGGATCTATACCTTCTGCAACAGCAAGGTACACCATGTTAGGGGCGTGAGTCAGTTTGGCGAGAAACATTGCGAGAGCTGGCATTGGTGATGCGAGACCGTGAAGGAACACCTCCCCATCTTTTATCTGCGATGCCATTACCTTTATCATAACGTCTGCTGGGTGCATTTTACCACCTCCTTATGAATTCGTCAATATACTCTTTTACCTTTCCCTCTCTGCACATTTTGAGGTATCTCAACACCTCTTCGTAGTCTGGTGGGTAGTAGTTGGGACATGCTGTTGGATACGCACCTTCCGGGACATGAACGACTGCTGTAGTGTAGCAGTAAGGGATCGTGTTCCTCTCTGGATTCTCTTTAAAGTAATCCGATGGAACCATCTCCTCAGCCGTGATTATGAGTTTCTTTGCAGCCTTGGCTTTGTAGACGTCTTCAAATCTGCTTCCCTCCAAGCTGGCATTGCCATATCTATCAGCCTTCTGAACGTGGATAACTGCTACATCTGGAACTATGGCTTTGACAGCCACAATTTCCCCGCCTCCAAATGGGTCGTTGATAATTTTCCAGTTTCCAAGTTTTTCGTGCAGTTCAACAAGATCTGTTCCAATTATGCCTTTGACGGGCAGAAATGGAAGACCCATTGCTCCAGCCCTCAATCCATTCACAACTGCCCCACATGTTTCTTCGATGAACTGAATTTCGCCCTCTTGGACAGCCTTTCTAACGTTTGGGGCTAAGCCAAAAAGTTCAAATCCTACCATCGCAGCTCTTGCGCACTTAACGCATCCTGCAGCTACGAGGATATCAAAATCCATTCCAGGTTCCCTGTCAATAATGGTGAAATCCTTCTTTCCAGACTGAATCAGCTTGGCTATAAATGCCATTGGTTTTCTGACCATCGATACCCCACTGAAGGTTAGAGTGTCGCCGCTTCTCACTAAATCCACTGCAGCATCGAGGTCAACAAGTTTATCTTTCATAATCTAACAGTCACATTATTTTTTTAAAATGTTTCGAAAACAAAGTTCTACCGTTTTAGACTAACTAAAAACTCAAATATAAAAATAATAAATAATTTAGTAAGTCCAATCGATAACCTGGACGTATGGAACCTTCTCGAAGGTCCACTCGTTCTTTTCTGCGTCGTACTTGCTGCAGACGAAGCACTTCCACTCGTCGTCGTTGAGGTCTGGATAGTCGGTTCTGTAGTAGTAGCCAGGCCATCTGGTCTCCTTTCTGAAGAGCATGTGCCTCACGTGAGCTTCAGCAGTCCAGACTCTGTGGACGAGTTCCCAGGCTCTCATTAGCTCGTGCAGGTCTCTTGCTGCGAGCTTCTCGAGATCCTCCTTGAGGAATGCAAGTAGCTCAAGTGCCCTCTCAAGCATCTTCTCGTTGGTCTTGTAGATTGTTGCAATACCTGCAGCATATTCGTCCATGATCTTCTGCAGTCTCACAAGACCCTGCCATGGCAGGATGTACTCTGGGTTGACGTCATCGGCGGTTGAGAGATCCTTGTACTGCATGAATCTCTCCATCGGCGCGAAGGCTTTCTTCTTGAGTTCTTCAACTACTGCATCGTCAACCTCCGGGTTGGGCTTCTGCTCGAGGATGTATCTTACTGCAGCCTTTGCCGCAATTCTTCCCTCAGTGAACGAACCGCTGGAGAACTTGTGCGGGTTGGCACCAGCACAGTCACCGATCGCAAACAGTCCCTTGACCGTCGTCATTCTGTTGTACTTCAGCGGGAAGAGCTTTGCATACTCCTCAGGCATCAGGTCCTCTGGACCGCAGACCCAGAATCCAGCCTCACCGCTGTGTGAACCCATGATGTATGGTTCTGCTGGCATTGCTTCACTCGGCATTTCCTGCGGGTCGATGTTCTGGCATGCCCAGAGCAGTGCCTGGCTTACAGTCATGTCGAGGAAGTCTTCAAATGCCTCCTCATAGACATGCTTCAGCTTCTTCTTGTCCCCTCCAGCAAGCTCAGCAAGTGCAGTTGGGGTGTCCATGTAAATCGGGCACTTGCAGTCCATAATTTCGAGCATGACCTGATGGTTTCTCAATGGTGTTGGTGTTGGAGTGGCAGTTCCATATGGCTCGTACTTCTTCAGCTCGTCTGCCCTTGTTACTATATACTCCTCACCGAATGCGTTCTTGGCCTTACACTTGAAGAACAGGAACCATGCTCCGACTGGGCCGTAGCCGTCCTTGAACCTGAACGGGATGAAGCGGTGCTCGAACTGGGTGAGCATCGCTCCAGCCTTCATACCCATGTAGTAGCCACTGCCAGTGTCAAAGATTGCATACCACGTCCTGCCAGCAGCTTCTCCGGTGCTTCTCGGCCTGAAGAGCAGCGTTGCACCACCGGTAGCAAGGATAACGGCCTTGGCCTTGAACACGTAGAACTTGGGCTCTCTAACGCTGAAACCAACGGCTCCAGCAACCGCGTTCGGATCATTCTTGTCCTTTAGCAGCTCAAAGACCATGACTCTCTCGTAGATGTTCTCCTCACCAACAGCCATCTTTGCAGCCTCAGCAATGATCGGCTTGTAGCTCTCACCGTGGATCATTATCTGCCACTGCCCTTCTCTCACATACTTCCCGTCTGGAGTCTTCCAGATTGGCAGTCCCCACTTCTCGAAGAGGTGGACTGTACCATCAACGTGCCTTGCGTAGTCGGCAACGAGGTCTTCTCTGGCGAGACCCATCATGTCGAGTGTGACATATCTAACATAATCCTCAAGGGTGTTCTGCCTCTCACTTCTGCCAGTGAGGTCGATGTAAGTGTTTATGGCAGAAAGACCCTGGGCAACAGCACCACTTCTCTCAACTGCAGCCTTCTCAACGAGTGTTACTTTAAGTCCACCAAGCTTTGCCCAGTATGCAGCTTCGTACGCTGCACCGCAGCCGGAGAAACCTCCTCCGATAATCAAAACGTCTGTCTCTACAACTTCTGTAGGCACTTCATCGGCCTTATACAACTCATACTTTTTCGGAACGTATACCATTTTTACCACCTCACCTTTAAGCCTTCTTCTTTACCTGCGGGAATTCACTCGTTCCAATAATATCCGGCTCTCCAGCAAGCAGTTCGCTCTTCAAATCCTCTTCTGTTGGCTCCGGGAATCCCTCAAACGGCTTGATTGAGCCCCACGGGGTTGTTCTTATTGCAAACTTGAATCTGAGCACTTTTCCATTTCTGTACTTGACAGTCCACATAATGTCTGATGTACCTCTCATGGGCACACAGGCTCCGCCGAGCGGGGAGTAGTCAACGTAGCCTCTCACGTCAATTGCACCCTGTGGGCACATCTTAACACAGCTGTAGCACTCCCAGCACATGTCGGGCTCTCTGTTGTACGCTTTCATTTTCTCCTTATCGAGTGTCATCAAGTCGTTGGGGCAGATGTACTCACACGCCGTTCTCTCCAACGCCTTACATCCATCACACTTTTCGGGATTTACAAACGATGGCATTCAACTCACCTCCGATTTTTTCACACCATTTTAAAAAATATAACTTTACTCTATTTCTGGTGGAGGAATGTACTCATCCTCCTTCTTTCCGGCCTCCACCAGCTCATCCAGCCTTTCAAGGACCTTATCAATGACATCCAGAGACTTAGCCTTCGCAATTTCTTCGAACAATGCTCTTCTGAACGCTACCGGGACATCTTCAATGTAACCTCTGGAGTCAATTCTCGCCTTCTCAAAAGCCTTGAGGATTTTCTCAGACTTGTCTTCTGGCACCTCCACGACCAAGGACTTCAGCTGTCCACCAAAGAGGTAGGTGATTTTTTCCTCAAGTGGTGTGCCCTTGATCTTCTCGTATCTCGAATCATCCAAATATACAGCTATGTAGTGCGGCATCTCCATCACCTCACGCCTTAGGAACCTCCATTGCTGGGAGGTCAATCTCAAGCTCCTTGTTCTTTATGTCCAAGTACTTTCTGTTAACGAACGGGTAGTTGTACACCTTCCACCACTTTACGATCTGCTTGTAAACTTCAGGCCTCATGACAACTCTCGGCGGCATTATACCCTCAGCCACCATTCCTCTCAAGAAGCTTCCACTGAACTTCTGCTTGGCATCGGTGTGTCCACAGCTCTCGCTGTATGCAATTTCCTGGCAGATCGGACAGTACCAGAACTCGGCCATGTTCTGCGGGATGATCTTCAGGCCGTAGTCCACCTCGTTTGGTGGAGCTTCAAAGCCAAAGCTCGGAATACCCTTGCTCCAGAGGATCTGCGTTGCATACATGTCGTAGTACTCACCAACAGCTGCGTGGTCTCTTCCGAACATGTGGTGCGTGCATCCCATATTCTGCCTGATAACTCCATGTAGCAGCGACTCGATTGGATTGCCGTATCTCATGTCCCAGAGCGTGAAGGTAACCATGTGCCTCTCAGGCTTGATGTAACCGTACTTGTTGACAGCCTCATGACCCTCAAGTATAGCCTCATCCGGGTAGTCTCCTCTCCTTTTGGCTCCAATTATGGCGTTGACAAGAATTCCGTGGCATGGCTCAATGTCTCCAGTGTAAGCAGCACACTTCATCAGCATCTCATGCCCAACGTGGGGGACGTTTCTCGTCTGGTGAGCAATGACCGTTCTCCACTTCTTCTCGTTCTTTATGACCTCTCTACACTTCGACGGTGGGAACCAGAACCTGTCAAAGGGCTCCTTGAACTTCGGCTCATTCACAATCGTGTACTTTCCAGCAAGAATCACGGGGTTGTGCATCTTGTAGATCATGTATCCAGGATGCTTCTCGTTGAAGGGCTCTCTAACAACCTCGGGGTTCTTTTCAGGCGTTCCAAATGTGCGGGTCGCCACATCCTCGGGGTCAATCTTGTAAACCTCTTCAATGTCGAGTGTCGCAAAGGGCTGGCCTTTCAGCATGAGAACTAGCCTGTCTCCCTCCTTGACATCAAGAGCTTTGTAGTCCTCTTCACTGATGTCAAAAAGAATCGGATACGGGAAAATCCACTCACTCAGCAATCTTCTCTCATTGAGGACTCTCTCCAGCTCATTCTGCACCATTGAACCCTCAACGGGGCTGAAAAAGCCGTAACAGACGGACATTATTTCTCTGTAAACGTGGCGAATTGGTGTTCCATCCGGCAGCGTTGTGGGCTTCAGTTCATAAGTTGGGCATCCAGCAATCATTTTTTCGGCAATGTCTCTCTTTTTAACAACTCTCTCCACAAGTTTTCCGCCGTGCGGTGGCGGCATCTTAATTAAAGGCATTTATTCCACCTCCTAACCTATGATGTATTTTTTTTCACAGCCTTATATAAAGGTTTCGAAAAATATTTTAATGATTAAAGGTTTTCGAATTTTCAAACTTGGTCAAAACCGCGAAGATTTCAAACCTCTCGAAAACAAATGCCGTAAGAGTTCTAAAATTTTCTCGTTCAGAATTTCGAAATTTTCGAATATCTTTCAATTAAACAGTAACCCCTCACACCATCCCAAAATTTTTTCATGCCGTCAGTTCTTATTTTGAACTTGTAAAGAGGGGCGTCAAGTACAAGAGTCTCATACTCTCCCCCTTCACCTGCCAGATGCACTCCGTATTTCCTATTTAGCTTTTTCAGGTCTTCAATGCAGTTTTCATCGATTTTTCTACCGAGAAAACTTTCGTCAAGCCCCATTGCCGAAACGCTGACAATTACCGCTTCAAACTTCTCAGCAATCTCGCGCATTAGCTGTTCAGGATTCATCTTCCACAGTGGTGCAATCAGCTCCTTCCCCGCTTCTCTGCAAACCCTTTTGAACCTCCTCTTTTGATAATTCGACTCTATCCCTCCAATGCAAAGAGCCTCTGCATCAATTTCTCCGATCTGCTCCGCAAGCTCATCCACCTCTTTTTCCTCCTTACCGGAAACGTAGAGCTTTTTCAAGGGCAAGCCAATTGACTCTGCAATAACATCAAGCATGTGGAGGTTCACGGAATGGAACATGTAAGAATCGGCATTTTTGGGAAATACACCAACCAGTGAAACAATTTCATGCTTCTCTGCCACTTTGTGCAGTGCGAGGATGGAGTCTTTCCCACCTGAAATGAGTGCTGCAACTTTCATACTCTGAAGAACTCTATTTTAGTCCCCAGATTACTCTTAATCGCATTCTCGTAAACGACTTTCGCCACGGCCACATCCTGAATCGCCAATCCAGTGGAATCGAAAATCGTTATCTCCTCTTCACTCTCCCTTCCAGCCTTAAGACCTACTATAACCTCTCCTATGGTTGCATGGATGTCTTCAACCCCTATAACACCCTCTGATATCGCAACGTTAATCTCTCCACCATGTTTTGCCTGCTCCAAATCGTCAACAACAATTTTAGCCTTCTTCAGAATTTCAAGGTCGAGTTCCTGCTTTCCTGCAGCATCCGCTCCGATTGCGTTTATATGTGTCCCCTTCTCAACCCACTCGGCCTTAACAACAGGTTTTCTTGATGGGGTGGTTGTGACAAGGACATCGCATTTACACACCTCTTCGATTGATTTTGCAGAGGCAGCAATTCCTTTTTCTATACAGTGTTCAACAAATCTCCTGGCGGCCTCTTCTCTTACGTCATACGCTTTAACTTCTTCGATGTTAAAAACTCTCCTCAGAGCTTCAAGCTGGAAATATGCCTGGGTCCCGCAGCCAACGAACCCAAAAACTCTGCTATCCTTCCTCGCCAAGTACTTAGCAGCTATTCCACCTGCCGCGCCCGTTCTCAAAGAGGTCGTGTAAGTTGCGTCCATCACCGCAAGAGGGAATCCTGTCTCGGGACTGTTGAGAATCATGAGCGCCATAACCGTCGGCAAACCTTTCTCGGGGTTGTTAGGATGAGAATTTACCCACTTCACCCCCGCATAACCCATTAAATGTGCTGGCATCGCCCTCAAATCTCCACTCTCAAACTCAAGATAAACCTTCGGAGGCATATCAGCCTTGCCGAGAGCGTAAAGTCTGAAAGCTTCCTCAACTGCATTCATAGCCTCATCCATCGATATCAGAGATTCAACCTCTTCCTGAGTTAAAATCAGGGTCTCCATGCTATCAGTCTTAACTAAAATGTATTAAAGTTAGTGTCAAATTTTTCTTACAACGTATCAAGAAAACTTTCTTAATGCAGAAATATTCTTTCAGTAGATGCTTTGGAAGGGCAGGCAAAACTGTTTTATCCTTCCTATCTACCATAACTGATGAAGCTCAATCGCACTGCCGAAACTGTGCTTAGGAAGAGGTACCTTCTCAAAGATGATAAGGGTAACGTAATTGAGACACCTGAAGAAATGTGCTGGAGAGTTGCAAGGGCAATTGCCAAAGCTGAAGAGAATTACGGAAATGATGCTGAAAAGTGGGCTGAGGAGTTCTTCAAACTTTTGTGGGAGCAGAAGTTCATGCCCAACTCACCAACGTTGATGAATGCCGGAACGGAGCTGAATCAGCTTTCTGCCTGCTTTGTCATTCCCGTTGAGGACTCCATTGACGGCATATTTAAGGCTTTATGGGACATGGCAAAGGTTCAGAAGAGTGGCGGTGGTACGGGTTTCAGCTTCTCAAGGCTGAGACCGAAAGGAGACATAGTGAAATCAACGATGGGTGTGGCAAGTGGGCCAGTGAGTTTCATGAAGATATTCGACGCTGCCACGGAGCAAATAAAGCAGGGAGGACGGAGGAGAGGAGCAAACATGGGAGTTCTGAATGTCCATCACCCCGACATCGAGGAGTTCATAAAGGCAAAGTGGGAAGAGGGTGTATTAAGAAACTTCAACATCAGCGTTGCAGCTACCGACGCCTTTATGGAGGCTCTGAAGAAGGATGAGGATTACGAACTCATCAACCCCAGAACGGGGGAAGTCGTGAGGAAGGTTCCTGCAAGGAAGATATTCAACCTCATCGTTGAGGGTGCGTGGAGAAACGGAGAGCCGGGGATGATTTTCATCGACACAATCAACCGCTACAACCCCACACCCCACGTGGGGATGATTGAAGGTACTAATCCATGCGGTGAACAACCCCTTCTGCCGTACGAATCCTGTAACCTCGGCAGCATCAACCTCGCAAAATTCGTTAAAGATGGTGAAATTGACTGGAATGGGCTTAAAGAAGTTGTCTGGACCGCTGTAAGATTTCTTGATGACGTTATTGACGTTAACAGCTATCCTATCTCTGAAATTGAGCAGATGACGAAAGCGAATCGCAAAATTGGTCTGGGCGTGATGGGCTGGGCAGACACTCTTTTCCTGCTCAGCATTCCTTACGACAGCGAGGAGGCGATTCAGCTTGCTGAGAAGGTGATGAAGTTCATTCAGGGGGAGAGCCACAAAGCTTCGCAGCAACTGGCTGAAGAGAGAGGAGTTTTTCCGAACTGGAAGGGGAGTGTGTGGGAGAAGAAAGGGATGAAGATGAGAAACGCGACAACCACAACTATTGCCCCCACAGGCACGATAAGCATCATAGCAGGATGTTCGAGCGGGATTGAGCCAATTTTTGCTCTCGCATACAAGAGAACAAACATCCTCGATGGAGAGGAGTTTTTCGAGATAAATGAGATATTTGAGGAAGTTTTAAGGAAGAGAGGCCTCTACAGCGACGAGCTCATTGAGAAGGTCGCTGAGAGGGGTAGTATTCAGGAGATAGAGGAGATTCCGGAGGATATAAGGAGAGTTTTCAAATGTGCTCTCGACATCCCGCCAGAGTGGCACGTCAAAATGCAGGCAGCCTTCCAGAAGTACACGGACAATGCAGTTAGCAAGACAATTAACATGCCGAACTCTGCGTCAAGAAAAGACGTAGAGAAGGCATTTTTGCTGGCTTACGAGCTTGGATGCAAGGGAATTACCGTTTACAGGGACGGGAGCAGGGAGGAGCAGGTTTTGAGGATAAAGAAGGCTGAAGAGGAGAAGAAAGAGAAAGAAGCGAAGCCGAGACCACCGGCAAAGTACATCGAGCCAAGGCCAAGGCCCAGAATAACAACGGGCAGAACGATTGAAACGAGGACGGGTTGCGGTTCCCTTTATGTTACCATCAATGAGGATGAATATGGAATTGCAGAAGTTTTCGTCCAGCTCGGAAAGAGTGGAGGTTGTGCCGCTTCCCAGACAGAAGCCATGGGAAGACTTCTGTCTGTCGCACTGAGAAGCTGGATTGATCCGGAGGTGCTCATAAGGCAGCTGAAGAATATCCGCTGCCCCTCGCCAGGTTTTGATAACGGAGAGGTTATCACGTCCTGTGCGGATGGTGTGGCAAAGGTTCTCGAAAAGTACCTCAAGGGAGAGTACAAGAAGATAAAGTTCGAGGTTGAAGGAATTAAACCGCTGACAGCATTCACCGGAGAAGAGGAAGAGAAGGAACCAAGGACGAAGCAGATTGGCGGTGTTTGCCCTGAATGCGGTAACGTGTTAGAGTACGGGGAGGGCTGCGCAACCTGCAGGTTCTGCGGGTTTACGAGATGTGGTTGAATTATTTTTTAACTTATTTTCAACTTGCCTATCGTCTGGTTACAATCCCACATCTCATCCCAGAATCTGAATCAGCACTCCTGCAGCAACCGCTGATCCGATAACTCCAGCCACGTTCGGCCCCATCGCATGCATGAGAATGTGGTTTGAAGGGTCCTCCTCTACTGCTAGTCTTTGCACAACTCTTGCCGACATTGGAACAGCAGAGACTCCCGCGGCACCAATCATGGGGTTTATCTTCTCCTTAAGAAACAGGTTCATGAGCTTGGCAAGCAGCACTCCTCCTGCTGTCGCTGCGGCAAAGGCAACAACTCCAAGAGCTAAGACGAGAAGCGTTTTCTGAGTAAGAAAGCTCTCCGCCCTCATCGTGCTTCCAACGGAGAGGCCAAGAATTATCGTCATTATATTCATCAGTTCCTCACTCGCTCCCTTCGCCAGTCTGTCGGTGACACCGCTCTCCCTGAACAGGTTGCCCGTCATGAGCATTCCCACAAGGGGGAGAGCTTTAGGGGCGAGGAAACCGGAAATGATTATGGTTGCAATTGGAAAGATTATTTTCTCCCTTTTTGACACCACTCTGAGCTGCTTCATCTTGATCTTCCTCTCCCTTCTCGTCGTGAGTGCTTTGATGATTGGCGGCTGGATAATCGGGACGAGGGACATGTAGCTGTAAGCAGCTACAGCTGTAGCTGCGAGCAGGTGTGGGGCAAGAATTGTTGTTGTGTAAATCGTCGTCGGGCCGTCAGCACCGCCGATTATACCTATTGATGCAGCCTCCTGCGGAGTGAAGCCGAGAAAAAGTGCAGCAATAAGGGCTGCAAAAATGCCAATCTGGGCTGCAGCGCCCAGCAAGAACGTTTTCGGATTTGCGAGTAAAGGCGAGAAGTCAGTCAATGCCCCCAATCCGAGAAATATTAATAGGGGAACTATTTCGGTGTGGATGAGGTATTTCAGGAAGAGGTCGAAAATGCTCCCCTCCTCAGCCAGCCCCGCACCGGGAATGTTGACGAGGATTGCCCCTATCCCGATTGGCACGAGGAGGAGGGGCTCCATTCTCTTGACTATCCCTAAATAAATCAAAACCAATCCAACACCTATCATCACAAAGCTTCCGAGCATCAGCTCACCGCTGAATGATTGCCACAACATCTCCCGCTTCTATCCTCTGCCCCTCCTTCACCGTGATTTCAGCAACAACACCATCAACGGGGCTTACGATTTCATTTTCCATCTTCATCGACTCGATTATCACAACCGGATCTCCGGCTTTTACCCTGTCTCCCGGACTGACAAGAATTTTAAGCACAACTCCCGGAAGCATCGACGTTACAGCTTCTCCTGTTCCCTTCAGCTCATTCCTGACTTCAGATATCAGAGCAGAAGAGGCAACCGGCTCAAATTGTGTTTTTTCCACTGTTCTTTCCACCCTCTCGTAGATGTCCTCAACAACAACCTCAGCCTCCTTTTCGCCAACCTTTACCCTGTAAACTCCCTCTCTGAGCTTCTCCACACCGACTTTGAAGTCCACTCCGTCCACCCTGATTCTGTAAAACCTCATTCCACCCACCTCATTGCATACAGTCTGGCAACCTTTTTCCAGTTCTTTGGAGGTTCAACATCCACAACCTGCATTCCTTCGTGCCTCATCAAAGCTGCAACGATTGCAAAGATTTCCTTATCGCTAAATCCTGCTTCCTTCAACTTGGAGACTGGTTTTACTTCCTTAACCTCTCCCCTTCCAGCCAGCTTTCCCATAGTCCACATAAATAGCGCCAAAACAGATAAAACGAGAAATACAACGCTCATTCCCTCCACTGTGAGCATTAAGGCCAGATCTATCATCCATCCTCCCTAAACCTTATGATTAAAAAGTTTTGGTTTACTCAGATTTGTAAGCGTGAACGAATATGTGGTCTTTATGATAGGGCATTAAGCTTCCATGGTTGACGATTTTAAACTTCTCGCCCATTTTTCTCAGAACGGACTCAAAAACCTCTTCAGGCTCAGCAGTGGAGTCTATGCTCCTCGCCTTGACCATTATGATTACCTCTCCACCCCTTTTGAGGAAGAACTCAGCATTGCTCTCCAGTATTTCAATCTGGTTTTTCTGGGCTATGTCCTGATAGATTAGATCGACCTTCTCAACTATTCCGCTGTACTTCCAGGGCTTTGAGGCGTCGAATAGAAGGGGGATTATGTTGTTCCTTTCTCTGGCAAGCTCTAAAAGCTTTTCAAATGGCTTTGCCGCATACTCAACAGCATAAATTAACCCTTCATCCACGATGTCTGCCAGGTGACTTACAGTCGTCCCGCTTGCCGCACCAAGGTAGAAGACTTTCTCATCCCCCCTCAGCTTTAGCCTGTGTCCCTTTAAAATCATCGCTGCAAGCTTGCTTCTCCACGGAATCCACTCTCTAAAGCCATCAAAGACCTTCTCTCCGTAGTGGGAGCCGTACTTGCTCTTTGTCACCAGCGTTCCATCCTTCAGGTAAACGTTTCTCATCAGCTCTTTCATTTCCTCCTCAACTCCTCGTATCTCTTCCTGATGCTCTCATAAAGGCTTTCGTCAACCTCTCCCCTGAAGTAGTCGATTTTAGCTGCGATAGCCAGCTTTGCAGCCAAGAACCTCGCCATCTTTCCCCTTTTGGATTTCGGAAGTGTCCTTATGAATGGATGCAGAAATATAATTCCGTGCTTTGGTATTTTTGCCTTCTTGCCCTTCCTCATTCTCGCAAATGCCTTGTAAAGGCTCTTTTCAGCTCCGATAACCTGAATCTTGCTTGCCGGCAACCTTACCAGCCTTTCCATACTCCCAGCCCTTTCGAGGAGCTTTGCTGCAATCTTTGCCCCAACAAGCTCCGTCATGTTCGGTGCTATCTTCTCCATAACGTCTTCAATTTCCCTCTCAACCTCTCTCCTCAGCTCCCTCAACTCCTTGATTTTACCTTCAAACTTCTCCGTTATATCGGACTCCTTGACGGCCTTTATGTCTTCAAGCTTCTCGTTGAGCATGTTTATCGCTTCATCGATTTCCTCAAGAGCTTTTACGAGGGCAACAACGTATCTGTCCTCTCTCCTGAGTTCTTTCTCAACCTGCTTTTCAGACACCTGCAGAGCGGTTTTGCGTAAAATTCGGTAATAATCCTCTCCCAAAACCTGCATTCCCAGCTCAGAAACGTTAAAAGGAAGTGGAGAAGGGTTTTCGGCCTTTAGAAAAGATTCCTCGAAATTATCACTTAGCATAACCTCCTTTCCGTCGTAAACTCCAAACCAGAGGTTATACTTCAATTTCGACACCTCTGTTTCTCGCCTTGGTTATCAAAGTCCTGCACTCGTATCCATTTTCTGCGAAATAGTCTTTAAAGCTCCTCTCAATCTCCCTAGCATTCGTGTCTGTGATGGCGTAAACCGTAGGGCCTGTAGAACTCATTCCCGCGCAGTCTGCAAGGTCGAAGCAACCTTTAATCAGATCACCGTACTGCTCGACTTCCGCCTTCTTGAAGCCAAGCTCCTGAATTCGTCTTATTGTCGCTGCGAAACTGTCGAGGTCGGCTTCAACAACTGCGGGGAGCATTTTCATGAGTATGAGGTGGCAAATCTCCCTGACATCATCAAGCGGGACGGGACAGCTTTTCTGAAACAGGTTGACTTCAGCATCGCCAAAAAAGCCCTTAAGTTCAGGAATTGCAAGAACAACATCCCAGTCAGGAAAGTCGAGCCTCGCAATCATAGGGGCAGGTTTCGCCTTGCTCGCTGATGAAGGCAGAAAGCTTTTCTTCTCCTTCGTTGAATGCCCGCCATCTACAACCAGCCCTCCGTGGTCGAAAACAGCCACTCCAATGCCAGAAGTCCCCCCTCTGCCCATTATTTCTGCAATCTGCCTCGTTGTCAGATTCAGACCGTAAAGCTCACTGAACGATTTTCCAACGGCAAGGCTGATCTGCGTACCACTTCCAAGTCCGACATGAGCTTCATAATCGGAGAGAACCTCAATTTCAGCGCCCTTTCCACAGTATTTGATCATCTTTTCTGCTGAAAGATTAAATCTCTCGCGGTTGATTGGATCTCCTTTGAGAATAAAACCATCGTGTTCTTTAACTCTGATTTCGATGTGGGGCTCCTCCAGAGCCAGCCCCACACCGCCATCCACTCTCCCTATCGCACCGTTGAGGTCGATGAGCGTGATGTGTATTCTCGAAGGTGTCCTCAATTTTAGCATAGCAGGTTATTGATTTAAGGTTTAAAAACGCTTTTCGAATTGAAGTGATGTGCCAGAAGGAAGGTAAATACCGAGGTCTACTTACCGAGCATTCGACTAACTTAACACAAACATTGGTTGTAGTACAGCATAAACAGCTTGCAGAAAATATTCCAGTTTCTAAAGGCAGCTAATAGAGCAAAAGAATCTGCTTCAGCGAGCTAAACACCAGATTCGACCAAACTACCTTCACGAGGCCTATGCTCGTATTCCAAACAAAGATTCTCTAGAATGCCAATCAGCCAGCTTTATCCACAACAAATTTTCGGCTTGTTCTCAGTATTCGGGCAATTCCCTGAATTTTTCAATAATTCTCCTCGCGCGTAGTAACGTTTTTCATTGGCTTTAACAACCGTTTCGTCTTCTTTATCCAGACAGAGGTTTTTGAGACAGGAAGCATCTCGGAAAGAATATGCTAAATACTAATTTTAATTTCGAAGGGTACTTTGTTTCTTGTGAATACCTTAAGCTCCTTAACGATTTCCCTTACTAATTGCATAAACTATGTTTCAGAATTATAGGTTTTTAGTAATGTGGACATATCCAAAGAAGTCAGAAATGCCAAACTTATCATCCAATTTTTGAAATCTCCTAATAGATAATTGAGGCACTTTTGTTCAATCATTAAGCAATATAATTTAAAAATAAAAATATTTATTCTCTTCTACCAGCAAATCCTGCAGCAACAGCTACTCCCACGATCCCAACTAGAAACTCGAATCCTGGTATCGATGGCACTTCGCTCTTAGCGTAAATTCTTGCGTTAAATGCATCTGCTCCCGTCAAATGCCACTCTGCCTAATAACATTCGCGTTTGAGTCAACTATTTTCCCGGGCATCTCCAAGTAATAATGTAGTGCAAAGGAACTTAGAACGGCTTTCGTAAACTCATCTGTCGGTTGTTGCTCATTTTCAGATGCCCATGTTAGATCTTCGAACACTATGTGATTACCCTCTTTCCACACCCCTATTTTCGAATTATCCTTGGGTATGAAGTCTCGCACCTCGATTATTATAGACACTTTGTCACCTTCATCGTATGTGATTTTATCCCGTACTTCCTCACCGAGGTCCATCTCCTTAGTGAAGTTGCTTAGGAAAGCTTCACGCAGTGAAGAGTATCCTTTCTTCTTCGCACCCTCGGTTAAAAGCGCGTACACGTACGAACTTGTGTTTATAATCAGCTTATAGTTCTCAATTGCACCGTCCTTATTCACTTTGGTGTTCACGCTTAACGTTGCGCAACCGCTGAGTTAGAGCAGCAATCAGTACAAGCAAAGTTAAAACAAGCAATTTCCAATTCATGATATCCTCCTTGATTTACTACCAATATAACTTTTACCAAAAAATTTTCTTCGGATCAAACTAATCATCGCTTCTCCCCCTCATAGCCCTCTTTAAAATTTCAAACACAACTTTCAGACGTCCCTTTCTGATTTCTTTCCATATAAAACTTGGTCTAAGGTAGAAGCGGAGATAGCAATGTTTTAGAAGCTTTGAAATCTCTTCAGGAGTCATGTATATGTTTTTCAAAACAGGCTTACCGGCGGTGTACTCGTCAAAGTTTTCAGTAAGAATAAGACCTTTTTCTTTCGCCTCTTCATAAATTTCTGTTCCCGGATACGGCGTAAGGATTGAGAACTGCGCATAATCTGGGTTGAGCTTAATAGCAAACTTTAGAGTCTCTTTCATATCTTTTTTCGTTTCATGTGGAGCGCCGATGATGAAGGAGCAAACTGTCTCAATTCCCACCTTTTTCGTGATCTCAATCGCCCTTTTAACAGCATCGAGCTTTATCCTTTTCCTGTAGTATTTGTTCAGAATCTCCTCATTTGCAGATTCAACACCGTAGTATATTACCGAGCATCCGGCTTCTCTCATTTTACGGAGCATTTCTTCGTTTATTGTGTCAACTCTTGACGAGCAGCTCCACTCAACATCAAGTCCCCTTTTCTTTATCTCGTCACAGATCTCAAAAACCCTTTTTCTGTTGAATGTGAAGGTGTCATCACCAAATCCGATGTGCTTCGCCCCGAAGTCCTCGGCGAGCCACTCCATTTCATCCACGACGTTTTTTGCACTCCTTGCCCTGAATCTTCTCCCGAGAAAGAGCGAGGAGCTACAGTATCTGCAGGCGAAAGGGCATCCCCGGGAGGTTATCATGGGAAACTGCTCAAGTTTCTGGCCAAGGAGAGAGTACTTTTCGAGTGGCATCAAGTCAAAAGCGGGAAAAGGGAGGGAATCGAGGTCTTCAATGAATCCTCTAGGCCCGTTATCTACAATCTTACCTTTATCTCTGTAAATCACCCCTTCAACGCCATCCAGGCTTTTTCCAGCCTCAACTCTCCCTGCAACTTCGACAATTGTTTCCTCTCCCTCCCCCATGCAGACGGCATCGACAAAGTCATGTCTGAGTGCATCAAAAGGGCGGAAGGTTACGTGGACTCCCCCCATTATAACGAGAGCACCGAGCTTTTCCTTTATCATTTTGGCATACCTTAAAGCAGAGTTGAACGTGGCTGTTGTTGAAGTTATCCCTACAATCTCGGAGTTCTTCAACCTCTCCACAAGCTTCTCGAAACTCAGCTTCTCCACGAGGTCGTCAATGATCTGAACCCCGAACCCCTTCTCCCTCAAAGCTGCCGCTAGGTAGCCAAGGCCGAGAGGAGGTGTGGAGATCCCCAGCCTCTTCACAACTTCAACGGCAGCGTTCGGGTTTACCAGAGATATAGTGTAGCCCATACTCCTTCACCTTCTCCCACCACTTCCTGTTGTTGGTACATCCAGGATCAGGCTTCAGGTAGTCGCCGAAGTAGTTGTAGGCTCTCGCTCTACAACCGCCGCAAACATACCTGTAGCTACAGCTTCCACAGCCTTCAAGCAAGTCTTTATCCCTCAAATCCTCAAAGACGTGGTTGTGCAACCATAACTCCTCCAGATCATCCTCTCTCACATTCCCCACTTTAAGCGGGAAAAACACACACGGCTGAATGTCCCCATTCGCCTTTATGGCGAAGTAAAACCTTCCCGCCCCACAACCGCCAATAAACTCCGCCAACTCCCTCAGCCTCTCTCCGGCATTGACGTTGTAGAAGTGCGTCGGCACAATCTCTCCCTGACACTGGAGCGCAACTCTGGCAAACTGAGGAGCAGTTGAGAGGAGTGAGATGTTTGAGGAATAATTTTTCTCGTACAGCCACTTCAGCAACTCTTCCCTCTGCTCAGGTGTTATGTCCGACTCAACTATCTCCCTGCCCCTCCCTGTAGGAATGAAGTTGTAGTGCATGAACCAGTTAACGCCAAGTTTCTCGCATAACTCAACAACTGCCGGGACATCCTGGTAGTTGAACTTCGTAACCGTCATCGATACGTTGACAAACAGCCCCGCCTTTACCGCATTCTTTATCCCCTCAACGGTTTTGTCAAAACACCCTTTTATCCCTCTGAAGGCCTCATGCGTTTCCTTTACTCCGTCAAGGCTGATCTGCACGTATCCCACACCACTCTCCTTCAGTTCTCTGGCCTTTTCCTCGGTAATTAGAGTTCCGTTGGTCGCTATTGCAACGTAGATTCCTTTTTCGGCAGCATAACTCGTAAGCTCGAATATGTCCTTTCTGACCAGAGGCTCACCGCCTGAGAATGCAATTATCGTCACGCCCAGTCTGTCGAGCCTATCTATGAGGTCGAGAGCTTCGTCGGTGGTGAGTTCATCATGCAAAGGTTTCCCTGCTGTTGCATAGCAGTGCTTGCAGCGGAGGTTGCATGCATAGGTCACATCCCACACAACCTGGAATGGTGCACCTGGGACGAAAGGCTTTCTCACGCCAAAATGTGCAATCCCTTTTATAACACTCGCTAAGCCTTTTCTCCAGTAAGCATCCTTGAACTTCTCTCTTAGCTCGTCCATCGTAACATTGAATGCCTCTGCCCCCCTGTTAAGAACAGTTCCGACGATCTTGGCTGCAGCTCTGCACTTCCAGCAGGCATCACTCCGATAACCAAGAGCCAATTCCAGAGCAACCTCGAGTCTCGACTTCTTGCAGGTTGAACAGTATGCAGTTAAGCCCTGAAGGGTTTTTCTCGTTATGGGATTACTCGCAAAATTTATGAAAATGGAAATTTTGTCCAACATAGCAAATCACCTTCAAAGATTTTTCCATTTAATGATAGTTTGAATCATACTTAACTTTTTTTGTTTAAAAACTAAACCAAATGTCCAGGAGCATGTTGACGGATATGCTAATTAATTCGAATTGTAGAGTATTTACTAAAAATTTTCATTTTCGAAGATTATAAATTAAAGTTTTCACAAAAACGTAAAATATAAAACGTTATAAAAGTTTTTCATGCGAAATATAGTAGAAAAACTTATAAAATATGTTGTTTACTGCCGATGAGGAGTGATGCCTCATGCATAAAGAAGAGATAATTTTGCTGCACCTGACCCTCTACAACATTAAAAAGCTTTTCGAAAATGCAGGCATTGCCAACGGGCATTTTAGAGCCTATGATGAACTGGGTGTCCAGCCCGTGCACATCCACAAAAGTAAAACCGAACACAAGAAAGCAATTGCACTTCTTTGCAAAGGCATTTCCGAAATTTTCAGGGAGCGCAGCCCGGAAGATTTAATGGAAAGCGAAAATCTCAAGTTCGTAATCCAGTCTATTGTACCTGAGATGTGCGAGCCATGAGGTAAGCATCTTCCCCATCGCTGTAGTAACCATGAATTACATCGATGATTTCAAATCCAAATTTTTTATACAATCTTTGAGCCGGGATGTTTGAAACCCTCACTTCAAGCAGAATCTTCCTCTTTCCCCTTCCTTCGAGCCTTTTAATCGCTTCTGAAAGAAGCATCTTCCCTATCCCCATCCCCCTGAATTCCTTTCTCACAGCGAAGGCCATTATCTTTCCAGTGAACTCATCAACATCCATCGTCACTATATATCCAGCTATTTTTGAGCCGGTATCTGCAACAAGCAAATCGGAGCCGTAGGTTATGTAAACATAAACGTCGTAAGCAGGATTGCGCGGAGAGAAAGCTTCCTTGTCTATCTCAAGAATTTCTCTGAAGTCTTTGTGAGTGTAGTCCCTTATTATCACAGTCTGCACAAAACTTAATTGTCCGTCTGAGATAATAAAAATTGTTCATGCTGCAGATTGCTGAATACATTGCAAAAAACTACAGCGGTAAAGTGGTGGAAGTAGGGATAGGAAGGTTTACAGCAGTGGCAGAACTTCTTGCAAAAAGGGGTTTTGAGGTCGTTGTGACCGATATAACCAGAAGGGACGTTCCTGAAGGATGCAAATTTTATCTGGACGATATTACAGACCCCAAACTTGAAATTTATGAGGAGGCGTCTCTCATCTACTCGCTTCGACCGCCACCTGAGCTTTTTTCTGCAATACTGAAAGTCTCGCAAAAAGTTGGGGCGGATTGCATCATAAAACCCCTCTACGGGGACTACATGGAGTGGAAAGTGGTAAACTACAAGGGTGTGCAGTTCTACTTAGTAAGGAGGGAAGAGTATGATTAAGGAAATTGAGGTTGAACTGGACGGTTTCGGAGACATGGCTGACATAACAAATGAGGTGGAGAACTTTGTTAAAGAGAGTGGTGTTGAGAGCGGAGCAGTTCTCGTATTCAGCATCGGGAGTACCGGGGCTGTAACGACCATTGAGTATGAGCCGGGTTTGAAAAAAGACCTTCCCAGAATCATGGAGAAAATCGCACCATATGGAGAGCACTACGAGCACCACAAAACATGGGGTGATGACAATGGCTCAGGCCACGTTAAGGCGAGCATAATTGGGCCGTCTGTTGTCATCCCATTCCACAACCGCAGGCTGATTCTTGGGACATGGCAGCAGGTTGTTATCATCAACTTCGACACCAGAAGGAGAAAGAGGAGGGTATTGCTTCAGATTTTAAGGTCATGCTGACCAAGCTTTACCTGAAAAAGAAATTCGAGGAGTATTACTCGAAAAATAATATCAAGCTACCGAGGGAATTCAGGAAGCGGGAATTTGCCTTCGTTCCGCTTGAGTCCCTTCCAGATTTCGTAATGCACAGGCACATATCCTTCAGCTCTGAAACTGACTTCAGAGCTTACGTTCTTTCCAACATTCCGGCTCATATCTACTTTTCCTCAGCATACTATGAGAGGCCTGCGGAAAACAGGATGGAAGATAAGGGCTGGCTGGGAGCGGACTTGATTTTCGACATTGATGCGGATCACCTTCCCGTGAAAACTAAATCTTTTGAAAAATCGCTTGAAATGGCTAAGAGAGAGATAAAGAAGCTTACAGCCATCCTCCGGGCCGATTTTGGGATAAGAGATATGAAAATCTACTTTTCCGGTGGGAGGGGTTACCATGTTCACGTCCACGATGAGGATTTTCTCTTATTGGGGAGTGCAGAAAGAAGGGAGGTTGTTGACTATCTCCGCCTAAATTCGCCGAGGATAGTTGTTGATGGAAGGATTGTGGATTCAAACGCAGCAAGAAGGATTCTGAACTACCTCAGGAGAAAAATTGAGAGCGATGAAACGCTGGCCAAGAAGCTCAAAATTTCAGCTGCAGACTTGAAAAAAGAAAAACTCCCCAAGAAGGCAATTCGAGCTATAGAGAAATTTGATTATTCAGCTCTCAGCGTTTACATCGATGCTCCGGTCACTGCAGACATTAAAAGGCTTATAAGACTTCCGGGGAGTATTCACGGAAAGACGGGGTTGAGGGTGACGGAAGTTGAGGACATCGACAGCTTCGACCCACTAAAAGATGCTGTTGCCTTTGGTGAGGATGAAGTGAGTGTAAAAGTAGCAAAGAAAGTCAGTCTGAAGATTGGAAATTTCGAGGGGAGAGTATATCCAGGTAGAGTTAAGCTCCCTGAGTATGCTGCGGTTTTTTTGATATGTAGAGGGGTTGCAAGCTATGAGTCTTAGACTTTTTTGACTGCTGAGATTAACTTTACGTTCATAACGCCTCTAGCAGCCGAGATTTTATCAACAAGTACTTTTATCCTCTCCATTTTTCCCTTAACGAGTATCATTTCAAGACACTGATCCTCATTGAGATGGATATGTGTGCTTGAAGTGATAATTTCGTGAAAGTCGTGCTGCAGATCGATGAGCAAGTCGCTGACACCTTTTACGTGGTGGTCATAAAGCACAACCAAAACTCCCACAATCTCCCCTTTTTCGCTCTCAAGCCACCTGTACTCGGTTATATAAGTTCGAATTGCATCTCTGATAGCCTCACTTCTTGATGAATAGCCTCTGGTGGAGATTATTCTGTCAAACTCATCCAGAAGGTTTTTCGGCAGGCTAACACCTATTCTTGTAATTCCTTCTTCCATGCATAACTTCTTTCAAGAAATTATAAAAAAGTATTTCTTTCCGAAGATGTTTATTCAGAATAGAAATACACATTATCACACGGTAAATGCAGAACCTAAACTATATCTAACTTTTTGGAGTAATAATTACATGACAATCCTCGTAGGTGGAACGAATGGATTGATGGCACTCAAGGTTGCAAAAATTACCGGCATTCCTCTTTGCTACTCTCATGTAGACAGCTATCCGGATGGAGAGAAGTACTTCCGTTTTGCCTCCAACATTGAAGGGGAAGATGTAGTAATTTTCAACTCAATGCACCCGAATCCAGACGAAATTCTGTTTGAAACGCTCCTTATTGCCGAAACCGCCTACAGCAACGGAGCAAAATCAGTAACATGCGTCTTTCCATACTTTGCCTATGCAAGAACTCTAGATAGTATAAAGGGGGAAGCTTTACCAATCAAGACGGTCGTAAAAATGCTGAAAATCGCTGATATCAAAAAAATCATAACCGTCGACTTTCACCTTCAGGAGAACGTCTTCGGTGTTGAGCATCTTGACCTGACGGGAATGGAGAAGCTTGCAGAGTACTGTCTTGAAGAGTTCTCTGACAACTTTACAGTTCTCGCTCCTGATGAGAAAGCTGCCTACTGGGCCAAGAAATTCGCTGATAAGGCTGAATGCGAGGTGCTGGCTTTGAAAAAGATAAGAATTGATGCCGAAAACGTGATAGTTGATGATCTCAGAAAGGAGCTTGAAGGAGACGTTGTAATAGTTGACGACATAGTCTCAACAGGTGGTACCGTCTGTCAGGCTGCCAGGATAGCGAAAAGGGCTGGAGCTAAGAGAGTCTTTGTCGCATGCACTCATGCAATCCTTGCAAAGGATGCGATCATGAGAATTCTAGAGTCGGGGATAGAGGATATTGTTTCAACTGACACAATTCTAAGCCCCGTCAGCCATGTAAGCGTTGCAGATGTTGTTGCTTCTGCGATAGACTAAGCTTTTAAAAACCCATCACTTTAACAGTAAAGTCATGATGGAGAACGAAAAAGTCAAGGTTTATTTCCCTGACGGTCATCTTGAAAAACCCATCTGGGATGCACTCGTTACTGCTGGATATCGGCTCGGAAAGACGGAAAGAGGTTATCTGATCGACGTTGATCACCCAAAGCTCGTTTTCAAGCAGGTCAGACCCCAGATAATGCCCTTCTACATAGAAATGGGGAAGGGAGATGGGGGGATAACTGGAGAGGACATACTCCAGAACTGGATGCTGAAGTCCAACCTTAAAAACGTTGAAGTGCTGGAAGAGCTACCATTGAGGCCAACAAAGCTCGTCGTGGCAATTTCGGAAGAGATCTATCCTGATGTTTACACAATAGATGACTTCAAAGAGAAGGTCGGGG
This sequence comes from Archaeoglobi archaeon, assembly GCA_029259415.1. Lineage (GTDB taxonomy): Archaea > Halobacteriota > Archaeoglobi > Archaeoglobales > Archaeoglobaceae > Archaeoglobus. The sequence continues at coordinate 31,615 of JAPDIW010000005.1, forward strand.
ATAGGCAGGTATTCATAGCTTCGGAATTTCCAGAAATAGCCAAAATGTATGCTGAGAAACACGGCCTGAATGCGGTAGTCTTTGACCCCATAGGAAAGACTGAAGCTTCTCTCCTGCCCCCAATGCCCGAAGCAGATCTTATTATTGAGATCACTGAATTCGGAACGACGCTGAAGGAGAACATGTGCAGGATTATTGATGTTGTGATGGACAAAGTTCACTCCGTCTTTATAGTTAACAAGGAGTCACTCAAGGACGAGGAGAAAAAGCAAATAATGGAGAACCTCGTAACCGACCTCAAAGAAGTCATAGAGTCGAGAAATCTTGTCAGCTTTTACTTCAACGTTCCAGATGAAAATGACCTAAAGAAGATAATCAACTATCTGACTGAAAACGGCTTCGACCCCACAATTTCCCCACTGGCAAAGGGAGGAGCAGCAGTGCACATAATCGTTGACAAGAGTCGTGTTAAGTTTCTGAAGCCGATAGTGAGAAGCATGGGAGCGAAAAGGATTGCCACCTCACCTGTAATAACATTCGGGGATTAACTATTTAATCAGCCAGTTCAACAAAAACTCTTTTATCTTCTTTTAAATATCCTACCGGAACTCCAATTTGCTTTGCTCTCTTTTTCAGCTCCTTATCATTCGTGATTAAAATACAACCATACTTTTGAGCAGCTTCAAGAAGCGATGGATCCCCTTCACTCTCAGTCTCCACGATTTCAAAATGGTCAAGAAGTTTCAGTGCAAACCTTGCTGCAACTTTTTCCTTTCCCCTCAAGCTCGACTCAAGCTTTTCAAGCTCTCTCTTTACGGAAGCTGTAACAAAAAATTTGTTGAAACCGAACTCTCTCAACTGTCCGATGACGTCGGCTTTGTTGAGGTAGATGTACATCAAAACATTGGTGTCTACTACAGCACACCTTACTTTATTATTCCTGCTCCTATCAGTCTCCATCTGCTTCCTACTCTCCTGCTGATAGCAACTCTGGAGCCCTTCTCCGCACAAACTGGCCTTCTTAGAGTTACTTCTACAACGTCATCTCTTGCAGAAGTCACCACACCGAGGGTTATTGCAGTGCCTATTGCGAGCATCAGCGGTTCATTCATCTTTATCTTCTCAACCTCTACCTCCTCATCGAGTCCGACAACCCTCTCAAGAAGGTTAACTTCCATGGTGAAACTCGTAAGCACATCCGGTAGCTCATTTGGGTGGCCAACAACATTACCTACAAGAGCATCACTTTTAGTTAATGCAGGATCAAGCTTCGTTGCAATTCCAACGAGACCTCCGGGAGTGGCTTCGTCAACAAACCTTCCTGAAGCCACAATACTCTGGACTTCCGTAAAAAGCGGATTCCAGTTCCCCCTGTCGTCCTTAACTCCAGGCCTTATCTCGATCTCGTCCCCGACTTTAATCCTACCTCTTGAGAGGCTTCCTCCTACCACACCCCCAAGGAGCTTTTCTGGCGGAGTACCGGGCTTGTTGACGTCGAAGCTTCTTGCAACATGCATAAGCGGAGGCGAATCGAGGTCTCTTTCAGGTGTTGGGATCGTTTCTTCGATAGCCTCTATGAGAGCATCCATATTCACCTTTTGCTGTGCAGAAATGGGAATTATTGGAGCATTTTCGGCAATTGTCCCCTTAACGAACTCCTTTATTTCCTGGTAGTTCTCCAATACTCTCTCAGGGGTAACGATGTCTATCTTGTTCTGAGCGATAACTATTCTATTTATGCCAATTATCTGTAAAGCCATCAGGTGTTCTTTCGTCTGAGGGCGAGGACACTTTTCATTTGCTGCAATAACGAGTACTGCCCCATCCATTATCGCAGCACCGCTCAGCATGGTTGCCATCAGCATTTCGTGGCCGGGACTGTCAACAAAGCTAACCGTTCTCAAAATTTCCGTTTCAACACCATGAATCGGGCATTTTTCCTCAACAGTATATGCCTCAGGAGGCTCGCATTCAGGACACTTCCTGAAAGTTGCATCAGCATATCCGAGCTTAATTGAAATACCTCTTTTCAACTCCTCACTATGTCTATCTGTCCAAACTCCACTCAACGCAGCCACAAGAGTGGTTTTACCGTGATCAACATGACCGACAAGTCCAATATTGACTTCAGGAAGCGGAACTTCACTCATGAAATCAATCCCGAGGGGAATGTATTTAAATGTTGAGGGATTTGCAGGCAGGTTAGTAGAGGAGCTCATCACGAAGCTGGCTGAAATTTGGGGGATAAACAAGGACAGTAACCCCGGCCGGATTGATGACGCATGACATCCGTAGCCCTCCAAACCTCAACATGCATCCGGTTTATTAATTCCTTATACATTCCACATAACCCGTTCTCTGCAACTTCTCCAATCTATTCATCTCTTTAGCCTCAAAATTCACAAACTCCTTGTCATCCGGTCTGATCTGCCATATACACCCCCAACCGTTCCTTGCCTTTCAACTCCTCATGCAGCGTTGCGCAATGGGGGGGCGTTATTCAACGTTCAACCCATGACCCTCAAGGGGGTCAAGGGAGGGGGGTTGTTCACCTATACTTGATTTCAAGATGTGATCCTCCCACATCACCTCTGAGAGCCACATCACCTTAACTTTATCCCTACCAAATATGTACTTCTGCCTCTTCATGTTGAGCAGTCCGAGGTCGAAGTGAGCAATGTTGTGACCGATAAGGTGCTTGGGATTCTCCCTCAGGAACTCAAAAAACTGAACTATCAGATCCTCCTCGGTTGAGTAAAGATGAAATGCAACCTCAATCCCGTAATTCTTCAGCTCCTCCTTAATCCTCTCCCTTACCTCTTCATCAACAATGCCGTGAACGAAGAAATGAACCTTTTTGGCCGAGATATCATAAAGCTGGATGCTCCTGACCTTCGAGTTCAACCTGTAGCTCTCAATATCGAGAACGTAAGCATCCTGAATCGGAAACCATCTTGAAGCATCCAAAAAACGCTTTGTCTCTATTCTTCTGTTAAAAGGTAAATCATCCAAACTGATGCCCTGACTCTGACTAAGATCAACCTCAACATCAATATCTCCCTGCCTCGCATTTAAATCAGCCAGGGTCAGCATACTTCATACTCTGGATCAACACCGTTCAGCCGGTAAACCGACTTCCAGGAACAGCCCTCGTCATCCGGATCCTCAGAAACATTTTTATAAAATAAAAGCCCCTCAATATTGAGGGGCTTGCAGCTTAACGCTGTGAGTTCCTCCAATGCCTTCCACCTCAGTACTCCGCATTGATCCACTGAACCCTCTTTTCTCCCTTTGTGATGTACTTTGCCGGCACCTTCAGAATCACCTTGCCGTTCCTCTTCTCTCCGTGCTTCAGAGCTGACTGAATTGCCTTCTCGCCGAAGAAACCAATCGCATCGATTTCCTCTCCATTGTGCCTCCCGTAGACGACCAATATTTTCTGGCCGTCCTTCTCGGTTGTCTGGGCATCCACCACCTCAATTTCTTCCAAACCAAACAGATCTCCGAGTTCCAACCCCATTTCTACCACCTCCTAACTTTCGCTTTTGCTCCCCGCCGGACTTGCACCGGCTGAACCGCTATCTCGGTGGGGAGCATCCAAATTCCTGGCCCTATTCTTGAGCCACCACTCCCTGAATGCCTCAACAGCCTCACAAAACCGGTCAAGAACGTCGTAATCCATCCTCAACCCTCCTCAAAAATAGAAACAAGCTCTTCAGGCGGGATGTTCTCGACCAAATGCTTCACGTTCTTCAGTATCGTCTTCCTAAGGATCACCGGATCCTTGTTAAGTTCACGCCCAAGAATCCTCGCCATTCTGCCCAGCTCTGGATACACTACTCTCGGCATGTCAGCCTCCACCCGCACCTGCTGCATCTCCAGCCCTCTTCAGTTTCCTCGAGTAAACCACCGCAGGGGCAAAGGCCAGAATCAACGAACTGCTGGAGCATGCTCAACCCTCCAATTTTTTGACCTCTATTTTATTTTCACATATTTTAATAAGAACCTGCTCTCCACTTTTGAATTCAAGAACTTTCACGAGTGATTTTGGCACATAGATTCTCCCTGAACCTTTTTGATCTATGTGATACCTACCTACGCCCACACATAAATCGCTCATTCTATCACCTCTGATAGAATTCTACAACCAATCCTATTTAACACTTTCGATAACCTTCGATAACTCTCGACAAACAAAACTAGGTTTAAGAACCTTACAACAAATGATAAGTTATGGCCGAAGAAGACAAAAGCATTCTTGTATCGGTTGGGAAGATTCACATCGACTCCAAAGGAGCTGGACGCATTTATCTCAAAAAGAAAGTAATTGATGCTCTTGAAAAGATTGGAATTCAGCACGGTGATGAACTCAGAATTGAAGTTAAAGACGGAAAACTCATTATCACTAAACTCTAAACCGCAATTTATTTCAAGAACAAAATATACACAGAAACTATGATCTATGCATATTCCTTTGCAATCTTCGCAATCTTGGTCATTTTCTCGGGAGTGATCGTTATAGTTACTACCCTCATTCTTAAATTTTCCAAAAATGAGCAGCTCAAAGATCGTATTAAGCCTATTGACTTCTGGCTTACCAAGACTATGAACTTCTCTTTGTTTATGATGCTTGCTTCCCTCACACTTGCTGCTATCTTCAAAGATCCCCCTGAGATGTTCATCCCTCAAAACGTCTGGAACCTCGTTCAGCAACATGAAAGCCTTGGAGTTCTCGCTTTTGTTGTATACCTCTGGCTTACCCTCGACAGAAGACTCACAAAAGTCGAGACGCAGATTGCACATATTGACGGAGATGTTGAATCCCTTCGAATTGACTTTAAAGAAGAATTCAAGCAACTTCGTGACGATATTAGACATATGTGGAACAACATCTCTAAGAAATAACATGCCTAACCTCCTCCGTGCACGTAGCCAGGGACGTGAGCACTCCACCTTTACAGGATCAAAATAGCGGCATCTCCTCGGGTTGTGTAGCCGGCAACGATAAGGGCTGTAAGGATCAAAGTTACTGCACCTCATTCAACCCCTCCGAAAATCGCCGGCCAGCTTTCTCTTAAACTGCACATCCTCAGCCCTGACGAGCTTGGACATCACTCCTCCATCTTCCGTGAAAACCACGAAGAGGTAAGCCCGTTATTTTCCACAAGATGGTCGTGCTGCTCCCTATCCAGAGTGAACCTGCCCCTGCACCTCCCGACTCCGTTCCTGTGGCACTCCTGACAGGCTTTGATCTCCACCGGCTTACCGTCAATCTGCCCGTCAACGAGCCCGTTACTGAGAACTTGCAAGCTCCTCAGCCCTCTGACCGTTCAGGTATGCCCTCTCGTTTCTGACGGTTATCAGATCGCTCATTTCATCAGCCCCCTGTAACAATCACGGCAGAGAGGGCAGCAACCGAGCCAGACCACCTGATCCTCTGACAACCGCTTACCGCAATAGGCACATTCTACAACTGTGATCCGCCTCTCAACGTATTCCTTAAGAGTGATGAAAGGCATCAGGCATCAGCCTCCTCAAAAACAAGATTTATGCAATCGTATGCGTTTGTCAAATGTTTAATCTTCAATCCGTGCTTTCTCGCCGTTTTCACGATTTTTCCAAAAGTTTCCTTCGCCAGAACTCCGTGAACTTTGAGATGGTAACTGAACTTTTCGCCATTGACAACTTCAATCGAAGACGCCTGCGGCAACTCGTCAAGCAACCTCTTAACATCCTCAAACATCAGGCAACCCTCCACTCCCTGCTGACGAGCTCCCTGAGCTCCCTCAACCTCTGCTCCCTCGGCATGCCCCTGAGCTTCGCCTTGAGCTCCTCAACCGTCATCTCCCTGTAGCCGGTCATTAGGCCTCAGCCTCCTTCAGAATAGCATCCTCAACCTTACTCTCAAGCCTCTCAAAATTCATCTCAAGTTCCTCAATTCTATCATCGAGCTCTCTAATTTTCTTTTTCAATTCAGCGATTTTGTTGTGCAATATTCCGATATCTGAATATAGCATTCCGATTGTATCGTTTGCATCAGCCTCCTCATCAAAACTCAAAAAACCCTGCTCCACCATGTTTTTGACACTCAACACAAGTTCACGCATGCATCTTGGACAAATCGGATATGCACCATCTATATGCCAGAATGTCTTGGCACCGCAGCCTCTGCAGTTTCCTGGAACTCCGAATTTATCGTATAGTGGCATCAGGCATCAGCCTCCTCAAAGAAATCGCTTGAAAGAACTTTCTCGAACTCTCCAGCCCTTATCATCTCGGCCATGCGCTCTTTGTAGGTCTTCAGCGCCTTGAGCCTTGAAAGAGCTGAATCTCTGTTCTTCTTGAATTCCTCAATTCTCTCTTTTGTCTGGGCGATCATCTCATCGATGTCGAGAAGCTGGCACATCTTGGCCTTGGAGTCCTCTTCTTCGAGAAGCCTCTTCTTGCGATTTTCGAGATCGGCGAGATATCCTGTATCTTCTTCTATCTCCCTTTCGTATCTTTCGATTTTTTGTTCTGTATCTGCTATGAGCCTCAGATAATCCCTATACAGATTAAGAGCCTCCTCGATCTGCAGGACCTTGAAGAAGAGCTGGCCGATTACGGCGTCTGCATCCTCATTCTCGTCGATCGCAACTCTTAGACTGATGCGCTCGTTGTTGTAGTTCTTGAGGTTGAAAAGTCTCGAGTACTCTACCTCTCTCACCTTCATCACGCATCACCATCCAAAATCTCCACGTCGGCCCTCCTCAGCTTACTCGGCTCGCCCGTGTAGGGGCAGAACCGCCAGTAAGCCTCGCAGTCGCACCTGTACGCACAGTGCTGGCAGTTTTGCGGGTCTCTAAAATCCACACTCTCGAATTCCGACGCCCGGACAAAACCGAACATCACACACCACCTCCAAAAAATCCCCTCAACCTCTCCTCGTCCGCCTCGTCCAGCACCAGGCCGGCGTGATGCCTGAGGTTCTCCAAGACCTCCTCGGCTGTCAGGCAGTGCCAGGTCCAGATGGTTCTCCAGCCGCCGTTCCAGCGGCGTTCCAAGAAGTCCACCCTGCATCCCTGCTTGCGTTTGTAGCGGCGGATGCGAAGCAGTTCGAGGCCGTTCCAGGTGCGGCCGAGGTTCAGGGTCAGTTCCTCATTCCGTTTCGGTTTTGGGGTCATGGTTTCAGACCTCTCTTATAGTCCCATCTATGAAACTAATGGTATATAAAAGTTCCGAATTAGGGTTCTGGTTTCAAAATTGAAACTAAAATTAAAATCAAAAAATTTAAAAGAGATACAGTATAACTCTTGCCGAGCTGGTGTCATTATGCCCGAGTGGCTGGATAAATTCGTTAAGGCTACCAAAAAAGCGACCGAGCAGGTGATCGATTCTTCAAAGAAAAAATTGAATGAGATGAAATTACTTAGGGAGCTGTCGTTGCTGGAGAAATCCCTTAAAAAGCAAGTTCTGGATAGAATGAGTGATAAAAATCTGGAGAGTATTGTTAAAAACGAGAAAATTAAGAGTAAAAGTTTACTTATCAAGAAATATAAGAAGGGTAAAATCGACCTCTGGGAATACTTTGACAAGGACGAGTTGACTGATTTGCTTGCCGACGAGCTCGACCTCGAAACCGTCCTCTTCTACGCAAAAGAGTTCAGGGTAAAGACCACAGACCTGATCCGCCAGTACAAGGAGAGGAGGAAGATCGTGATAGCCAGGCTGGCGAAGCTTCGAGATGGTGTCAAGGACTACGGGTCGCAGGATTATGAGGAATACTCCTTCACACCCGATTTGCTCGATGAGGTGTTGAGTGTCATAAAATCAGAATTTGAGCCGGAGCCGCCCATTATCAACGAGATGGACCTCGAAAAGCAGTTGTCCCTGTTCTTAAAGATGAAGGGGTACCAGTTCAAGAGGCAGTACAGTCCGGACGGTAAATACAAGGTTGACATCGTTTTTAACGGTGAGATGGGTGTCGAACTGAAGATAGCCGATGATCCGAGAAGATTGCTGAGCTGCCAAGCCAGGTGAAGCTGTACAAAAAGTGGCTGAGGGATTGTGCTGCCGTAATAGCCGTCCCTTACGGTGTCGATGAGAGCAGGTTGAGAGATTACTTCGAGCTGCTTGATGAGGAGGGGATCAGGTACATCGTAATCCGCATACCTTACCGGGCTTAAAACTTAAAAAAATTAAAATCAAAAAATTTATTATTGGCTGCATTTGAGATAACAAGGTAAACCCTAAAAATGGCTTGAGATTAAAAAGTAGGCGTAGGTGATAAAGTTGCCAAGGTCGGCTACACTGCTACGGATAGATCCTGAGGTAGTTGAGAGCGTTTTAAGTGTGTTTAAGAGCGTTGGAGAAGAAATCCCATATCAAGACGATTTAGCCATATTTATCAAGTCGTTTGAGGAATTTGATCAGTACTACATGGGACATATTCTGATCGACCTAGTGGACGAAGTAATGGTCAAAAAAAGAGTGGGTGGTGAGATCAGAGCTGAGCCTCAGAGTGTTCCTAGATGTGAGGAAGTCAAGTTTGCGTACTTTCCGAGGATCTCGGGGAGTGCTGAAATATCACACGTGACCGTCGTACTCGGTCGTGAAACCGTTGCCAGACTATTGGCGACGGTCATTGAAAGAATAGTTGGGCGTAGAGCTTTTTTGAAAGTGCGCTTCTCCTTCACACCCTCCAACGAGGCTGCTATCAGGAACAGCTTTGATGACATCGTGAGAATTCGCGGTGAAGATGTGGTTGACGCTGTAATTTCAGGAATATCGATCAAAGGAAGCAGAATCTATCAGGCCTCTCCGGAATACCAGAAGGCCCTAAGCGGCGAGATTAAGCAAATCGGAGTGGCGTTGGGAGATGAGTGGTTTATCGTAGCTAGTTCGGGAAGGATAACAACCTACAAAAGACTGTCGGATGAAGAGTTTATTGAGAGGGTTCGCCAAATCATTACGCGCTTTTTAAGGGCTGGGGCCGTAATCTTGTAATTTTTTATATTATTCTTTTAATCTTAGACAGGTACCCGCCAAATAGCTCGTTCTCTATAATTTCAAAAGCTGCCGTAGCCTTTGCAATACTTAATATCATCACGTCAACCATATTGTCCGATTGATACGTCACCTGTCTGACGCCAAACTTATTAAGCCGTTCTTGGGCTTCCTCTTTGAATTTGCTTGCTTTAGATACATCTTCGAAAACTATTCGCATACCAAAAAAGGTTTTACTAGGATTAATGTACTGTATAAATCCCTCCGCAATGTCTGCAAGTTTCGAAACCGCTTCACTTAGGCATTTTTTATCAATCTTTTCTGGAACCGCATAGATTTTCATTCTTTTCACGTATAAAACACCATCATCGAAGTCGGAAACGTTATCTCTCTCTTCCTCATAATCTTCTTCCGACTCTGTAGGCAGGTACAGGTAGTCTGGAGCAACATCTTTTATTCTAACGTTCTCGGCAATGTATTCGTTTCCGTCCCTCTTAAAACCGATACTCGTTAGAATATCATCCAATCTAATTTTCCAGTCATCCAATCTAAGCGGTTCTACGAAGTCAACTACAAGAAATAGGCTCAAGCGGACTTTTCCATAGGAGCTTTTTTCGACTAATTTGAACGTCTTGTCTGCAAGCTTTGCTCCAATATGTGCCAAAAATCCTTTAGCAATGCCGTAACCAACAGTCTCGAGACTCATATTACATTAGAGTTTTAGTGGTAGAAGTAAAAGTAATTTTTGGTGTTGGATTATATCCACTTCTCATCTCGCCCAGTATACCTCCTCAGGTTCGGTCAGCAGAGTAGTGGAACCCCCGGAATACGGTCAACAAGGTGTCGGAGGTAATAGCCCGAAAGGCTGTAAAATCTCGAAAGAAAGGCTGTAATGGGATTTTCTCTCCTTTAATAGAATATCTTCTTAAAAGAGATCTACTAAGAATAGGGTTCACATAAAATATAGAATAGCCAAAATTTATTTTTTGCCTTGGATCGTAATGGTTTGTGATAGGTCGATAATATTATCTCAAACTTATGAAAATAGACGATAGAACAGGCTAGTTCAGCCCACCCTCTTTATAAAGAACACGGTCAAGAACGGAGAGGTGGGACCTGAGCATCCTCATCCTCTCGGCAACAATTCCAAAAGCCTCCCTATCACCCAGACTCATCTCCTGCCTGTTCAGACGCTTCGAAAACAGGTTCCTCAAAAACCTCAAAAGCAGAATGAACCAGTACCTCTTCCTGTCGTCGAAAACCAAGGCAGCCCTCTTGCTCCTGCTGTAGCCCTTCCGCCTGAAAGCTCCCCTCACGCCGCTCGTGTAGCGGCCTATAAGCACATAGGTCTCGTTAGCGGCCCTCTTCTTGTGCTGCCCCGCCCTGCCCCTCACACCCTTAACCTGCCTCACGAGCTGGTTGAGGTTCTCCTGGGCCTTCGAGGGCGGGATGTACCACCTCCTCCTTCTCACCGTCAATGCAACCATGTGGACCTCGTGCCTGGTGATGGGGATGAAGAGCACCAGAGTGTCTGTGCGGCCGTCCCCCTTCTTGCCAGGCGAGAGGTGGATGTAATCTCCTGGTTGCTTGACCCCAGCGGCAGACAGCATCTGCAAAAACAGCACCTGCATCTTTGAGGAAACATCTTCAAAATCAAAAGAAAAGGGAGGTAAGAACCTTCCAGAACGCCAGACGGGCTCGAAGATCTCCCTGTTCAGGTCGAGAAACTCCGCCGCCTCTTTTGCCGTTCCTTTAAATCCATAATAAGTCAATGCATCAAGGAGAGCCTTTGGGAACCTCACACCTTGAGACCTGATAAGCCCCACTACCTCGTCGAGCTTACAGGCTAACTCTGAGAGGGATGAGATTAGGTTGTCGAAAGATGGTCCTTGAGTTGTTGAGGCGTCAGCTGCTGTCATGTGCTTTCAAAAGTCCCCTATTGGTAAGATCTTCACGAATCAAGGCCCTAATGTACTCACTGATCGACTTTGCCCCCAGTATTGGCGATTCATTCTCTATTAACTGTTCTATGAGATCCTTCCATTCTGCAGGTACGTCAGACCAAACTCGATCGAAACCTTTACGCACCATTGCAACCTTTATTCAGTAATTACACCTATTTAAGGGTTGTGATTCTGCAACTTTTATTCAATTTTGACAATCAAATCTTTATTATTGGTTTCAGAGATGAAGTATGGTTGAAGAATTGGTAAAAGGTTTAGCAAAATCAGGTGCAATTAAAATCCTCAGAGCACTAAAAGATGATGGCAAACGATTGACGGATCTTGTTAGAGAAGTTGATCTTGATAAATCGACGGTATGGCGTCGTTTAGAGGAGTTTGAGAAAAAGTTATTCTTGGTTTATGTAGAATACAATAGAGAACTAAAAGCTCCAATTTATAAATTAACACCATTCGGCCTCAAAATCCTCCAAAAGCTCGAAGAAATAGAGCAGATCTACGAGGAGGAGATGCAGAAGGCTCCTCCGAAGGGGAGGGCTTTTGTTGAGGAATGAAGGGGGTGTGAATTTTGTCTGAAATAAAAACGCCTACTTGGACCCCTGATCCTCATACCCTAGCAAAACATGAAATTTTAAAGAGATACCTGAAGGCATGGTTTCCAATATTGGGTAGTAGAAACCGTAGAGTAGTTTATCTTGATGGATTTGCGGGACCAGGGATATATGAGGATGGGAGTAAAGGATCTCCAGTTATTGCACTGGAGTGTTTAATTGAGCACCAATTAAGGACTAAACTTACCAAGACAGAATTCGTTTTTATTTTTATTGAAAGAGATAGAAAAAGAAAAGAGATTCTGGAGAGTGTGTTAGAGAAACAATTTCCAGAGTTACCTGACAACATAAAAATCCATGTAATTAATGCAGAGTTTGCACCTACCATGAATGAGATCTTGGATGATTTGGAGAAATATGGTGCAAAGTTGGCCCCAACTTTTGCATTTTTAGACCCATTTGGGTATGCTGGCCTTCCTTTAGAAACAATAAAAAGAATGATGAGCTATAGATCTTGCGAAGTTCTAATAAACTTCAACTACAAATCAATCAATCGATTTGTTCAGGTTTCTGATACTCGTGAAAAAGTATTTGATGAGTTGTTTGGAACAAAAGAATGGAGAAAAGTCCCAAAGAAAGAAGACTGTTCTTAATTGAGTTGTACAAATCTCAGTTAAAACAGTTTTGCGAATACATCAGCTCGTTTGAGATGGTCGACAAGTTCAATCAAGTTCTCTATGACCTCGTTTTTGCAACCAAGCACATTAAAGGATTAGAGGTTATGAAAAATGCAATGTGGATGGTGGGACCCCCAGGATCATACAGATTCTCTGACACAACTGACGTCCGACAAGTGCGTCTTATTGATTATTTTGGAAATGACTTCTGGGTTTCGGATGCAGCAGAGATGGTTTTTAAAGAATTTAAGGGGAAAACAGCTACAGTTGATGAGATTTATGAGTTTGTGATAGCCAAAACACCATTTATATTTAAAAAAGAAATATTAAAGAGACTTGAAATTCAGGGTAAAATCACAGATGTGAAGAACAGAAAGAGAAGACTGACGTACCCTGATGGCTGTGAAATTATTTTTTCAAAGTAGGCAATTACACCTGATCCTCCTGTAATCCAGCCCCAAAGCCTCCCACATTCCGACTGTCTCCTTGCACAGCCCATAATCTCTGAACCCCTTCTCCTCCAACAGGTCGATGACAAACCTGTACATCTCCAGTCTGACATCAAACCTCGGCTTCAGCCCCCAGTTACTTTTCTCATCCAAATACTTAACCCAGCTCGTATCCCTGGCACACCTTATGGTGGTGCTCAACCCCCTCAGCGTGCCGAGCGTAAATCTGTCGGGCTCAAATCTCCTGAAGATCTCCTCCACCAGCTCTCTGTAGTGCTCCCTCCAGCCCTCAACAGGGACCATCGGGTCAATCCTGACCCTCACAGGATATCCATGTTCATGGAGCTTGCGAGCTGCCTCAATTCTTCTCAGAGGATTGGGGGCTCCCTTCTCCCACCGCTCTGCAACCGGGAAGGCGTTGATGCTGAAACTCACTATAACGTTCTCGGGTTCAATCTTCAGAAGGTTGTCCACCCTGTCAGACTTGGTGACGAGAAGCAGTTTGTAGTTGTCCTGTTCCTGGAACATCCTGGCGAGTTTCACCGAAGCTGGTGGATTCTGGTACTCCCCAATAAGGGAGTCCGAGAGCTCACCAGCATTTAGCAACTCCTCCCTCGAATTGTGCTGGAAAAGAGCCGTAAGGTGCAGCTCGATCTTCTTCCAGTCCTTGACAAAAGGCCTCTTACCCCTGTCAAGGAGCCTAAAGGTCCCCTGCAGGTAGCACCAAGCGCAGTTGAAGGGACAGCCGTTAGCCCACTTCAGCTCCAGAAAATGGGGGCAGACAACGTCAGTGGTCTTCTTGGGCACAGGAGTGCGGTCAAACAGCTTGATGATGGACCCATCTCCGACACGTACCACCCTCTTTTCCATTTCTCCAGTCAGCGATGTTACATAGTCAACAACGACTTTTGGCATCTCCTCTACTATAAACCCATCCCACAAATTTAACTTTTTTTTGAATTGAACGCCTGGGAGATATCATCTTCATCATACCTTAATTTTCATCCTATATTAATTTTTCTCAACCCGCTTACAATGTTGATGGCTGTCATGCACGCAAAATAAATTTGAGACTCAGAACGACTTCTCATACCACTCCGCCACCGCCTTCTTGACCCTCTCAGGTGTGGCGAACCAGAGCATCCTCTCAAACAGGTCATCCAGCAGATCCTGCCCCATCTCTATCCTGCAGCTCTTGAAGTCCACGTAGAACAAGCCGTATAATCGCCCAACGGCCTCCCTCATGGGAATGAGCTTCGCATCAACGTCCACCTTCTCGTCCTGGCCCTTGACCCTCAAAATGACCCTGAACCTGTAGTCATCCCTCTCGAGCTCCTCAACCATCCCTCTCACCCCTCAACCAATCGTAGAACCTCTCCGCCACCTCAACAACCTTTCCAGCATTTCTGTCCGGGCTGCTGAGCCTCGACTGTTCCGAGACCGTGACCACCTCCACAGCCAGTTTCAGTGCTGTGTGCCGGGCTATGCGCTCCTTCTCCCTATACATCTTCTCAATCCGCTCCTCCCGGCTCATGAATATCTCTACCCACGCGGGTATAAAGCTTTGAACCCCCAGATGCAAGTGAAAACTTATCTACACATAGAGATTTGTTTTAAGCTTGCACTTGTATCAAAAGGTGTTACCCGTCTAAGTTACAGTAAGATTAACCATGAAAATAAAAATTCTGAGCGGTTTTCGATTCCAGGAGCTCTGCAGGATCTCACTCGAGGCAGTAACACCCAAGAGAGGGTATGTGGACATCACCCCTCAAATGCCTGACAGCAGCGGTGATCCTCTGCACGGTAGCCACGTCAAGCTCCCTCATCACGTTGTGGAGCGTGGACTTCTTTGGAGGATTTCTGTAGGTCCACCCGTGCTGTCTCAGCATGTCAAGGTTCTCTTGGCACCACCTCTCCGCCTGCCTCAGGCTCCACCCCTCCTTGAGGGTGAGGTAGATTACCGCCGTCAGCAGGGTGCGTGGGTAGGGATGTCTTCCCCTCTTCACCTGGTGGTGATCCGACCCACCGAGGACCATCCTGCACGCCTCGAGGATAACCTCGAACTCATCCCCGACCAAACTACCAGCACCCCTCAGACGCAATCTGACCTGTCCAAAAAATAGAATTTTGATGAACCCTATGTCAAACATCCAGCGTCACGGTAGCCTCCAGGATCTTGTCTCCGTTCCACCTCCAGACCTCGCTGTGTATGGTGTAGGTCCCGTGGCTCCAGCCCCAGATCTCGACGGTGTAGGTCTTAGTCTCGTTGGGCTCAAGGTTCAGCGGCACGGGGAACGGGGCGTTGAACTCGCTGATCCTGCCATCGGGGCCTATCACCTTCACGAAGCCCGTTACGTAGTCGATAGATCTATTGTCTACGTTCTTCAGGGTGACCAACGCCGTTCCCGCATCCAGATCGACCGAGTAGTCCACGATCTCCAGGTCGTTGTCGGTCTCTTCAGCATACATCTCCGCAAACCTTTCGTAGCGCTTTTGAATCTCCATGTACTCCGCCGTCTCGCTCCTCCCCTTCTGCTCCAGCTCCCTCAGCCTGTTCTCGTACTTCTCCATGATCTTCTTCACGGCCCCATCGTATGCGTCGTCGCTCACTATGCGGAGCATTCTGCCTATCTCCATGACGTGCAGGTAGAGCTGATCTGTAACGTCCTCCAGGAACATTCCTAGGGGGGCCGCAACGACCAGCGAGAGCATGACCAACGCTGCACTATTCACGACTCCACCTCCCACACAAGGCAGGGAACCACAGCCCCGTTCTCCTGCTTCCTCGCTGACTTCACAGCCACATACCAGCGTCCCTTCCACCACACGGGAAACTCGTCACCGAAATCGGCGGTGGCGAACTTAGGATGCCTCTGTGGCTTGGGAAAAATGGTCCTTATGCCGGTCCCCTTCCTCCCGTACACAACGTAGTCCTCATCCTCGAAGCGGGCCTGCTGCTTGAACCTAATCGTGGTCCTCTCCCGCTTGGGGCGGGTCGCAACTCGTCTCCGCCTGGGCAACACATCTCACCTCCTCCAACTTATCCGACAGGGCTCAGCTGGATCCTCACCACGTAGGGATTCATCGGATCCACAGCCGAGCCGTACACACCCATCCCTTTAGGAATGTTGTCCACAACCTTATAAAAAATATCGATAAAACCTTCGAACTTCACACTTGCCGTCCTTACCAACCTCGTCAGCTTGCTACGCTGGACATAGCCGAGTACGTATATCTCGTCTGCATTCTCCACAACTATCCTCTCAAGGGCATCTGGTGACTGGGTTTCCAAGAACACCGTCCACCCATACGATCTCGCCAGCACAGTGACCAGCCTTATTATCTCCCTTTTCGCCTCGAACTCGCCGGTTTCAGGAGCGTAGATGTGGCTCTCGGTTATGCCTATAAAGCACTCTTGCCTCTTGTAGGCCCTCTCGACCATCTTGAGCATCTGCGCAACAACGAAGCGCTTGATGTCTATATCTCCGAGATCGGACAGATCCACGATGTTAATCTGCTCTGGATGGATGTAGCCGTGCACGGTTTTGGCTTTGTTCACTTCAAGAAGCTGGTCCATCCTCAGCAGCTCGATGAAGCGCTTAACATGCAGCACCATGGTGTTGAAGTATGGGTCGTCCTGAAACCTGTAAAGCTCGTTCTCCACCGCATCAACTAAGTCCTGGATAGTAATGTGGTTATCCCTACTCTGCCAGACCCTCTCCAGCACAAGTCCTGCTACCGTAGAGGACATCCGCTTGCCGAAGTACTCTGCAATCGTTGAGTAGTCCAACTCGGCAAGCGGGATTTTGAGTTCAATTTCTTCCCTGCTCTCACTCTCTTTTAGTGGAACGAGATACCTCTGCGGTGAAGCACAGCCATCGGGTGGAGCGAGCCTGATTCTCTCTATGCCAGCCTCCCTTATCTGGTTTAGCGACGGTGAGCGGTTGAAGTCCAGGTCCCCCCTCTTCTCCTGGAATGCCACGATGGGGTTCTTGGTGGTCCTGTAATAGGCTTGGATGATGTTGCGCATGAGGTTCGTTTTGCCTATTCCCTTTCCCGCCACCACAAGGATCACCTTGCCCTTCTCGACTGAGTAGGCTGAGGGGTTAAAGTAGTGGGGCTGCATCCAGGGCGTGCGGTGACCTATTTTGTAGCCTATCTTCACCGCATTCTCGCACCCTCTGTATACCAGCCTGAGCGGGATGTACCTGTCGTCCCTCCTCTTCGGCAGCTGAAGCCTTGCCGTATTATATTTTAATAGCATGTCCGTCGGACCTCCCACCGGACTCAACCATCATCTTTTGAGCACCTGTCCGAGCTCACCCATAGTCATTCCACTATACTTGGAATGGTTGAAGTAGACGACCTTCCTGTCTGCTATTAGAATTGAACCGATCAGACCCTTTGATTCGAGCTCTTTCTCTATATCCGAGACCGTCTGCTTCTTCAACCCCAACATTCTGACTATTTTTGTGGTCGGGGCTACGCCTCCGAGTTCCTTCAGCGTCAACAGGTAATTCTTCAGGTTGTCGCTGCCGTTGAGCGAGTTTAGGGCGCTTGCCAGCCAGTCCTCGAAATCCTCTTCGACCTCTGCTTCCTCGACCTCCGTTTCCTCTTCGGCCTCCATGCGCTTTACGGCGGAACTCTTCTCCTTCAGCTTGGCTATCGTGTGGATCGTCTCGTTATCCAGATCATCTATTGCCTCAAGCAGCCTCTCGAACTCCTCCAGCACGATCTCCATGTTGGGAAAGTCCTTGCTGATCTCCCTCAGCAGCTTCTCCAGGATCCTGTTCCGGTAGAGCATCAGCCTTCCTATGGTTTCGAGTTCGCTCATACGTACCTCTCTCCGCCCTCGACCCTTGCGTTGAGGTTCTGCAGCTTCTCCGTAGCCCTCCTTATCCTCTCCTCCCTGAGCTTCTTCCCCTCCAGGGCGTAGAACTCGTCTATCTCCTCGTCGCTCAGGATGCCCTGCAGGAGCCTCTGCTGGTAGTAGTACTGCCTGAAGAACGGGTTGGTGAAGACGGAAAGCTTAACTGCTCTGTTCATGTCCTTCAGCAGCTCGGTGTTTAGCTCGGAAACCCGCTTGTAGGCCCTCCTGAGGAAGCGGTTCTCCTCAATTGCCGGCTCAACCCTCTCCGGAGGCACGACCCTGAAGGTGTTGCCATCTATCGTCTGCAGCGTTTTTGCATGAATGATGATCTCCTTGGGCGAAATGCTGAGGATGAGCTCCTCCGGGACCTCGAGCCTCTTCCTTCCCCTGCCGAAGATCCTTGTTATCGCTTGGATGCCGTTGAGGAAAATGCTGTTGTGGACGGGGAAGTAGTAGAAGACGTAGTAGCCGTGCAGGCCGTCGAGGCTCAGCCTGTCGTAGCTGTGCAGCTTTCCTATGACGACGTTACCCTCCCCGAAGGCCGTCTGCTCGTCGTACCATATGGTGATCCTCTGTCCCCTGGCCTTGTGCAGCCCCCTGGTGGCCTTCTTCAGCCTCTTCTCCGCCTCCTTCTCGGCCTCCTCCCTGATCTGCTGTTCTATCTCCTTCTTTGACTCCTCTTCGATGATCCTCTTTATCTCCTCCCTCGGGATCGTTATCCCGACCTGCTCCAGCGTGCTCTCCGCCTCCTCCACCTTCCTCTTCTTTCTTCCTGCCTTAGCGACGAGGTAGAGGATGATGGACGAGGCCAGCGCGATTGAGAGCGTGAAGATCAGAACCATCGGATCGCTAGGAAGCATCCTCGGCCACCTCCGATTTTACCAGCACTTCCACCCTCCTCCTCTCCTTGGCGTCGTGCAACTTCAACGCGGAGAGGAGCATCTGCATGACCGAGTATGCAACGAGGGCGTAGCCCACAACGTAGCCGTAGCCGACGTACTGGGCGTAGTCTGGAGCCACCACGAGGATCCTCTCGATGTACACGTTGGCGACGTCGCTGAGCCTCAGGATGGTCGTTCCCAGACCCAGAAAAACGACCGAGTTGAGGAAGAACACCAGAGCTTCAAGAATCTCGGATGGGATCTCCCTTCTCTTCCCGTTTTTCTTCTCTCCGGTCTCGACGTCTTCTTCGTCGATATCTTCTACCTCAAAGTCATCCCAATTCTCTTCAACATCGACGTCCTCCTCATCAACCCGTCTTCGCCTGAACAACCTAATTCCTGTCATACCACCACCCCGCTAAAGCCAGGAAGCCCAGGGTTCCGAGAACGGCGTAGACGACCCACATGGGCGGGAAGTAGAGCAGGAACCCCATCAGCTGCTCCCCGACGGTCGGTTTATCGGCAACTGCCTCGATATCTGTCCTCATCGACTTCAGCTCCTCCTCAAACCGGGACAGCTTGTCGTTGAGCTCGATTAGCTTGAGCCTCATCTCGTCCGGAGTGACGGGCCTGTAGAGCTCTTCTGGGTACACCTTGGCTTTGAAGGTCTTGGTTGAGTAGCTGAAATCGTTATCTGACAGCTTCACGTACTGAACGTTCACAACCTGCTGGGTTACCCTGAGCTTCCAGCCCGTCTGATCCTCCTTCTCAATAACACCACCAGTAACCTTGATCCTGTCCGCTATGGCCCTCGGAAAGTGACTGTACCCTCCGATGTAGAGCTCCCTCGTGACGTCCCCCTCGTATGTGTAGTAAATGGAGGACTTCAGGCAAGCGGGCTCGCCATCTCCGACCTCGGATGCCTGCACGATCGCTATCGTAACTATCCCGTACAGGCACAGGGTGAGTAGGACCAGCAGGATCACCACAATCGCTCTTCTAGCGTCCACTCTCTCCACCCCCCGTCAGCCTGAGAACCGTATCAAGGGCGTTCAGCTGAGCTTTTAGCTCCTCTAATCTCTCTTGGGCAAACTTGCGTGTTTCTGGGTCGTTAATGTTTCTGAGGTCAATTTCCAGCCGTTTTATGTCAAATTCCAGAATTCCTTTCTGTCTTTCGATTTCTTTTCGATCCTGTTCGGAGTATGGCACTTGGACATTGAGCTTCTTCGCTCCATTCTTGAATCTGATGTTTATCATACCCTCACGACCTCCTTAACGAATCTGATACTGTCTAAGACTCTCTCCGCAACATACACAACCGCCCAGATTAGCAGAAATGCCCATATCAGCGTAAACCCTGCAAGATGTCTGTGCACATCCTTTGAGACGAGTATAGAGAGCGTTGCCACTGCTGTAAATGCTATCATGCCTTCAAGAGCATAGTCAATGATTCCTGCAAGCCACCCATAATCTGCAAGCCACTCCAGACCTCTCCACGCTTCCCCTCCAAACAGGTCTGCGAAAGCCCATACCCTGAAAACGTATCCGTCCGGTAGGCCGAATCCCCTAAAAACAACCCACTCCATAAGGAACAGGGTAATCCAGTAGCCAAGCATGCCCAAAATTCCGGTTTTGAGATGTTGGTTCAACTACTCACCTCCCTCCTGCCTCCAGACGACAAACTTCAAAACTCCAGCAAGAACCGCCAAACCCACCAAAATCTGAGCCCAAGGCTCGTTCAGGTACTCGTACCAGCTTCTCTCCTCCGACAGGTTGAGGTTAAGGGCGTTGTTGATTGCCTTGACAGCGTTGATCTGCCCGTACTCGACCTTATCATCCGGATCGCTTATCTCGTCCGTGCTCAGCTTGATCAGCGTCTCTGCTTGGCTAGGCGTGATGCCCTTCTCAGCTTCAACCAACAAGAGGACACCAGCAATGTGAGGAGCTGCAAAGCTCGTTCCGTCTCCGGAGTACAGGTTTCCGTCCGACGACAGCACCGGAACTTGAACGCCGGGAGCTGCTACCAAAGCCCCGCCGTTGCTGAATGAAGCGACGCTTCCGTAAATGTCCGTCGCAGCGACAGAGATGACGGTATCGTAGGCCGCAGGGTAGAGCGATGTAGCTCCTCCCGAGTTTCCGGAGGCTGCCACAAGGATGACGCTCTTGCCGTACAGCAGATCACAGAGGGTTTCAAGCTCTGGTGGGGCTAAGTCAGCTCCCAGGCTCATCGACACGACATCTATCCTCTCACCAGCGTTCACTTTATCGAGAACCCACTCCAGGCCTGCTATTACGTCGCTCCAGTTCCCCTCGCCGTTATCGTTCAGAACCTTGAGGGCATAATAGCCGGCAGAGGGAGCCACGCCCGTATACTTGTCCTCTCCCTCCGCCAGGATTATCGAAGTGCACTCGGTGCCGTGGCCGTAAACGTCGTCCGGCTCCGCGTCGCCGTAGGCGAAGTCGTAGCCTCCGAGGTAGCCGTCGTCGAGGTCTGGCAGGTTGTGATTGACGCCTGTATCCAGAACTGCCACAACTGCACCTTTGCCGGTGAAGTTCGATCTGTGGGCGATATCTGCCTTTATCGCTTCGAGATTCCAGCCCAGATCCTGAACTACGGGCTTAATCGGGATCTGGGAGAGGGTATCAGCGAAGCCTACCGCCCTGACCCTCTGGTCGTAAAGAACCTTCTGAACCCTCGGGTTTTCGAGCAACTTTTGGAGTTCCTTATAGTCCCCCTCCACGACGGCCCAGTTCGCATACTTGCCAGCCTTGATGACCTTGAATCCCTGCCTTTCCAGCTCAGTAGCATTAACGCCGCTCACGAACATTCTAACCGGCTTCTTGGGATTCGTGGCGAACTTCTGCTGCAGAACTGGGTCGAGCTTCTGGTTCTTGACTTCCTCCTGTTCTATCTTTTCCTCAAGCCACTTCCCGAAATCCGGTACGTGGATGAGCGGCGGGTCTGCGATGTAGGCCGCGTAAACGAATGCCGCAAGTCCGAGGGCTGCGATTGCAATTCCGAGGAGCTTGAGATCGTCGCCCATCTCACAACCTCCCGAGAATCAGATTCCAGATCGGGTTGAAGATCAGGTAGCCGGTTAGCCACCAGATGAGCATGTAGAAGCAGATATGGGCAGCCACACCCACTATGGTCTCGCTCTCGGACCAAGCGTGCTTGGCTGACTTCCACATGGCCAGCAAGAAGAAGATGAGCGAGAGTGGGCTCAGGCCGGTGATTATCTGAAGCTGCGTGAAGAGGTTGACGATGCTGCTGAAGAGGTCGGCAACGGTCACTCTCTCATCCCCCTGATCACATCGATGAAGACTCCAGCCCCGGCGGCGAGGGCCGCGTAGTTCAGCGCCTGGTTCATGAACCACTTAGTGAACTCCTCGTAGCCGAACTCCTTGATGTAAACGAGGCAGAGGCAGACGAAAAGGCAGAGACCGAGGAACGTGAACGTGGGCTTCATCGCATCGCCCCCAGGCTTACGGTTATGTTCGCGAAGTTCCATGCGACGACTGCTGCGAGTATCGCCGTGCAGAGCAGCAGTCCCTTCTTGGCGAGGATTGGGTTCCTGCTCCTTAGCTCGTAGGCGATCATGACGACCAGACTCAGGCTCACACCCTTCGCGAAGAAGAATGCCTCCGGCGAGTGCTCGTAGATCGGGTTCAGCTCGAAGCCCAAGCCGGCTTCGATGGCGTATATCGTCACCGCCGCGTCGATGGCAGAGAGTACTATCACGCACGTAAGCAGCAGGCTGAAGCCGACCCAGGTCTTCAAAGCGTACACCTCCGAGAAAAATTAGAGGATGACTCTGATGATCCCCATGCCCACCTTTATTCCGACCGCCACCCCCACAGGGATTATCAGAATCCCCCAGAGGAGCGTATCGACGAGCAGGTTGTTGAACAGCGGCGGGCAGCTCTGCTTCACGAAGAGGAAGTATCCTGCCACATAGCTCATGTAGCCCTCGTAGCCCGTGACGTTGAGTGTTATGGTGTCCGTTGCGGGGGAGGTTTCTATCGTGATTGTGCCCGAAGACTTGTCCACGTGGAAATATGCGTTATCCTCTCCCTTGTTGACTCCGTCAACGAGGATTGAGTAGCCTGTGCCATCGGCAACCCTCACGAAGATTGTATCGCCGTAGTGGACTTCAACATCTGTGAAGTTGGTCGTGTAGCTCCCTTCCAAGCCAAAAAGCCCTCCGTTGCACACTTCGAGGGTTGCGGCTGTGGCGTTGACAATGGCTGCCGTGCTGACTGGAATCCATGCGAGCATTAGAAAAATAAGGAGTTTTAAAGCTCTCATTCCAGCCCTGTTCATAGTACCACCCTTATCAGCGTCAGCACCAGGCTCACTACGATGAGTCCGCCTATGAGCAGTATGAACGCCCACAGAATGCTGTCTATCGCTTGGTTACCGAGAATCGGATAAGCAGTTGCGAGCTGTCCGAGAAATCCGCCGAACCCCGTGGTGGTGCCGACCTTCACGGTAATCTCGTTCTCAACAGTCTCCCCGGTGGCCGAGACTGCTGTAACGTTGTACACCCCCGCCTCGTCGAACGTGTAGCGTGCGGGATCCTTGACGAAGGTTGCAGTCTTGTTTCCGTTGATGTACAGCTCTCCTCCCTCTGCGACGACTTTCCCGTTCTGCAGGATGGCGAACTCCACCTCGGAGCCAACTGGTAAGGCGACATCGCCGAACTGCCAGCTCTTGAACCACTCGTCTATGCTGTCCCAAGCCCAGTAGAGCCCGTAGCCCATTCCTGCTCCTATCGCGGCTCCGGGGATTGCTCCGATTCCTCCGCCGAGAATTGCTCCGATTACTGCTCCTATTCCAGCTCCAAGTCCGGTTGAACCCATCGTGTTCTCGCTGCTCTGCTCTGGCACTTTAACGAGCTTCCAGCTGAGGAGGTAGCTGTTCGGGTCGACGACCTCTATGTAGGCTATGTCCGTCAAGCCGTTGTACTCCGCCCTGAGCGTGTAGTTGCCCGGGTCAACGAAGTCGTAGTCCAGCCAGGCCCCGAAGAACCAGCCCCTCGTCTCGCCAATCATCTCCCCGTTAAGATATATCGGCACGTCAGCCAGCTCGGCTCCGTGCTCGTTCACGACGCTGATTTTGCGTTTTCCAACCCACACAACCTGCCCGTCTGCATCGCTTCCGTCTATCCTCAGCTCTATCCTTGTTGTTGTGAGGTCTTCACCCCCATCGTCGTCCAGGTCTCCTGATGGCTTGAGGTAGACCGTAAGCTCGGTGTCAGCAGAGAACTGCCTGTCCTCAATCAGCTTGTTGCTGTAGTCTCCTGATGGGTCGGACACATGGATGGTGTAGCTAACTCCCGAATCCACC
Organism: Archaeoglobi archaeon; assembly: GCA_029259415.1. Taxonomy (GTDB): domain Archaea; phylum Halobacteriota; class Archaeoglobi; order Archaeoglobales; family Archaeoglobaceae; genus Archaeoglobus. The sequence continues at coordinate 55,339 of JAPDIW010000005.1, forward strand.
GTCAGAACTGCTGTACCATCCTCCCTGGTCACCTTCTGCTCCACGACAGAGCCGCCCTTCAGCAGCGAGACCACCACACCCGGGATGGATTTCTCCGAGTGCTCGTCGAGAACCCTGACCGTGAGGGTGAGGCTCCCGCCGTCCTTGTCAAACTCGTCTACATCGCTGTAGACGTAAACAGTCCCAGTTCCGGTGCGGAGCACTCCTGAAGAGGTGGTTATCTCCGCATAGACCTCGTGCAACCCCACATTGTTGAAGGGATAAGTAAGTTCGGGGTCGGCATCCCCTATCCTTTCTCCATCGACAAGTATGACACTCCTCACAGCCTCCTTCTGCACCCCGTTGCAGACCTTGACTGTCTTGAATGTGACCTTGCCCCCTACCTTGACGGACTGAGGGGAATAGATGAGCGTGTACTGGCATCCGTCCTCATCCGGCTCGGTTCTCGGGTAGTCACCGTCATCCGCTCCCCCGTTGACGTCGTAGGTCTCGTTCAGAATCGTAACGTTTGTTGCCCTGGAGAGCTCGTCACCGATTTTGGCGTAGACGTAGTGCTCACCTGCAGAGTCGACTCTGATTACCGCCTGCGGAACGTCTGGGTTAACGAGGTCGTCAAAGAAGTCGAAGAAACCCCAGTCGTCTGGGTCTTTGGTTTTAACTCCTGTTGATTGCCCGTCAACGTATATCTCAGCCCCCTCAATCCACTCTGGGTCGAGAGGATTCCACCATGCCTTCTGTGTGTTCTTGACCTTGACGATTATCGGCTCGTTGACCTTGGCTGTGTACTTGTCCAGAATGCAGATGTACTTGCTGTCGGGGTTGCCGTAATCTCCAGGCTGTTCTGGCTGCTCCTCAGGGATTTCCTCAACCGTTATCACTCCCACCTGGGTGTCGTTGTAGTAAATCTCCACGTACCTGGGAAACTCTGCTACCTCGGCAGCGAGGGAGTGCTCTGGTTCTGGTGTGCTGTACAAAACATCTCCGCTCTCGCTCTTAACCACAAACTTGAACTTCTTCCCAGACTCCTGAGACAGATAGACCCAATATGTACCCCCTAAATCTCTGACCGAACCGTTGAAGGTCACAGAGTTCATTGAGGTGTAAACCTTGACGCTTGCGTGGTCTGGGATTGCTGGGGAGCTTCCGCTGCTTTGCGAAAGTGATATTGATACTAAGCTGAGAGTATCCTTGACTATCGTTTTGTCGTTGTAAATATCGCCTATAAACTCACTGTACCACTGCACGATAGGTGTCCCCCAACTCGTGTACCCGACAATCCTGTACTCCTTAGCCCTTACAGTTATCGAGTCATCTGCAACTTTACTCCAGTCCACGTCAAAATAAATGTCCATCGTGCACGGTTCAAATCCAACGTAAATCGTCGCTGTGCCGATTTGCGTTTTATCCGAACCCGTAACCACCCTTCCGTCCAACACCCAGGGCCCAGTAACATATTCTAAACTCGATGTGCCGGCACCCAGTTCTGCCCTATAAACTTTATGTTTGCATGAGCTGGCTGGATAGATTATTTCCAGCTTGCTGATTTTTCTGCCAGCCAATCCACTTATCGTAATCGCATTCTTCTCTACTATCCCATAATTCCAGCCTGTAAACTCTATATGCCTCTCAGTCGTTGACGAACTCGTGTTGGCCTCGAAGATTCTCTCGTAAACGTCCCCAGGGAGGTAAACCGTCTTGCTTATCTCTACAGTCGTTAGAGCGTCAACTTCTTGTGCCGACGCTGGAACTGCCGTCAGTGCAATAGCCACTATGCAAAAAAAGAGAAGAAAACGCTTCACAGCTCCTCGCCTCCCGCTGTTAGCTGGCGGACTCGTTGAACAGGAAGGTCAGGGTTGCTATCGTGTCCTTCGTGATGGTTACGTTCTTTGCGAGGGTGACTGAGTTCCACTCAGCCTGCACCTGATAGTCACCCACATCTACATCGCTGAAGTAGGCCGTGCCGTTTTCATCAGTTTGCTTGAGCAGCTCGGTCGACAGGATGCTGACGGTCACGTTGGCGAGCGGGACATCGTCGGTCGTATCGGCCGTCTGCATGGCATCGTAGCATAGGACTTTGAGGTCGCCCTTGTCGGCGAACCAAGGGATGCGGTCGGCTGTCTGCTCCCACCAGCCGAGGTAATAGCCGACGCCAGCTATGATCAGCAGAACGCCGAAACCGGCAATCGCAACCTGCTTGAGCTCCATCCCCATCACCTCACCTCAGTCCCTTTGCCCCCAGAACCGCTATACCGACGCCGAGCAGGAACAGCAGCACCGGGAAGAACGCCTCCAACTCGTTGTCGTAGCTAATGGTAGCCAGCGGTGCCGCAACGCTCAGAGCAGCGAGGTTCTTGGCTTCGACGCCGTAAGCCGTTGCGCTGGCAGAAGTGAACGGGTAGACTTCGACACCGCCGATCAGCTCGATCTCCTTCCCCTTGAAGTCCTCGACCACGTAGCCGGGAATTACCTCTTTTATCGTCTTGTCGTCGGTTATGTCGTAGATCGTGCACGTCACGCCACTGCCCGTCTTCATCGCATCGCAACCCTTAACCCAGTCCGGACTGATCGAGAAGTAGCTCGGCTTGATAACTATCCTCGCCGAGATCGGATAGGACGTCTTCGGGTCCAGCTTGATCGTCACGTAGTTGAGGTCGTTGACCTCTACCGGGTCGCTCTGCGTTACGGTTACCGAAAGGGCCGTGTTGCTCTGCGTCACCACTCCAGCACTCGCCGGAACCGCAGCCGCAACGACCAGCACAACCAGCACTCCCAAAATCCAACCGGTCTTCACCAAACAACATCACCTCGCCTTCTTTTTCTTCCTACCTCCACTATTCCCCTTCCTACCTCCTCCACTCTTCCCTTTCCTCTTCCTCCGCTTCCTGAGTTCGCTCATCGGCACCTCAACTACCTGCATGGTGCCTCCGGGCCCCTTCTTGAAGTGGTAGCCCATCCCCTTCTTCTTCCTAAACTGCGCGACCACTCCCAACCGGTCTCACCTCTGCAACTTTTCCGGGCCGGGGGATGGTGGCGGCGGGGTAGCTAACCGAAAAAACAAAAAAGTCCAACCCGTCTCCGCAAGGCAACCAGTCTCGCATGCTATCCCCGGCCCGTTTCAGTAAATAATGTGATAAAAGGAGTATATAAAATATGTAACTTTGTCCCCTATTTTTTGATGATGATTAATCCTGCCCTTGTGTCCACATCTATCTCCAAATAGTCTCCTTCACTCCATCCTAAGAGCTTCAAAACCGCGCTCGGTATAGTTACGCTTAGACTGTTTCCGGTCCGTTTCAACTTTACTTTTAATTTGTTAGCACTCATGTTTTACTTTTGTTCTAACGAGTATAAGAACAGTAAAGCTTTGTCCCCGAAAAATTTAAGCCGTGCACCTAACTCATGACTTTATGCACGGTCCGGGCCCTCTTATTTCGAGTTCTAATCCCTCTCGTAACTTTCAGCACGGCATCGAATTTTATAAACCCTTCGTTTAGTTTTTTCTGACTGATGTTTGGTTATAGCAAAGCGAGATTGTTTGTGATGTAGAGGCCGTCAGAAGGGAGATTGAGAGCACTGAAGAGCTACAAAACTTCACCAATTACCAGAAATTGCAGTGGAGAAGGGACCAGTATGAAAAACGAAGATTTTAGAATGAATAAACATGCTAATTAACTTTTCGATAATTCTTTTTCAGTAAATAATTTAAAATAGAAGCTGCATTATCAAACATGGAAAATCTCTTAGAGTTCATCCACAGAGTATGCAGAGAGTGTGGCCCGAGACTGGCTGGTAGCGAGGGAGAGAGGAAGTGTGGGGAGATAATCTACAGCGAGGTGCAGAAATTCTGCGATAAAGTTGAAAAAGAGCACTTCAGAAGCCATCCGCATGGATTTCTCGACTACATATGGTTTACTGCCGGATTCTACATTGCTGGAGTTGCCCTTTATTTTCTTGGTCATCCAGTTCTTGCAGGGATTTTAATGCTCTCTGCTTTCCTCCTTTTCCTCTTCCAGCAGTGCCTCCACTATGAAATCATTGACTTTGTCTTTCCAGAAATTGAGGAGTACCATGTGATTGGAAAAATTAATCCGAGAGGCAAAGCTGAGAAACTGGCGATAATCTCTGCTCACTACGACTCTCCCTACGAGTTTCCATTGCTTGGAAGGTTGAAGAAGAAATCGGTTTACATTATCGGCCCGGCAATCGCCATAACTCTTCTCACGATGTTTCTTTCATTCATAGAGGGTGTGACAGATTTTCAAGTTGCCACCCTTGTGAAACCCCTAATGCTAATCGGGAGCATTTTACTGCTCTTGATAGCCTTCACTCTCCGTTCCAATCATGTAACTCTCGGTGCAAACGATGACTTGGCTGGTATCGCAGCGGTACTTGAAGCTGGAAGGCATCTGAGCAGAGAAAGGCCAGAAAAAACGGAGGTTTGGGTTGTTGCCTTTGCCGGAGAGGAGCATATGAGGGGTTCAAAGAGGTTTGTCCAGAAGCACTACGATGAGCTGAAAAGAAGAGATGCGATAATGCTCGCCCTCGAATGCCCATCAGCCGACTACTTCCTGATAGCAACTGAAGAGAAGATGTACTTCGCCAAACACTCCCCCCTTGCCGTGGAATATGCCAGAAAAGCTGCGGAAAACCTGGACTTTGAGGTTAGAGTTGCACCGCTCCTGTTTGCAGGAAGTGATGCAGCAAACTTTTCGAGGAAGGGGTTGCATGCCGTCTCCGTCTTCGGACACTCGGCCAAAGATGATGCTCCCTACAACTGGCACACGATGAATGATGTTCCAGAAAATCTCATGGAAAAGCCAATAGTGAAGGCCGCAGAGTTACTGAGGAACTTTGTTTATGTTATAGACTCTGCAGAATGATTTCATTTAACATTGTTTTAGAGAAACAAAACTACAACCTTTAACCCCCCATTCGAGAGATTCTTACCCCTCAATTATTCTTTTGTAAATCTCCTCTTTACACTCAAACACCGCCTCAGTTTGTGGAATCCCAAAGGATTTTGGCCAACACCTCTTAACTCGCACCCTGACCTCATCTGAACCTTTCACACCAATCAACCCTCTTCAACCTCTTTAACCTCAAAACCGAGCTTTTCCAAAATCCTGACTATCTCAAACCTAAGTTCTTCAGGCTTCAAACCAAAAATATGTTGCTTCACAGGAACATTTTGGCAATTCTAAGGGATTTGGCAATGTGACTTGCCGCATTTCCCTCAACGATATCTTCGTGTCCAGGATAGAGGTTCTCGACGTCAAGTCTCGATAGCTTTTCGAGTGATTTTATCAACTCTCTCGCACTCCCGCCAGGCAAATCAACCCTTCCAAAGCTTCCATAGGCGAATACAGTATCTCCGCTGAACAACCACTTCTTTTCAGGTTCGTAGAGGCATATACTCCCGGGAGAGTGGCCGGGTGTGTGTATTACCTCAAGGGAAAGCTCTCCAAGCTCGAATACCTCTCCGCCTTCGAGCAGTATGTCCGGCTCAAACTCTTTGAAGGTAACACCAAACATGAAGGATGTGAAACCCTGAGCCTTCAGCAGAGAATACTCATCTTTGTGAATCGCAATCTTGGCTATTCCCTTGAAATGGCCTGCAGCGGCAGCGTGGTCGTAGTGAGAGTGTGTAAGAATTATGTAATCGAGTTCCCTTGGGTCAATATACTTTCTAAGTGCGTTGAGGATGAACTGAATGTCTCCCCCTACATCTATCAGAACTGTCTTCTCATCCAGAAGGAGATAGCAATTAGCTGCAAGAGGAGGAGCGACGATTCTGATAGGCTTCATAGAAGCTCCATGTCCTCTATTTCTACACTCTCCACTCCCTCAATCTTCCCGATTTCTTCCACGTATCTGTCTCCGATGCCCTCAGCATCCGGCATGACCACCATCAGCACTATCGCCTTCAGACCGAACGCTATAGGCTGAATTGCCGTATCTCTAATCTCTACACCCTCAAACTGAATGTTCTTAATATTCTCCAGCACCTCTTCGAGGTTCACATTCACGTCACTCGGCATCACTCTTATTTTCATCATTACGTTGCCCATCTTATCACCTCTTAAGGCCCCTCAAACCCGCAGTTTTCGCAAACGTAGGGATTGCTCAGCCTTCTGCATTTCTTACAGCGGTAAATCATCTCTCCGCATTCCGGACAGGGGAAAGCCACGTAATTAGCACCCACAAGTACTGCTCCGCAACTCACGCATCTTGTTATATCCATCATCGCTCACCTCCCAATTATTAGCGTGCCTCTGGCTCTTCCTCTCAATATATAATTTTTTAGCCCTTCTGGGGAGCAAACGAACATATTAATTCCGTATTTTACCAGCAGCTTTGGGGTGTAGCTATCAACCACATCGGTTTTTAGTTCAGATGCTCTTACAACCTCCTTTAACCCCCCTTTTTCTCCGACTATCCCACCAGCAGCCGTTACCTTCACGACCTCGCTAAAACCAGCCTTTGCCGCTACCCATACCGCAATGCTATCCGAGGTAACATCCCACGAGTGTGGAAGCTCATCAAACCTTCTCAGCAAATTGTAGGGGAGTAAAACGGCTTTTTTGTCTGGTAAGTCGAAGTTTTCAGGTTCAACGAGCTCAAATCCAAATTTTCTTGCAGTTTCAGCCATATAGAAACCGTAGGTGTTCATCGCAGTGATAGCCATCCAGTGGGAGGTTGATGGACTTAGGCTTTTCTCTGAATCGATTTTTCTCACCAAATCGGCAAAAATCCAACCTCCCGGAATAATATAGGCTCTCTGCAAGCTTTCAAGGGGCTCAAAGACCATTTCAAGCTTCTCTGCAACGCTCCCTCCGACCTTGAGCAGCACTTTAGTCTGTCGGCTCAAAGGATTAAATTACTTATCCTTCAGCTTCTCTTCAACCGACCTTATCTTCTCAGTCATCCTGCCACCCTTTGCCCTGTTGTCTATTTTGATTACATAGTAATTTCTCGGAGAACCGACTTCGAAAAGTACTTTGTCGATTTTTTCCAAGATTTTTGCAAGCTCCTCGAAACTCTCAACCTCAAATGAAGTCCCCATTGGGCTCAGGAAGTACTCGACATTCTCCTTCTTCAGAACCTCAATAACCTTTGCAACAAAACTGCTCAGAGACTCCCCCACACCAATGGGTACTGCGGAGAGTTCAACAATCATATAAAAAATAGAGGGGATTGTTCTTTAAAGCCTGTCGATTATGGGAATAGAGACTTTCTGTTTTTCTTTTTTATACCTAACAGGTTCCGAAAAATTCGGCTGCTTTCTTACCTTCTCACCATTTTTTCTGCTATCAACTCTGATATCTCTCAGTTTTTGCTTCTGCGGAATGTCCTCATAGCTTAAGGATCCAACAAACTCTTTGTCCTTTATCCCTGTCATTATGGACACAACTCTAACAAAGCCCTCAAACTCCTTGTCGATTCTTGCACCCCATATGACGTTTGCGTAGTCATCAATCTCGAAAGTGAGGTTTCTGATAATCTCCTCAGCCTCCTTAAGCGTCAGATCATGCCCACCTGATATGTGCACAAGTGACCCGGTCGCCCCTCTGTAATCAACATCAAGGAGCGGATGGGATAGGCAGTCTCTGACAACTGCATTCGCCTTGTCCTGAGCTTTTGCTTCACCCACAAGCATCACAGCAACACCACCATGTCCCATTATAGCCTTAACGTCCGCAAAGTCGATATTTACCAGAGAAGGAATTGTTATCGTGTCAGAAATGCCTTTTATTGTTTCTGCAATTAGCTGATCCATTACGCTGAAAGCAGCATCTATCGGCAGGTTCGGATAGTAGTCGAGCAGCTTGTTGTTGTCGAGAACAACAACCGTGTCGCAGACTTCTTTCAATTCCTCCAAACCGTTTAAGGCCTTCTGAATTCTCGCCCTCTCAACCCTGAATGGCATCTGGGCAAAGCCAATTACGATTGCTCCCTGCTTCTTTGCCACATCTGCCACAACAGGGGCCGAACCTGTTCCCGTACCGCCTCCCATTCCAGCACAGACGAAAACCATGTCGGAATCGGAAAGCAGGTCTTCAAGGACATTTCTCGCAAGCTCAGCAGCCTTTCTACCAATTTCGGGATATCCTCCAGCCCCAAGACCCCTCGTAATGCTTCTGCCAATCAAAACCCTCTTGTCGGCTTTCGTCCTCAAAAGCTGCTGCTTGTCGGTGTTGATTGCAACAGTCATGGCACTCTCCACATTCATATTGGACAGTCTGTGTACTGTATTGTTGCCGCTCCCTCCACAACCAACCACAACGATTTTCGGCGTCTCGAAGTCCTTTACATCCTCACTAAACCTGCTATTCCTCTCCTGCTCCAAATACTGTTGGGCCTTACTCACAATACTTCTCATACCAAACAACCTCCTAACGATAAGTATCCATTTGGGCGATACTCTCGAGCTGTTCCTTGTATTTTTCCAGAAGAAGCTTTACAGCTTCTCTGACAGCTTCGCTAACCGAAGTGAACTCCCCGCTCTCAACGAGGAGTTCGAGCTTATTGTAATACTTCTCCGTGAGCCTTATGCTTATTTTTCTCGTTGGCGGCATACTTCCACCGGAAACGATGCCCTATATCGGAGGACAGGTGGAGGACTGGTGTCTCCACCTGTCCGACTTTGTCCTTAATCTGGTATCAATTGTCCGACATTATAATATTTAAGTTTTTCGGAGTCTATTATGATAAAGTGTTTAAGAAAATATTCAGAGAATGATAACTTGAAAGGGTTGATGTAACTTAAAATAGAATGCGGGGGGAGGGATTCGAACCCTCGAACCCCTACGGGACAGGACCCTCAATCCTGCGCCTTTGTCCGCTCGGCAACCCCCGCTTGTATGAAAGATTCTGCAAAGGATTTATGAATATTGTGGTTTATGTGCGATGGTTTCATATAGTTCCGAAATACACAACCTATATGAAAGCGGTGATGCTCCTGAGTGGTGGTGTTGATTCCTCCACTTTGCTCTATTATCTGCTGGATGAAGGTTATGAAGTTCATGCTTTAACTTTTTTCTACGGTCAGAAGCATTCCAAGGAGATAGAGAGCGCAGAAAAAATTGCAGAAGCGGCTAAGGTTACACACCTCAAGGTTGACATCTCCACAATTCATGAGCTCATTTCTTACGGAGCCTTAACTGGAGATGAAGAGGTGCCAAAGGCGTTCTACAGTGAGGAAGTACAGAGAAGGACGATAGTCCCGAACAGAAATATGATTCTTCTTTCCATCGCCGCAGGCTACGCAGTAAAAGTTGGAGCGAAAGAAGTTCACTACGCTGCACACCTAAGCGACTACAGCATTTACCCCGACTGCAGAAAGGAGTTCGTTAAAGCTCTTGACACAGCTGTGTATCTCGCAAACATCTGGACTCCCGTTGAAGTTAAAGCACCGTTCGTGGACATGAGTAAGGTGGACATCGTTAAACTGGGATTGAAGCTCGGAGTTCCGTATGAGCTTACATGGAGCTGCTATGAAGGTAGAGAGAGGCCCTGCCTCAGGTGCGGGACATGTCTTGAGCGGACGGAGGCCTTCCTGATTAACGGAGCAAAAGACCCTCTTTTGAGCGATGATGAGTGGGATGAAGCTGTAAGGATCTACGAGGAGATGAGGGCGGAGAATGAAGGCAAATCTAATTGAAATCTTTGAGTCGATTCAGGGAGAGGGCTTTTATGTGGGAGTTAGACAGCTCTTCATAAGGTTCGCAGGCTGCAACCTGAACTGCTACTATTGCGACACACCAAAAACGGCAAAGAGTTGCTTAGACCAGATTTCAGGCAAAACTCTGGATAATCCAGTTTCAGCCGAATATGTACAGGAGCGAATAGACTCCAGCAAAGTTCACTCCATCTGCTTTACTGGCGGGGAGCCAATGCTGCAGGCTGAATTCATCGCTTCTCTTAACAAAACTCGACCATTCTACCTCGAATCTAACATGACCTTGCCGGAAAAGGCGAAATTGTTGAAGTTCTGCGACTTTGTTGCTGGCGACCTGAAAGTTAGAGAATCAGGAGTTGTAAACTACGACGAGGTGCTTCAAAAAATTGTAAAATGCTTTAAAATTTTAAGGAACACCAGAAAGAGAAAGACGTTCTGTAAAATAGTCCTGCCTGAAAGTTTTGATGCAGAGGAAGTTATAAATTCAGCCTACGAAATTAAAGACTTCGTTCTCGGCTTCGTGCTTCAGCCAGTTTTCGGTAGCAGGGTGGATAAAATTCTTAAGCTGCAAAAGCAAATGATAGATTTCGCCGACACAAGAGTAATACCGCAGGTTCATAAGTGTCTGGGGGTGAGATGATGGAGCACGAGATGATTATAGGGATATCAACCTCGTTTAGCGCTGCTCACAGCATTCCTGGCCATGCAAAGTGTGGGAAGGTTCACGGCCACAACTTCAAGGTTGAGGTGGAGATATCAGGCAGAGTTGGTCAGAACGGGATGGTAATGGATTTCTTCGACCTCAAAAGGATCGTGAACGAGGTGGTGTCAAAGTTTGACCACACCTTGCTGAATGAGCAGATTGAAATTCCCACTTCGGAGAACATCTGCCTGAAAATTTTCGAAGAACTTATGGAGAAAGGGCTGAATGTTCGCAGAGTGAGGGTTGCTGAAAACGAAGACAAGTGGGCGGAGATTCGCAGGTGAGCACATAATATTTATATATTTTTTGCGTACTTCACATTATGCGAAAAGGTCAGCTAGACGATATAGATATTGCTATCATCGAGAACATTTTGAGAGGAAAAACTCAGAGTGAGATTGCCGAGATGCTTGGAATAACTCTCAGAACTGTTCAGAACAGAGTTAGAGCTCTTGAAGATAACGGATATCTTATAAAAATCAAGGAGGGTTACTGGAAGGCAAACTACCAGAAACTTGGACTGAACATGCTCACAGTGACCTTTGTTGACCTCGACATTGAGTCGAAGGCAAGAATAGACGAGGTAATTGAGCACTTCAACAAGCTCGACTATGTGGAGAATGTCCTTGAACTTGTTGGTTCAGCCTACGACCTCTGCTTCATTGTCAGATACAGAGATATAGAGGAGTTCAACAGAGAACGCAGAAAGTTTATGGACTGGTTTGTAAAGAAGGGGATAAGAATAAACCATCTTGCGACCTATATCTCATCCAAAACGCACAAAGACCATCGTAGAACAATGATAAAGAACACAGGCTAATTCAAACTTTACGCATGAGCAAATCTTAAACATTCATATTTCACGAAAAGATTAAATATTTCACAACTACTTATTTTTAATGAGAGTCGGAGTTATCGGAGTTGGCTGTTCAAAGTTTGGCAGAAGAGATGATGTCACCATTCAGGAACTGTCATACGAAGCGGTCAAAGAGGCGCTGGATGATGCCGGGATAAGCAGGGATGATGTAGATGTCAGCGTTGTTGGAAGCGTTAACTCAAGGGGATACGAGCTGATGCCAGCAGTGCTGGTAAACGAGTACTGCGGTTTTACAGGAAAGGGGCCGATCAGAGTTGAGGCTGCTTGTGCATCGGGAGCAGCTGCTGTTTACACAGCTTTCACCTCCATAGCTTCGGGTGTTGCCGATGTTGCCATAGCCATAGGCGTTGAGAAGATGACTGAAGTCGACACTGCAACTTCACTTGCCATTGGCGGAAGAGCGGGGAATTACTTGTGGGAGTTCCACCAGTATGGCACTACTTTTCCTGCTTACTATGCCATCCACGCGTCAGCACACATGGCGAAGTACGGAACAACAGAAGAGCAGCTCGCGAAGGTTGCAGTTAAGGCTCACAGGAATGCTGCTAAGAACCCGAAGGCACACTTCCAAAAGGAGATTTCAGTCGAGGATGTGCTGAATTCGAGGTACATAACCTACCCCCTAAAGCTTTACGATTGCTCGCCCATAAGCGATGGCTCTTCTGCGGCAATTCTGGCGAGCGAGGAGAAGATTAAGGAGATGGGGATTGATGATGTAGTTTGGATCGAATCCGTTGGCTACGCTTCCGACACATCAAACATGACGAGGAGGGAGAGCTTTGTCGGCCTTAAGGCTACCGTGCTGGCCAAGGAAATGGCGTACAGGAGGGCTGGTATAGAGGATCCGGTGAAGGAGTTTGACATCGCCACCGTCCACGACTGCTTCACCATTGCCGAAATCATGGCCTACGAAGACCTCGGATTCTGCAGGAAGGGTGAAGGTGGCAGATTGATTGAGAGCGGCGAGACGGACCTGGGCGGAAAGATTCCGGTTAACACGTTTGGCGGTTTGAAGGCAAAGGGTCATCCGCTTGCCGCAACCGGAGTTGCGATGGTCTATGAGATCGTGAAGCAGCTTCGCGGTGAGGCGGGAGAACTGCAGGTTGATCTGAAGAACTATAAAGGTTTGCTGCACAATGTTGGAGGAACGGGCCATTTCGCCTACGTGATGGTCCTTAGGAGGTGATAAGGATGTTTATCGAGAGTCGCGAGTTGCTGATGAAGCATAAAATTCCTGTCGCTAAAACCGAGAAGTACTGGAAGGGGCTTGAGGAGGGAAAGGTGTACAAAACCGTCTGCAAGAACTGCGGAGAGGAGTATTACCCGCCGAGAGCGGAGTGTTTATGCGGTGGAGAGGTTGAGTGGGCCGAAATTGATGGCGAGGGAGTTGTTGAAGCTTTCACAACCGTCCACAGAATCCCTGCAGGTTTTGAATGGCATGAAAATCCGTACACGATAACCATTGCGCGGTTTGGAAATGTCAGAGTCATGGGATGGGCTGAAAACGTAAAGGTTGGGGACAAAGTAAGGCTGAAAACGGGTAAGGACGAGACGGGTGTCTGGAAGGTCTATTTTGAGGTGGTTTAATGGTGGATTTCAAGCTGACTCCGGAGCAGGAGGACATAAGGAGGGCTGCAAGAGAATTTGCCGAGAAGGAGTTCACGCCTGAAATCATGGAGGAGTGCGACAGAGAGGAGAAGTATCCGGTGGATATAGTGAGGAGAGCGAGAGAGCTTGGCTTTTCCACGGTGAAGATTCCTGAAGAGTATGGCGGAATGGGGCTCAGCCTTTTTGAGGAAGCTTTGGTTACAGAGGAGTTCTACAGAGTCAGTCCAGGCATCGGCAACGCATGTCTCAGCTCGACCTTCGGCACTGAGTTATTGATTCTCTTCGGCAGTGAGGAGCAAAAGGAGAAGTATCTCAGGTGGGTGACCGAGAGAAACGGGATTTCGGCAATGGCGACAACTGAACCTGAAGCTGGCAGTGATGTTGCGAACGTCAAAACAAAGATCGTCAAAGAGGGGGACGAGTGGGTAATTAACGGAACAAAGATGTTCATAACGAATGGCAGCGTTTGTGATTTCGCTCTCGTTCTGGGGAGAACTTACGAAGGTGAGAAGAGACATCACGGCCTAACGTTCGCCATAGTTGAGAGCAAGAGCAAGGGGTTCAAGGCAACAAAGATAAAGAACAAGATGGGCCTGAGGGCGAGCGATACGGCAGAGATCGTGCTGAAAGACGTGAGAGTTGGGGATGAAAACATCCTCGGAGAGCCGGGTAAAGGTTTCTACTACTTAATGGAGTTCTTCAACCACACGAGGCCGAGGGTAGCTTCTCAGGCAGTGGGAATTGCCCAGGGTGCCTTTGAACTCGCGCTCAACTATGTCAAGCAGAGGAGGCAGTTCGGTCAGCCTATTGCTGCTTTCCAGAACACCCAGTTCAAGATTGCTGAAATGGCAACCCGCATCCAGGCTGCAAGGCTGCTGGCTTGGCAGGCTGCGTGGCACTGCAGCATTGGAGATCCAAGGCCAGAGCTTTCCTCGATGGCCAAGTTGTTTGCAGGCAAGACGGCAGTTTACGTCGCGGACTGGTGTGTGCAGCTTCACGGAGGTTACGGATACATTGGGGAGTATCCGGCAGAGCGCTACTACAGGGATGCGAAGCTCATGGAGATTTACGAGGGGACAAAGGAGGTTCAGAAGCTCGTTATAGCGAGAAGACTCGTAGGGAGGGTCTGAAATGGGAGAGAGAGTGAAGTTCGAGGTTGATGGTCAGATTGGAATTGCCACACTGAGCAGGCCTGAAAAGCTGAATGCTCTGGACACGAAAACGAGGATGGAGCTGGCAGAGGTTGTCGAGGAGGCTGAGAAAAGCGTAAGGGTTCTGATTATAACGGGAAGTGGAAAGGCCTTTGCTGCAGGGGCAGACATCAACGAACTTTTGCAGAGGGATCCTGTAAAGGCTCTCGAAGCAACGAAGCTCGGAACCGAGCTATTTTCAAGGATAGAGGAGCTCGAAATTCCCGTAATAGCTGCAATCAACGGATTTGCGTTGGGAGGAGGATGTGAGCTTGCAATGGCCTGCGACATGAGAATAGCGAGCGAGAAGGCAAAGTTCGGTCAGCCAGAAATCAACCTCGCAATCATACCCGGAGCGGGTGGAACGCAGAGATTGCCGAGACTTGTTGGACTTGGGATGGCCAAAAGACTTGTCCTCACCGGAGAGATAATTGACGCTCAGACAGCTTTGAGAATCGGGCTTGTTGATGAGGTGGTTGAGCACGATAAGCTGATGGAGAAAAGCAGGGAAGTTGCCATGAAGATTGTGGAGAAGTCACCTCTCGCAGTTAAAATTGCCAAGAAGGCCTTGAACGCGTCACTCAACATGCCGCTGAGAGAAGGTCTCAAATACGAGGCGAGCCTCTTTTCGCTGCTCTTCTCAAGCGAGGATGCGAAAGAGGGTATGAGGGCGTTTTTGGAGAAGAGGAAACCCGAATTTAAAGGTCGTTGAGGTGGTAGCATGTTCAAGAAGATAGGTGTTGTCGGTTTTGGGTTGATGGGCACGCAGATTACCCAGTTCTTCGCTCAGCAAGGTCTGGAGGTTGTGGCCATTGATGTCAGCGAAGAATCGCTGAAGAAGGGTATGGAGGCTATCAAGGCCGGCAGATTCGGTCTGCAGAGGCTTGTGGAGAAAGGGAAGATTACGGAAGATGAAATGAACGCTGTGCTTGACAGAATCACGACTTCTACAGAATATTCTGCTCTGAAGGACTGCGATTTGGTTATCGAGGCTGTGTTTGAGGATGTAAACCTGAAGCTAAAGGTTCTGAAGGAAATCGACGCTGTGGTGGAGAATGCGGTTATCGGATCCAACACGTCGTCAATCAGCATAACCAAACTCTCTTCGGCAGTAAGCAACCCTGAGAAATTCCTCGGTATTCACTTCTTCAACCCCGCCCAGATTCAGAAGCTGGTTGAACTCGTAAAGGGTTTGCTGAGCGATGAAAAACTAGTGAGCGACATTAAGGAGTGGTTTATCCAGCTTGGGAAGGTGCCGATAGTCGTGAACGACTCTCCGGGCTTTGCAACGTCCCGTCTTGGCCTCGTTCTGGGCAAGGAAGCCATGCTCATGGTTCAGGAGGGCGTGGCAACCCCGCAAGACATCGACATCGGAATGATGCTCGGCTACGGCTACTCGATGGGGCCTATCGAGACAGGAGACTTGGTTGGCCTCGATACGAGGCTGAGAATATACGAGGCGATGTACGAAGCTACGAAAGACCCGAAGTGGGCTCCACCAAAACTGCTGGTTCAGTTGGTTGATGCTGGCTATCTTGGCGATCCATCTTTGAAGCCGGGAAGCAAGGGAGGAGTTTACGAGTATTTCGGGCAGGAGAGAGCAACGCAGGTTCTGAAGAGGTTGGGGATTCGTAAGTAAAGTTTTTATTTTTCACTATAATCCAATTTCTAGTAACACTTAAGCATGATTGACATAACTCTATTGTTATTCTCTTTAAACTAGGTAACACTAAATAGTATCATAGTATCAGATACCACAATCTTAATATGTCCTAAAACCCTAAAATGTTAACATGGGAGCGAATGAACTACTAAAAAGGAAGCAGGAGTGGCTCGAAAAGTTAAAGAGAGAGGGAAAGCTCAGGGATCCGACTGAAGACCATAAAATAGGTCTGATCGCTTTACAAAATAGAATCAGGAGAGAGATCATTAAATTCCTCGGTATCGGCGGAAAGAAGAGTTTTGATGAAATAAAGGAGAAATTCAATCTCACAGATTCTCAGACGAAGATGCATCTGGACTTACTTGAACAGGCTCTGTTCGTTGAAGCTGTTGAAGATGACGGAAGAAAGTACTACGTGCTCACGCCAAGGGGCGAGGCGTACCTTGAGAACGTTGAGTGGAGGTGAATTATGGATCATGTAAAGCTCGCTTATGAGGAAGGTATAAGCAGAGAAGAGGTTATTGAAGCCATACTCGTAGCATCTCTTGTCAGATTCGGCTCAGGAGTTCGGCATATTGAGAATTTAGGTGATGGTAGATGAAGATACTCGTGTGCGGCAAAGGAGGTTGTGGGAAAAGTGTCGTTTCCGCTTTAATCGCTAAGGAGCTTGCAAAAAGAGGTAAAAGGGTTCTCGTAGTTGACACGGACGAATCAAACTTCGGCATATACAAAAACTTTGGAGTTGAGCAGCCAAAGGATTTCATGGAATATCTGGGCGGCAAAGATGCTATAAGAGAAGCGCTCATAAAATCTATCCAGGGTGGAAGTGGCGAGAGAACAAAAATGTTCAAAGAAATTACGATTGATGGAATTCCAGATGATTACGCTGTAAGCAAGGGCAACATAAAGATTATGGCAATAGGAAAGATCCACGATTTCGGAGAGGGTTGTGCGTGTCCGATGGGTGCTGTTGCAAGAGAATTTCTCGAAGCTCTGAAACTCGATGAAAATGAATACGTGGTTGTTGACACAGACGCTGGCATAGAGCATTTTGGTAGAGGTGTTGAGGCGGGATGCGACGTTATCGTAGCTGTTGTAGAACCAAGTTACGAATCCATACAGCTCACGAGCAAAATAGTCGAACTCGCCAGCAAACTCGGTAAGAAAGCTATCATAGTGGCGAACAAGGTTAACGAGAAAACGTCGGAATTTATCAAGGCTGATGCTTATCTCCCGTTTAAAGAAGAGATATTTGGTGCCTGCTTGAAAGGAACCGAGATTCCCCATGTTCCCGAGGCCGGGGCGATAGTTGATGCAATTCTCAGTTAAGCCGATCGGCCTTATTAGATCCACTTATAGGGAAAAAGATCAAGCGCCACATCAGGGGAGATTTTCAAAGGAAATCGCGGAAATAGAGGTTTTTCCCGAATTTGAAGATGGCCTTAAAGATATCGAAACCTGCACACACCTCATAGTTCTTTACTGGCTTGACAGGGCAAAGAGAGATGTGCTAATAGCAACTCCCCCTCACGATGCCAGAGTGCATGGAGTTTTCGCAACCCGCTCCCCTCACAGACCGAATCCGATCGGATTTGCGGTGGTGGAACTTTTAGAGAGAAAGGGAAGAATCCTTAAGGTCAAGGGGCTTGATGCCCTAAACGGAACGCCCGTTGTGGATATAAAGCCTTACTCCTCGGCGATAGACTCTGTCAGCGATGCGAGAATCGGATGGTTTGAAGAAGCAAATCCGGAATCCAAGCTAAGAAGGTTGCTGCTGAAAGCGAAAGAATTTCACGGGCATATCTGTCCTTTTGTGGCAATTGGAGTCAGAATGTCCGTTCTGGCAATGGAAAAGCTCGGGATTGATGGAGATAAGATGGCAAGTATTGGTGAAGACGTACTCGCGATAGTGGAGTGCAACAATTGCCTCACTGACGGGGTTCAGGTTGCCACGGGATGCACGCTCGGAAACAACTCTCTAATCTACCTCGACGTTGGAAAGAACGCTCTCACGCTCGTAAGAAGGGAAGACTGGAAGGGCGTGAGGGTTTACGTTGATGCGGAGAGTATGAGAAAACATTTCGGCAAGGAAGCTCTTGAACTTTTTGAGAAAGTAATAGTTAGAAGAGAAGGCAGTGTAAAGGATGCGAGAAGATTAAGCGAGATTTGGGAAGAAATAGGATGGAAAATACTTGAAATACCGGAAGAAGAATTTAAGGTTGAGTTTATGCAGGTTGAACCCATTGAGAGGGCACCGATTTTCAAGAATGTTAGATGTGCGAAGTGTGGAGAGCTTGTGATGGCCACCCGCGTTAAGGATAATCTCTGTTTAAAGTGCGCGGGGAGCTATTACGCTGTCGTTGGAAGGGGAATTGTTAAGTTTGAGAACGGAATGAAGGAGGTGGTTTGATGAAGAAGCTTTTTGCTCTCATTCTGGTAGTTTTAGCCCTCATACTTTCCGGATGTGCCCAAGAAGAGAAGCAGCAAGTGGAGAAGACCGTCGTTACGGACATGCTTGGCAGAACGGTAGAAGTTCCCGAAAAAGTCGAGAGAGTCGTTGCGGTTGGCCCCGGAGCTTTGAGGTTGATTGTTTACCTGAACACAACAGACATGGTTGTGGGTGTTGAAGATGCCGAAACAGCATGGAGCCCGATGGGGAGGCCATACAGAATGGCACATCCGGAGCTTGCTGAGAAGCCCATTATAGGCAAGGGCGGTCCAAATCCCTCTCCAAATGCCGAGGCGATTGTTGCCGTCAAACCTGACGTGATTTTCGCATGCTACATGGATGCCAGCAAAGCCAACGCTCTCCAGCAGCAGACCGACGTGCCTGTTGTGGTTTTGAGCTATGGCGAACTCGGAAACTTCAAGGCTCAGGAGATTTACGACTCGCTTAGACTGGCTGGCAAGATTCTCGGTAAGGAGAAGAGGGCTGAGGACATAATCAACTTCATAGAGTCCGCTTACAATGATGTATCATCAAGAGTTGAAGGGATTCCGGAGGATGCAAAACCAGCTGTTTATGTCGGTGCGTTAGGGTTCAAAGGTGGACACGGTATAGAGTCGACTCAGTGCAACTTCCCACCATTCATGGCTGTAAAAGCCAAGAACGTTGCATGTGAGGCAAACAAGAGTGGTTCCTTCTTCATTGACAAGGAGAAGCTTCTGGAGTGGGATCCAGACATAATCTTCCTCGACGAGAACAACCTGCACCTCGTTCTGATTGACTACGAGAAAAATCCGGAGATATACAAGTCCCTTAAGGCCTTCAAAAACGGTGAAATTTACGGAATACTTCCATTCAACTACTACACGACCAACATAGAGACAGCAATAGTAGATGCCTACTTCGTAGGCAAAGTTCTCTATCCAGACAGATTTTCAGATATCGATCCTGCAGAGAAGGCAGATGAGATATTCAAATTCTTCGTCGGCAAGGAACTCTACGGAGAGATGGCCGAACATTATGGTGGGTTCAGGAATATAGCAGACGTCTTCGAGTCATGATGGAGTACAGCAGAAGAATAAGAACAGCAGAAATTGTGCTTGTAACCACCCTAATTTTTTCGTTCATAGCGTCCCTTTGCGTAGGATCGTACAGCCTTACTCCTCAGGAGGTTTTAAGTTCTCTTCTCAATGATTCTCCGATACTATGGAACATCAGGCTGCCGAGAATAGTGACCAGCATACTTGTTGGGGCGAGCCTTGCTGTGAGCGGGGCTGTAATGCAGTGTATCCTGAGAAACCCACTCGCATCCCCTTTCACCCTTGGCATTTCACAGGGTGCAGCCTTCGGAGCCGCTTTTGCAATCATTTTCCTCGGGGCAGGCTTGTTGCACAGAACAGGGGAGAGCATAACGATCCTGAACCCTTACCTTGTCCCGTTTTTTGCATTCTTAGGTTCTCTCATCAGCGTTTCTGTAATTCTCACGCTCTCAAAAATAAGAGACCTCAGTCCTGAAGCGATGATTCTTGCTGGAGTTGCGATGGCATCCGTCTTTCAGGCCGCAACGATGCTGATGCAGTACTTTGCCGAAGACGTTATGGTGGCATCGGTTGTTTTCTGGACTTTTGGAGATATGGGGAGAACGAACTGGAGCGAGATTTATATCATCTTCCTGGCATTTGCAGTCTGCATAGCCTACTTCATCTTCAGGCGCATGGACTACAACGCTCTAACGCTGAGCGACGAGACTGCCATGTCGCTCGGTGTTAATCCTCAGAGAGTCAGACTCGAAGGCTTGCTGCTTTCGTCATTTCTCACAGCAATCTGCGTTTCCTTTACCGGAATCGTGGGTTTTGTGGGGCTTGTCGCTCCGCACTCCATCAGAATTTCAGTCAGCGGAGATTACAGGTATCTGATTCCTTTTAGCACTGTTTTTGGAGCAACACTCTTACTTGTTGCCGACACTTTCGGCAGAACTGTCCTCTCACCGGTCTTAATCCCTGTCGGAATAATAACAGCATTTGTGGGTGCTCCAGTTTTCATATATCTGCTTTTGAGGGGTAGCTGGAGGTGATTTGGATGATTGCGGTCGAAAACTTGAGCTTCTCATACAAAGAACCTGTTTTAAGTGGCGTAAATTTTGAGGCAAAAGAGGGAGAAGTCATCTTTATTCTTGGCCCCAACGGTAGTGGAAAAACGACTCTGCTCAGGTGCATTGCGGGAATCCTGAAACCAAAAGGAGCAGTTTTGATTGAAAACCAGACTTTGAACGACCTTTCAAAGAAGGATCTGGCTAAAAAGCTTGCTTACGTTCCACAAAGAAGTGATACGGGTTTTCTCACAGTTTTTGACGTTATTTTGCTTGGCAGGAAGCCATACATGGGTTTTGGCCCGACGAATGAGGACTACCGGATTGTCGAAGAGGTTATATCCCTCCTGAATCTCGAAAAGCTTGCTTTCAGGAGGCTAAATGAGCTGAGCGGTGGAGAATTGCAGAAGGTTATGATAGCACGAGCCTTAGCTCAGAAGCCAAGAATTCTGCTTTTGGACGAACCTACCAACAACCTCGACGTTAAAAATCAGGTTGAGATACTGAGGCTAATCAGAAAGATTGCCAAGGAAAGCAACGTTTCTGTAATCTCAACCATGCACGACTTGAACCTCGCCTCTCTTTACGCTGACAGAATTTTGATGATAAAAAACGGCAAAATTTTCGCTTCTGGCGGGATTGAAGTTCTCAGCAGGGAGAACATAAAGGCAGTCTACGGAGTCGACGTAGAGGTTGTGCGGATGAATGGGAAAGTCGTTATTTTGCCCGGTGATTGACATGCTGGAGATTCCAGAGCAGGCATCTGAATTTGAAGGTTTAATTCAGCAATGGAGTGATGGCTACAGAAAAATCCTGCTGCTTAAAGCTGCAATCGAGCTCAATTTGTTTGAAACATTGAGAAATCCCAAAACTGCTGGTGAGGTGGCTGCAGAGCTTAATGGAGATAACAGGATTGTCAAACTAATGCTGGAATGCCTCGTAAATACCGGACTGCTCGTGAAAAAGAACGACAAGTATGCGCTCTCCGAAATTTCAAAAACGTTTCTGTGCTCGGACTCGCAGTACTCTCAGATTAACTTTTTGAAAAAGCATTTTTCCGACCTTGAATTGTGGCAAAATCTCGAAAAAATAGTAAAGAATGGGCCAGTCAGGGTAGACAGGGCAAAGTTTTTTTCAGAAACTGTAATCCACTCGATGGCTCAACACTCCTTGCTCGGTGAGCTGCAAAAAACGGTAGAAGTGGTTGCTAAATACGAAGAGTTCTGGAGGGCAAGGAGGCTACTTGACCTCGGTGGTGGTCATGGCCTGTATTCGGTAGCGTTCACGAAGTTAAATCCCAAGTTAAAGGCGGTGGTGTTTGACCTGCCAGAAGTTGTCAGAAGGAGTAAAGAGTATGCGGAGAGTTACGGTGCAGAGAGGGTTGAATTCGTCTCTGGAGATTTCTTCAAAGACGATATCGGAAGCGGATACGACGTCATCTTCTCTTCCTACAATCCGGGCGGGAAAAATGTTGGAATGATAGACAAAATAAAAAATGCTCTTAAAACTGGTGGGATTTACGTGAACAAGCAGTATTTCTGGGACGAAAATAAGGAAATAGATCTGTGCGATTTGGAGTGGAACCTGTGGTGTTTTGGTGAGATTGAAAAAAGCGAGAAAAGGTATATGTTCAAAAACGACCTCAGTCTTGAGAGATACATTGATGAGCTGGTTAAGAGAGGTTTTGAGATTGTGGATGTGATTGGTTTTGGAGAAGCAAAGATGATAGTTGCGAAGAAAAAGTCTCAGTAAATATAATACCTTCAGATTCATCTCCTCAGCAAATTCATTCAATGCCTTCTCTACCTCTTTATTCTGCCTCCAAATCAGGCTTGTCAAGGGAGTTCTTTAACCTCAGGAGGATTCCCTTTACTTCCGTTCACGTACTTTTTTCTCGTTTTGAGATTCACGTTATGCTGCCATAGCTTGTAGTTAACTTTCCTCCAGACGTGAATTAAGTCGATCTACCTCTCTTTGAAGTTCAGTCTTCTGTCAGCATCTCCCAACGCTATCAATTCTCTGAGTTCTTCTTCCGTTCTCATCCTTTCTATACCAGCCCTGACAACCACATTCTCCCCCCTCGAAAATCGTTAATTCTATCTTCCATTCCATGAGTGGAGCTTTGTTTAAATCTTCAGCGAAGTAAATGCTGGCTTTAAGATCTCTGTCTATCTTCTATCCCAACTCCTGCGTATCGTTTGGTGAGAAGGAGAAGAAGTGAAGCGGCTTACTTCATCCCTCGCATCTCTACAAGTCATTCTTAAAGCTGAATCAACTGCAATTGCCTTAATGTCTGACTGGTACTTTCTCCTGCTCTCGAATTCTACAAGGTCGTACAGTGGTATGCCCTTTCCTCTGCCCCTTGCCAGATTGAGAGTTGTTTCGCCGAGAAGGGTTACAATCGTCCTCTTTGCATATCCGTTTCTGTATTCTTTTCCCCTTTCGTATCTTTTCCCACATGCTTCCACAAGCATCTCATTTATCTGCTCCAGAATTTGTTTGAGAATATTAACTTTCACTCCAATAAAAACACATGGAATTACACCAAAAACTCTCGAAAATCATCGAAACCATCAAAGCCCACCCAGATGTGATTGCAATCTACCTCTTCGGTTCTCATGCTAAAGGAGAGGCTACTCCTCTATCAGATATCGACATTGCTGTCATATTGGAAAACCCAACTCCCGAAAGTGAGGCTGAGATCGGGAGCATGGCATCACCGCAAATTGATGTGGTTCTTTTCCACCGCCTGCCGTTGCACGTAAAACATGAGGTTTTCAAATACGGTAAAGAAATCTTTGTCAGGGATGAGGAAAAGCTTCTGGAAATCAAATTGAAGGTAATGGGAGAATACCTGACACACATCGAATGTACAGACAAATTTCCTCAGAGGTGCTCGGACGAGGCTTGCAGAATACGTAATGCGTTTTTGAGATGCATCTAAAAGGTGCAATGAAAGGATTTGAAGGATTACTTCATTTGCAACACCATGGCAATGGAGCGCTTTCAGGCTTCCAACACCCTCATAGATTTAGCTCAATACATAGTTGCAAAGAAGAAACTGGGCTTTCCCTCAACATACCGAGAACTTTTCGAGCTCCTTGAAAGTGAGGGATACATAAGCGAGGATGAGCTCAGAACCTTCAAAAGGCTGGTATTTCTCCGAAACCTTATAGCCCACGAGTACTACAGAATTTCGGAAAGCGAGTTGCTCGAAATGGTAAATCTCCTCGAAAAATTTCCGATTTTGTTAACAGAATAAAGACGGGGGGCTGATAAGGTACGAACGTAATTCGAATCCCAAACGTTTTCCAAGCTTCCGCTACCGAGCTACCTTTCCCAGATAACTGCTTCGACGCTGTTTTTACTATCCACCATCTACGATAACGTTCCTACTTCTTTCAGACTTCTTCTACGTTTGGCTGAAGAGGGATCTTGATGAAGCTTTTCAGGAAATTGCCAAGTTGCTCTGTATAATGGATTAACAATCATTGGCAATAGAGTAGTATATTCCGTTAGGGTGCTTACACAATCCTTACACAATCCTCAATCCAATCTCTTCTTTAACTTGTTCAATACTTCAAATAACCAATTCAAAATTCTTCCCACACAAAGAGGCACAACCAAAATCCTTTCCAAAGGAAATAAACCGATTTAAAACCGCAAAGGTTATGTAGGAGGAGGCAAAAGCCTCCTCTGGGTGAA
>JAPDIW010000023.1 GCA_029259415.1 Archaeoglobi archaeon
GCCTCACAAAAGCTTGGACTGGGATGAACCGATCAATGCGTTCTGGTACAAGCTCCCTCCTGAGAGAGTTTTGTGGTTTGGTAGGGGGTGGTGGGATGAGAAAGTGTAAATATAATTTGGGATACCACATTTTTTCTGTGGCTGTAGTTTCCTAAATTATTTCTCTCCATCAAACCACCTCCACGCATAACCCAAAACTCTCTCAGGTGGGAGCTTTCTCAGAAAAGCCTGATAAGGAATCTCTAATTCATCCAAATTAAGACCTATGTGAGGTCTTTTGCAGTTATACCACTCAACAAACTCATCTATCGTATCAAAGTTATCTTAACGTTCCATAAAACCTCTCAATCTTTCCGTTAGTTTGGGGATGTTCACCCTTACAAACAATGTGTCTAATTCCATTTCTCAGCAAGGAATTCAGCCCATATTCTCCTGAATTCGCCCCACTCGTAGGATTTCTTGAATTTAACTCCTTTTCTAATTTCGTAGATCCCCCCTTTCGTCCAGGTAAATTCTGTTCTTGCTTTTGATTTCCATGTCATTAATATGTGCAACAACTTTCCCCTCGTCTTCGCCTTCTCTTCTCGTTTCCCTGTAATTTCTGCCATTCTGTAGAGCGGAAACTTTGGATCAAAGATGCCGTATCCGGCGGAGAGTGTAATGTTCGGATTTGACCTAACGTACTTCCTGAATGCATCTTCAATTTCAAAAGCAAGTTCAAAAACGTGATCCCATGCACCCACTATAAACAGATCGTCTCCTCCAGAGTAAACAACCACGACATCCTTCTTTCCTCTTCCACTCTTTATTCTCGGAGCATCTGCATCAACCTCCCCCCTGCAGATGAGGTCAATACAGTTCTTGAAGAAATGGTTCATGAACCTTGAAAGTGTTGCAACCCTCGAAATTGTTTCATTGTCTTCCAAACCGATGCTGAATATTTTTCCGAGGTCATCAACGTCCATTCTCAAAACAGCGAGCTTTTTAGCCCCAGTAGCCCCCTTCTGCAAGTTCATCAAACTCCTTAACGGATCCTGTCTCACCTCTGGAGTAGTTGCTGAAGTTTAACACCACAAAGTCGTATTGGGTAGCTAAACTCAAGTCGGGCTTTTTAACGTAGAGTGTTCCTTCAGAGTGCTTTGATAATTCTGCATACCGGAATGGAGCGAAAACTGAAAATGGAAGGCTGTATTTCCTCTCTAACACGTTTGAACCTTTAAGCCTAACAAATCCGTCAGATTTTGGTATCTCACTTCCCATTTCGTGGAATTTTTGCAGACCGGACAGACTTTATTTCCACTGAATTCATACAATCTGTCTGGAGTCTTGCAAACGTCACACTCGCCATAATCTTCCGAATCCGGAATGTAGTTTTCAATCAAGTCCCCTTCTCTGGCAACATCCAGAAACTTTCTCAGCTTTCTCCTTTTGAGTTCTCTGTTTACAATTTCCCAGATGGATTCTTTTTCAGTCCTGAATTTGCTTAGCTCTTCGCCATTCACCTCTATAAAGCTAATTGCAAGATAAAGCCTCCACCTGAAGTGTTTGAGGAGCCACCTGTTGACCTCTTCACCATTTTGCTTATCTTTTCTTTAGCTTCCTTTGTGTTGTAGGCGAGAATGTAAAACCTGCCACCTCCGGCAAATATGATGTTAGCTCTCGTTAAATTTAAGCCTCTCAAGGATTTCCGCAACAACCTCCTCAACCAAGAGCTCAAGGAAGGGGGATCTTGCTCTGAGGTACTTCAGGGCGCCTTTGCTGGTAATCGTGTAAATAAAATCCTGAATTCCAGAAATGTCGCCACCAACCACAAGATATTTCCTGTCTTTCCTGTCCTCAATTTTCCTCTGAATGTCCCTGTCAAATTCGTTCAGATGATAGTGGTAGAGGCAGAGTGCTATGGCTGAAGTCGTTTTAAGGTGATGGGTATTCAGGATTAAAGACCATTTCATCTCCTGCCCTCCTCTCACCAGAAGATATGTTGTCAGCCTCGCACACTATGTTCAACAGGTTTTTTGTTCTAACATCTCCATCAAAGAATTTCAGCTCGTGTTTATGGTGATACTTTGCAAACAGAGGGAGTTTTTCATATTCTTTTAGGTATCTCTCCGTGTATTTTTTGAGAAATTCGTATCCGAATTCGCTGTGAGTCTTTTTCTGGGGAAAGGCTCTTTGCTCGGAGAGGAGTAAAGATATCGAAGAAGGAATTTGAGGTTTGTCTTAAAAAGAGTTGCGAAATAAAATTTGGAGACCACACTGGGTGCTTTTAGAAGTCGAGTACTCTGTGGTTAGCATAAATTCTGCTGGATTTCTTTTGGTAGACCAAAACTAGCATAAAATTCCGTTCATTTTCGTTGTTCAAGATCTGATGTACCTGTTCTATAGTAGAAATTTTGGAGAGGATATTAAAAAAGCAGTCAGTTATATAAAAAAGCTATTAAAAGATGCGATACCAGAGAAATTCACAGAATTGTGTGATATAAGAGTTCTTAGTGTTAGGTATTTGGATACCACTATCTCTTGATGTACTGGGTATAGCCGTGGTTGCTCCCAAAAAATAAGAAGGTAGTGTGGAGGTAAGCTGACAAGAAAGAAGTGGGGTCCTTGACTGATAGAATTTCAAATACAAATTTGAGATCGATACTTGGTGACAAGCTAGTGAATTTCTGCTGTGGCCCAGTTTGTCTTCGGTGATATTAGTGGCCCTCATCTGCACAAGTGAGGCACTTCCTGTACTCACTCATTCTTTTGGCTGGAAGACACAGCTTATCTCCTCCCAAGCTTTACCCAGAAGTCTTCTGTAGTATTTCACGTCAAAAGCTGAATGCTCTCCCACACTCACAACCTTTCTCTTTGCGTCAACCACAACGTATTCTACTTCCATTCCCGGTTTGATGCTTATTCCAGCTTTCCTGTACTCCTGAATCGCCGAAGACTCCAGCAGCTTTTTTCCGTACTCTGATTTTCCTGCAACTTTCCTTATCACCATCTCTTCAGGCTTCGCACCTCTCAGGTTTTCAGCGTACTTCCTGTAAATCTGCATTAATTCGGGATAAAGGCCGAGAAGTTGTCTTACAGTTCTGGCCTTCTTCATCACTTCAAAGCACTCCATCTGCATCCTCCTCACGTATTCGGGAGTGTCGCGCCTTCTGGCCATTACACCTCTGAGCTTTATCTCTCCGCTGCAGAGTCTGCCGTAATAGCGGTTGTAAGCCCCACTGCCGTCCTTCATGGGGAGAAAGACTATCCAGTCGTATTTTTCCACGTCAGTTAGCAAGCCAGTCTCTTCCTCAACCCTCACCTTCAATTTATCGATGTTGTCCCCTCTAACCCATAAACAGTCGACTATCCCGTGGAGAACTTCAAATCCCATCTTCTCCGCAATTTCCTTCGTTTTTATCAGAGTCTCCCTTCCAATCCTGTTTATCTCCTCATGAACCTCTATTCTGCCGAACTTGGCGTTTCTGTAGCCCGTGTATCCGAAGCACGTGACGAGCATCCATTTCAGGATTGAGTCAATACCGGCGTATCTGGAGTTTTTCTTCTTCAAACCCTTCGTTTTTATCCTCATTCTTAAAATAGGTTCGAGAACCTCAGCCAGAAATCCTCTTCGCTTGGTTCCTATGCTCTCCGGGGAGAGGTTGTACTTCACGATTATTGACGGATACATCGACGTGAAGTCGAGCTGCCAGACGTTCTCGTAAACTCCCGGCTCAGGCTGAAAGATCATCCCTCCCCTGTCCGAAAATCTGAGCTCCTCCAAGTCCTTCATCCTCTCCGCGTCACTCTTTCTGAAGGGCACGGCTATGCCCCTCATCAGAGCCTCGAAAACCTCGTAGAGGGAAATGAGCGATCCGGGAGTGACACGAGATGCATGATTTGGAGAGATCGCAGAGATTCTTGAGGCAAGAAGAATACCTTTAAGCCCCCCTTCTTTGAAGTTGAAGGAGTTCGTGTCTATGAGAATTCTCCCCTCCGGTATCAGAGCCTGCCTTCTGTACCTTGCCTTCCCGTAGCTCCAGTAAATTTTCTGGGAGAGTCTGCGGAACTTTCCGGTTCTGCTCACAGCCTTCAGGCAAATATGCGGCATCCAGAAATCCGCGTCTTCCATCAGAATTATGTCTGGATTTTGATCCTCAATTGCTACGGAGAGCTCCTCAATGAGCTCTTTCTCCTCTTTATTCTTGATTCTTCTCCCGTTTATACTTATCTCCTTAATTTCAAGCTTGAATACGTCCCCCTTCACACCCACCTTCAGAACATCAAAAGGCAAATCTAAATCGACCTCAAACCTCTCGAAAACGTCTTCGAGTATATGAGAGCACGGGAAAATCCTTTTCTGAACCATGAACTTTTGCTCTAACCTCACATCAACATTGTACAGCTTCACATCCTTGGCCTGCCTTTCTATCATCTCTGCAACCTTTTTTCCGGCGTAAACTCTGTATCCCTCGCATTCTCCATAAATCGTTTTGAAGGTGCACTCCTCAACTCTGTATCGCGTTTCAAGAGCTTCTAAAAGCTCAATGTGAAGAGTTCTGTCGGGAAAATGCAGAAAAAAGTAGTTTTCGAACTTGAATCTTCTTTTAACGACCTTTCCATTCTCCTTCTTAATCCAGAGCTCGACGCTGTTTCTGGAAGGCAAGCAGTCCAGTATCCACATCCCCATCGAGCTCCTTCATGAGTTCAATTAGAACGGAGAACACCGCCGCCTCCAAGGGATCATCGAAGGTGTAGAACACCTCGCTGCTGTGCTTCTTAACCAAGCTGGCGAGCTTTATGGCGTAGACTCTATCCTCTTTCTTCATGGCCTTAGCAGTCCTTTCCCACCTCTCCGCTATTCTTTTAACCCCCATTCTTACGCTCGAAACACTCCTCCCCATCAGAATACCTCCAGTGTTAGCTGTCCGGCTCTCTTGGGATAGAACCTCTGCGTTATTCCCTCTTCATCAACATCTGCTATGAAGTAACCCCCTTCCTCCGCCTCGACGAGGATGTAGCGGTCAGCAAGCGTCGTTATGAAGTCGAAGATTCTGTCCCTCCTGGTTGTGAAATAGACTACGGTTCTGTCCTTCCCTATCTGCCTCAACAACATCACGAAGTCTTCGAGGGTGTAAAAGTCGCAATCTTCGAAGAGTATCGCATCATGCTCAATGAAAACAGTGTCCTGATACGCATTGAGGAGAATCTCTATTACCTGGTGTATGGTGAAGCCTCTTCTAACCGTGAAGTTCCCCCTGACACCCTCCAGAATCTTTGAGCTATTCCCACAGACGTACAATGCCGGAAATCTGCTTCTGTATCTGTTCAAAAAGTCGAGACAGACCTCTTGTGGTGCAGCAACAGCGTTGAACCCTCCAGACATCTCAACCGAAAGTACCTCTATCATATAATGTAATGCGTCCATGTCAATATAAGCTTCGACCCCCGGATGCAAGTGAAAAAGATTATACATATTGATGCATGCTTTACATTAATGCTCTCATGGGACGAAACGATATTCAGAAATCCTGAGGTCTTCGACCCGGATTATGTTCCGGACGAGCTGCTTTTCAGGGATAGCCAGATCAGGCAGCTTGTGTCCTGTATAAGGCCAGCAATGCTCAACTCATCCCCGATCAACGCCTTCTGCCTCGGCCCGCCGTCAACGGGAAAAACTTCGACAATAAAGTACGTTTTAAGGGAAGCGGAGAGCGAGGCAGGAATTCTGTACTCCTACATAAGAATTCCGAGGTTCAGGGAGCCATACAAGGTCTTCTCAAAGATTTTTCAGGATGTTCTCGGACAGCAGTCCCCGCCATCCGGAATAAGCAAAACGGTTCTGATGGACAGAGTGTGGAGCAACCTTGACGAGCCTCTTCTGATCGTCCTCGACGACATAAACTTTCTCAGCAAAGCCTACGCGAACGAGATTCTGTATGAAATCCTCAAGGCACCTGACGAGTACGGGGTTAAGGTGGGTATTGTTGCGGCAGCGACCGATGTCAAATTCCCCCTGCTGCTCGACCCCTTTGTGGGAGCTTCCTTCCACTACATGGAGATACATTACCCCTCGTACGGCTATCGGGAGATGGAGGAAATTCTTAGAAAGAGAGTTGAGTATGGGTTTTACGAGGGTGTTTTTGATAGCAGAGCTTTCAGAAGAGTCGTTGAGCTTGCCTACAATGCAGGCGATGTCAGATATGGGATATACCTTTTAAAGGCTGCAGGAGTGAACGCAGAAAGCAGGGGAAGCAGAAAAGTTGAGGATAAGGATGTTGAGGTTGCACATGCCGGAGAGTCCTTGTCTTTTGTCGCAAAAATTCTCACAGCTCTGAACAGCGAGGAGAGGGCTGTTCTGAGGATTATATACTCCAACGATGCAATCCCTACTGGCGATCTGTACGAGCAGGTGAGCAGTGAGATAAAGATGAGCTACAGAAAGTACTACAATATTCTCGAAAAGTTGGAAAGGCTTAAGCTGATTGAGATATCTTTCGGTGAGAAGGGGAAGGGCAAGACGAGATACGTGCACAGGAAGTATGATGTGGAAGTAGTTGAGAAGGCTATGGAGCTGATTTAGCAACCAAGTTTCGATTGTAACACATAACAGATTAGTTGAACAAAAAATTTAAGTATAATGAAACCAATCAACATTTGATAGTATGACCGAAAAGAAGGCTTACATAACCCTCCTCGGACGCACCGCCTAACTACCGAGTAGCAACTGACTATACTTGCCGTTCTCTCTCTATGAGATTTTCTCTAGCAATTCTTCAAAAAGTTTTTCAGTTTCTGATTCACGTTCACTACATTTCAAAATTCCGGATATCACTATCATAAACGACCTTCCTTCACACAAATCCATATTTACACCCCCAATTTCTCTCCATTCTTTAAAAACTACCACACCATCAAAGTTTCTCGGCAAACCACTCAGGATTCTCGGTGTGGACCGGGATGATTGTATCGGGGTCGATCTGTTCAATAATCCACCTCAGGTCATCTTTCGAGACAGTCCTGAAGCATGGTAACCCTTCACGAATCTCGGTTCTGGCCTTTCACCCTCGAAAACCATCTCGAAGCCGTAAACCCTGTGAGTACAGGTATATTGTTAAAAACTGGAAAGAAGTCGTGGAGTGAGTGATAAAGTAAGATCCATAAATTTTGGTGGTGTAACAACAAAGGTGGATGTTTTTAAGGGCATGGATTCATCCCCGCCCTATGTGCCGCAGCTGAGAATTGAGATCCAGCCATAGCTCTTAACATCGAATACGATAAAAAGATTTTGCTGACATCAATCGTCTGTAGTATCTCCACCTATGTGGAACCCTTCATGGGTATTTGGTCAGCAGATTGATAAAGCTTACCTTGGGTTGTACACCTCCTTCCTCTTTAGCATGTAGTAGATGCATACCAGCATTTTTCTTGCTGTAGCTACAATAGCTATGTTGTGTCCTCTCCTCCTCTTGATTCTTAGATAAAAGTTGCGAAGGTATTCATCGTGCCTTATTGCTACGTTGGCACATTGGATAAGAATCCACCTAAGCATTCTTGAGCCCTGCTTTGTTATATGGCCTCTAATTTCTTTATTTCCGGATTGTTTTATTGAGGGACATAGTCCAGCGTAGCTTATCAGCTTGAACTTGCTCGGGAAACGATTTACGTCTCCTATTTCAGCTTTGATTAGTAAGGCTGAGTAGTAACTTATTCCGGGGATGGTCGTTAAAAGGATTGCATCATCGTTCTGCCTGGCTTTTTCTACAATTATTCTGTCTATTTTCTTAATCTCCTCGTTTATTCTGTCGATTATCGATAAGTAGGATTCCAGAATTTCCTATCAATTTCGGTGTAATTCAACCCTATCAAGAAGTTTCCCTTCTCTTCTTTGTGAAGGGACTTGGTAATCTATTATCTCGATTTTTAGCAAGGATGGCATGTACTCTATTCTTCAATCTTTTCTGTCCTCAATCAAAGCCTTTCTTGTTCTTGTGAGATCTCTCAGCTCTCTCACTTCCTTAGGCGGTACATAACTTTCTGCTATAAGATTTGCTCTCAAAAGTGAGCTAGCATTTTTTTTGCATCCAGACGATCGTTCTTTATCCTTGCTTCAGCAATTGCTCTAGTTTTGTATGAATGGGGCAAGTTTAACATCCATGTAATTCTCTAAAACATCGTAGATAAACCTGTAATTGCCTGTTGCCCTATTACTGCCTTAGCTCCTTGTATTTTGAGGCAGATTGTTCTAGGAATTCTTTGGTATTCTCGATTCTAGTTTCTTCTTTTATCTTTCCCGATTCGTCTACTACAGTGCATAGGAATACCTTTTGTGGACATCTATTCCAATGCAGACCGGATACTCACCTATTTGTGTTCCTGACACAGTATCACCATCCTTTTCGCCTGTTAAGTCAAAATTTCGCGCTTGTAGCGCAGGGATACATCTAACTGCAGGCTTTTACATCGGTCTGCTGAAAAGGGTTCCAACATGTTGTCAAAATTATTTCACAACCCTAAACCCAACTCTTGTGAGAAAGCTAACTAACAAGAAAATCAGATGGATAATCAGACAACTCAACAAGGGAACTTAGCAAGAAATAGCAGCAGTGGTGAGAGTAACGCCAAGAAGAATCTACCAGTTGAAGAAGTAGTACGAAGAAACTGGCAAAATAGAACTGAGACAGCCGGGAAGAAAGCCCAAACAAATAGATCCAGATACGGAAAGAATTGTCTTAGAAGCCTACCAAAAGTACAAACTAAGCCCAGTACTGCTTGAAAAGCTGATAGAAAGAGATTATGGCATTCACATTCCGCACAACACCATCTACAAAGTTTTATTCAAACACAATCTGGTGGAGGAGAGCACGAACAAGAAGAAGAGAAGGAAGTGGGTTCGATACGAAAGAACCCATTCCATGTCCCTATGGCAGGGGAGACTGGGAAAAGGCTCAACGATGAATGGATAATCGCATTCATGGATGACGCTTCCCGCTTCATAATGTTACGAAGTATTTGATTCAGCAACAACTGAGAACACGATCAAAGTTCTGAAGAAAGGATTCGCTGAATATGGCATTCCAGATGAAATCCTTGCTGATCACGGAACTCAGTTCGTTGCTGCTAAATCAAGAGAGAAGGCCAAGCACAAGTTTAAGGAGTTTCTGGAGAAAAATGGAATAAGGCATATTCTTGCCAGAATAAACCACCCTCAAACAAACGGGAAGATTGACAGCTTTGGCTTGATGGAGCAGAAACTCCATCTGTTTGATTCAGTGGAGAAGTTTATTCACTGGTATAATTACGTAAAGCCGCATATGAGCCTGAACTTTGATGAAGACACCTTATCAGGCTTTTCTGAGGAAGTTACCTGCTGAGAGGGTGTTTGAGTATAGCAGGGGGTGGTTGTTTGAGGAATGAAATTATTTCGGGATATCCCAGTCGAAATGTGATCTAACAAATTTAAAAAAATCAAACTCTCTCAATAACCACTGCAGCTCCCTGTCCCCCTCCAACGCAGGCTGTGGCAACTCCGTAATCTCCATTCTTTTCATGCAAGATTCTGGCCAGAGTTCCTATCAGTCTTGCACCGCTTGCAGCAAGCGGGTGGCCTATTGCTATAGCCCCTCCGTGTATATTCACCCTCTCAGGCTCAATTCCGAGTTCGTGGATGGCATAGAGCGTGACAACAGCAAATGCCTCATTTATTTCCCAGTAATCAATGTCGCTAACCTTTAAGCCAGCCTTCTCCAGCGCCTTTCTACTTGAAGGCACTGGCCCCTTACCCATCACGTAGGGTGGGACTCCCGCTGTGCCGTATCCAATTATTTTGGCTATAGGCTCAAGCCCAAGCTCCTGCACCTTCTTCTTTGATGCTAGAAGCAATCCTGACGCGCCAGCGTTGAGCGGTGATGAATTGCCAGCGGTAATAACACCTCCCGGCTTGAATGCTGGTGGTAGAGAGGCAATTTTCTCCAGAGTAGTGTCAGGTCGTATGGATTGATCTGAATCAACCGTTATAACGCTACCGTCAGCCTGAGGAGCTTCTACAGGAATTATCTCTCCCTTGAAGTAACCCTCCTCAAGAGCTTTTGCTGCAAGCTGGTGACTTCTCAGAGACCACCTGTCCAAATCTTCTTTTGAGAGGTAGCCAGCCATTTCGAAGAGCGTTTCCGCAGTTAGGCCCATCACGAAACCTATTTCCATTCTGTAGTCCTTGTACTCCTCCGTAAGCAGTTTGGGATTCCTGTCTACGTGCGGATTGTCAGCACCCATTGGAACTCTTGTCATGTGCTCGTAACCGCCGGAAATCATCATATCTTCATTCCCGCTCGCTATCTCCAGATATGCGTAGGCAGTAGTGGCCAGCGATGACGCGCACTGCATGTCTATATGAGATGCGGAGGTTTCAGGCGGGTACTTTGCCAGAATCGCTGGTCCTCTACCCCCATAGGGCCAGTTCTCCGATACAGGAAAAGCACAACCAAGCAGAATTCTTCCAACATCCTTCTTCTCAACTCCTGCCCTTTCAGGCAGCTTTTCCAGAACCATCGCCATCAATTCGTCCCCTCTTATCTGATGGAAGACATCTCTTTCCGGCTTTTTCGGCCTGCTCCTGGAAAATGGTGTTCTTGCGTATTCTACAATATACACTTCTTCCATTTACTCACCTTTTCTTTTTCTTAATTCCTCCGCCCTCAAAACTCTACGCAGATACTTTCTGTGCCCTCTTCACAGCCCAGGAGGCCAAAAATTTCAGGACTCCTAAAACCCCAAGAATCAGCAGTGTCCCAGCGATCAGTTCGACAGCAAGCCAGTAAATCCAGACACTGTTGTTCGCCATGAAGCTCGCGAGATCCGCAAATGCTACCGTGAAGTACATGAATGCGTAGCTGTTGAAAAGCCAAGGGATAGCTTCTGTGAGGACAACGATCAGAAAAACGAATACTGCAACGTAGATCATCACGGGTGCGAGTGTTGCAAGATCTTTTCCGAGTGAGATGAAGTAGTGCGCAGTTGAGCCTGTGAAGAGCATGCAGAGGAAGAAGTTTATGATTCCGAACGCTCCACCCAGTATTATTTTGCTGATCTCCTCCTTGCTTTCGTGCACAGCAAAGAACAGGATCATAGCCACAAACGCTGGCCATGTTGCCAAATGCATAGCCTCAAGGGCAAACAGGACCACCAGAACTTCCACAACGAGTAGGACTCCAAAAATTATCCTGGCACTCAAAGGTAGGCCAGGAGCTTTTTCAGCCATAAACTCACCTCCTTTATTTCTTCAATCCGAGTTTTTTCAACTCTTCTTCACGCAGCAGCCTGCGGAGGTATTTTCCGGCTGCGGATTTCGGCAGCTCTTCTCTGAACTCAACGATCCTGGGATACTTGTACGCTGCAAGCCTTTCCTTACACCATTCAATGATGTCTTGCTCTGTAATCCTGCCCTTATACTTCTCATCGAGAACTACAAAGGCCTTGATGGTCTCTCCTGCAACCTCGTCCGGAATTCCGACAACACAGACCTCTTTGATCGCTGGATGCTCGTACATCACGTCCTCAATTTCCCTCGGATAGACGCTGTGTCCCTTGTACTTGATTATGTCTTTCAGCCTGTCGACGATGTAGAAGTATCCATCTTCGTCCATCTTTGCTATGTCTCCTGTTCTAAGCCATTTCATTCCGTCAGCCTCGAAGAACACGTCCTCAGTCTCCTTTTTGCGGTTCCAGTAGCCCTTCATGACCTGCGGGCCTGAGATGACCAGTTCTCCCTCCTCGCCAATACCGAGGAACTCCATTGTTTCCGGATCAATTACTGCAGCATAGGTGTTGGGGATTGGTGGTCCACATGACCCAACCTTCCTCTTTCTGAAAGGTGGGCCGAAGGTTGTGTGCGTCACAGGAGATGTTTCGCTCAATCCATATCCCTCTACGAGAATACCTCTACCTGCATCCTTTGTAAGTTCATCCCATTTTTCCACAACTTCTGGTGGAATGGGCCCGGCTCCGTTGTTCACGTAAAGCAGCGATGTAAGATCATACTTCTTCATAAGTTCTGGATTGTTGACGAAGTAAACAAATATCGTTGGAGCTCCCATAAAGGTTGTTACTCTGTATTTTTCAATGGCTTCGAGGATTTTCTCTGGTTCAAACCGTGCAAAAACTACCAAAATATCTCCTGTGGCAAGGCCCGTGTTCAAATCAACTGTCTGCCCGTAAATGTGGTACCACGGCAGAATTGCGATTCTAGGGCTGTAGTCTTTCTCGTAGTAGTCCTTGAACGTTTTGTACTCTTTCCCGTCGAAATCTAGGACTATGTATTCTCCTTCCTCCCTGATTACCTTGTGCGACTTGAACCATTTCCTCAGTATCTCGGTAAACGGAATGAGCTGGTACAAGTTTGCGACCACGTTGTAGTGCGTCAGCATTGCAGCTTTCGGTAATCCTGTCGTTCCACCAGTGTACTGGAGAACTGCAACATCTTCTTTGACATCCCACTCGATTTTAGGAGGGTTGGGTTCAGAGGCAAGCAACTCGCGGAAGTCTATAAATTTCCCGTCAACCTTTGCTTCTCCTCCCGTAATGTTTGCAACTATAACCTCCTCAACTCCCGTGTTTTCTCTAACCTTGGCAAAGTTGGGATATAGCTGCTCAACCGTAACTAGAATCTTGCTCCCGCTGTCATTAAGCTGGTACTCCACCTCTCTCGGAGCGAAGAGTGGAGAAATGGCCGTAACGGTCGCACCTGCCTTCATTGCTCCGTAATAAGCTATGGCGAATTGCGGGCAGTTGGGGGCGTAAATGGCTATTACATCTCCTTTTTTCACGCCCATTTTTGACAGCGAGGTTGCAAACCTGTCAATGTACTCTTTGAGCTGGCTGTACTTAATCTCATACCCGTAGAAATTTATTGCCGTCCTTTCCACGAATTTTTGACATGCTTCGTCTATAACTTCGTAAATGGGCTTTTCTGGAATTTCCATGTCTGCTGGCAACCCCTCAACCCACGATTTCTCGATCCAGTATCTGTTTTTAATAAACTCAGGGACTTCCATATTTCCACTATTTTTTCTTTAATTTAAGCTTTTCGCTTTTTAAGATTATTTAAAATTAGTCGTTTCGTTCAATACGAATTAACTTGAAGAAAAGCGAAAAGCTTTAAATAAATGTTGCATTTATACGAAAAATTTAGATAAAGGTTACATAATGAACAAATATGAACACGAACGAAAATGTTGAAAAGAGAGTTTTAAAAAGGAGACGTTAGTACTGCCATCGTTATTGCTGCATGGTTGACATCACACTGGTACTCTTGGCATATTTGGAATAGAATCGGGTTGGTTGACATTTCTAACATGCTCTTCTTCTTGAGGCGGGAGCCAGGACAGAAAAGCTCAACCTTCGCTCATTGCTGAAATTAAAGGCAGGAGTAGAAAAAGCTACCAATTTCCTGATTCTTTAAACGGGAAATTTATAATCAGATACTTCCGATATCGTTTCATGATAATAACTGACGACCACATGCACCTCTACAATAACCTCAGGCTAAAGGCTCTGGAACAGTTTAGAGATGCTGGAGGTACTCATGTATTCCTAGTTAACCTGCTTTGCCACCACTACGGAATAAGGCCAAAAAGCGGAGATGACTTCAAAGAGGTTTTCGAGAGACACATCAACCTCGTAACCAAGGCGAACAAGATAGTTAAAGCTTATGCAGTTCTCGGAGTCCATCCTGCTGAAATCACTGTCATAGGGGATAAAATCGGACATGAGAAGGCAGCAGAGATGATGAAAGAAGCTCTGGAGATTGCGGGGAAGTACGTCGAAGAAGGGAAGGCTGTTGCCCTCAAGTCGGGGAGACCACATTACCCGGTAAGCAAGCAGGTGTGGCAGTTGAGCAACGAAGTCTTAAAGCACGCTTTTGAGGTTGCCAGAGATGTCGGATGTGCAA
Source organism: Archaeoglobi archaeon (assembly GCA_029259415.1). GTDB lineage: Archaea > Halobacteriota > Archaeoglobi > Archaeoglobales > Archaeoglobaceae > Archaeoglobus. The sequence continues at coordinate 13,925 of JAPDIW010000023.1, forward strand.
TTCAACTTCACACGGAAAGCTATACGAGAGAAGGAATGCTGGAAATCGCGAAGATGGCGGATGAGGTAGGATTGAAAAGAGAGAAGGTTGTAAAGCATTTCTCACCACCCCTAATCAAAGAGTTTGAAGAAATAGGGATTTTTCCGTCGGTGCTCGCTGGCAACGACAACGTTCTGAAAGCTGCAGAGCAGGGAGACCGTTTTACGGTGGAGACTGACTACATCGACGACAAGAAAAGACCCGGAGCAGTTCTTGGGCCTAAAACCGTTCCGAAAAGGGTGAAGGAACTGATAGAGATGGGATACGAAGATGTCGCCTACAAGATATGTGTTGAGAATGTCGAGAAAGTTTATGGCGTCGAGCTTGAAGAGTAGCTGGTGAAAATGCTGAGCGGAGATTTTGCTGTTGTAAAGGCGAAGAAAAATCTGGAGAGGAGGGGGTTCGGCGTAAAGAGAGGGGACAAAATCTATCTCCACCCGCTTGAGGCTGTTTACCTCCAGATTAAGGGAATCGAGAACCTCGGGGAACTGGAAGAAGTCTTGGAGTGGGCCGAGAGCAGGGTTGAAGACTTCTCAACCTACTACTTCGTTTACGAGGACTTGAGAGACAGAGGGAATAGAGTAAAGATTCAGGGAGAGTTATTGCTGACGAAAAAGCCCTATCTGCCAATTTCAGAGAGAAGGACAATCAGAATGGAAGAGATTGCAGAGAAGGCGAGAAATTTTGACGAGTTAAGGCTGGCTGTAGTTGATGAGGAGAGCGAGATAACTTATTTCAGAGTTTATGAGCCCGAAATGGCCGGAGAGCAGAGGGAAGATCTTCCCGAAATAACAGGGATTTTGTCGGGTGAGTTTGTAATCACCAAACAGACAGAAGTGTTCAGCAGATACTTCTACGGGAGTGAAAAGAGTGAGATTGTAACGCTTTCGCTGATTGAGAGCCTATACCTTCTCGAAGCCGGAAAGCTCAGGCTGATTAATGCTGACAAGGTCAAGCTGGTCGAAAAGGCAAGAGAGGTCGAGAGAAACTTCGACAGGAGATATGAGGTCTATAAAGACCTGAAGGAGAGGGGTTTTGTGGTTAAAACCGGATTCAAGTTCGGCAGCGAGTTTAGAGTTTACAGGAAGGTGGAGAGTGTTGATGACTTACCACACTCCGAGTACTTGGTCGATATTGCCGACGATAACGAAATCAGGTTGATAGACCTGGCAAGAGCTGTAAGGTTAGCTCAAAGCGTTAAGAAGAAGATGGTTTTTGCTTTCGGTGAAAACTATCTGTGTTTTGAGAGAGTAAAGGTTTGAGGTGGAAAATGGTAAGGGTTGTCGTGGGTTCGAAGAATCCGACGAAGATTGAGGGTACAAGGCTCGCCTTCGCGCAGTACTTTGACGATGTTGAGGTAGTTGGCGTTGAGGTCAATACCAGCGTCCCACCTCAGCCGTTTGACAGCGAAACTATCAGGGGTGCGATTGAGAGGGCGAAGAAGGCCTATTCATCAGAATTCGACTTCTCTGTGGGGATAGAAGCAGGACTTTTTAAATTCGAGCACACCATTTCGGGCTACCTCGATTTTCAGGTTGCTGCGGTTTACGATGGCGAAAACTGCACGATTGGTTTTGGGCCAGGCTTTGAATACCCCAGATCGGTGGTCGATGAAGTGCTAAGAGGAAAAGAAGTCGGTGAAGTGATGGAGAGAGTTTCAGGAATAAAGAACCTCGGCAAGAAGTGGGGGGCTGTTCACTACTTAAGCAAGGGTGCAATATCGAGAACCGAGTTGTCGAGAATTTCAGTCACAATGGCTTTAATTCCACTCCTAAACCACGAAATGTACCTATGAGGGTCATAAGACCGTTCGACCCCTGGAAATCTCCTCTCTGCACCTGTCCAAAAAAGTACTCTTTCAATCCATATACGGGCTGCGCTCATGGCTGTCTCTACTGCTACGCAACCTACATCCCAAACTTCTACAAACTCAGGGAGAAAAAAGGGTTATTCAAGAACCTTGAGAAAGACCTTAAAGAGCTGCCTGCAAACTCCCTCATTTCGATGTCCAACAGTTCCGACCCATATCCACCAGTTGAAAGAGAGAGAGAAATAACGAGGAGATGCCTTGAAATTTTAAAGGACTACGACGTCAGGCTGATGGTTGTAACAAAGAGCAACATCGTCCTGAGAGACCTCAAAATTCTCAGCGAAATGAGGAGTGCGGTAAGCATCACCATCACCGGTTTGGACGAGTTTGAGCCGAATGCCCCTCCAGCTGAGGAAAGAATGGAGGCTTTGAAGGCCGTTAAAGATTACGGAATCCCGGCGATACTACGCTTCGACCCTGTAATTCCGGGAATAAACGACAGCAGGCTTGACATAATTGAGAAAACAATGCCTGACCACGTCGTCACATCAACTCTGAAGCTCAAAGCGGACTCCATGGCGAGAATGGAGAAAAAGCTGCCTTGGCTTAGAAAAGTGGGCTTCGAGAAAAAGGGTGCTTACAGGTACTTTCCGGAAAATCTCCGCAGAGAGGTTCTAGACAGGATAAGGAACTTCTGCGAGGAGCTTGGAATAAGTGTTGGATTCTGCAGGGAAGGTTTCAGATTCCCATCTAAATCCTGCGACGGAAGTCATCTCATTCCTCGATTGGAATCCCTGTAAAACAACTGCTCATCTAGCTTATACTCTTTATTTCAGAGTACAAATCTTCAAGAGCCCTTAGATAGTCAAGCTCTCCACGCTCGATTGCGTCCATTCTGCTCTCAAGGTCTCTTGTCCTCTCCTCAGAGACGAATTTTGCGTACTTTTTAGCCAGATAACTATACACGTCAACTCCAAGTCTGGTGGGGATAATTCTTCCGTACTTCTCTACAACGTAATTTCTCATGAAAAGCCTGTCAACGATGGTTGCGTAGGTTGAGGGCCTCCCGATGCCTCTCTCCTTCATCAGCTGAATTACCTCGGACTGCGTTAATGGCAAAACTTTCGGAACACTTTTAATCTCAGCCTTAACCCTGAATGTTCCTTCAGGCAGCTCATTTTTAACCCAGACTGATTTGTAAAGCTCATACGCTCTTCCTTCGGCTTTTACAACTCTCTCCTCCTCAACACTTTTTCCGTCGAACTCTACAGAGTATTTCTTTATCACCACCTTAAAGGGTCTGCACTGAGAGGCCATGAAACGCCTGAAAATTAGGTCGTAGAGAGCAAAGTGCTCCCTTCTAAGGTTCTCAACAACCAGCACCCCTTCCTGAATGAGCCTCAGAATGTCGTCTCTTGTAAGCGGTCTTGTGGGCCTTATACATTCGTGCGCACCACCATCTCCCCAGTCTCTCCCCATGAAATCCTCTCTGAGAAATTCCCTGGCAATCCTCTGCCCAACATCGCTCACACGGGTCGAGTCTGTTCGGTGATATGTTATAAGGCCATTCTCGAAGAGTTCCTGAGCGATCTGCATGGTCTGCTTGACTGAGAGCTTTAGAATTCTGTTTGCATCGCTCAGCAGAGTTTCTGTGGTGTACGGTGGTAGGGGGGTTTTTAACTCCTCCCTCTCTTCAACGAGCCTTATCGTGAGGTCGAACTCACTTTCATCGTGTTCAAGAACGAGGTCAAAGTCGCGGAGAATTGCGATTTTCTTTCTCTCCCTCGTCTCCTTATATCTGTCTATTATCCAGCCGAGAACCGGAGTTTGAGCTCTTCCAGCAGAGAGATTGCGGTTGTTGAACCTCTCCCACAGTTTCTGGCTCAAAACAAAGCCAATCCAGCGGTCCTCTATTCTCCTGACAACCTGTGCTCTGACGAGGTTTTCATCCACATCACGTAACGATTCAAGAGCTTCCAGAATCGCTCTTCTCGTGACTTCGTGAAATTCTGCTCTCTTCACCACTCCACATCCCGAAAGAAAGTTTCTCAGGTCCCATGCTATCTTCTCACCTTCCGTGTCCGGGTCGGTACCAACGATGACAAATTCAGCATCGTGTGCGAGCTTTCTGAGAGCTTCAATCCTGACCTTTGAGTTGTCTATATCACTTCCACCACATTTTGGACAGCTTTCTCTTTCTTCTGTAAACTGGTAACCGCAGCCTCTGCACCTCTTTATGGATGAGTACACAGGAACGAATTTTCCATTCACGAGCACGCCGTGGAATCCTCTATTTGTGATGAGGTCTACAACATGTCCAATGCTCGCTGTAACCATCAGCACAAATTTCTCCATCGGAATCTCATAAACCACAGCACCATCCAGAACCTTCACACTCGGCTTGCCGAAAAAGCGTGAAATCTGCCTCGCCTTTGTGGGACTTTCAACGATGAAAAGGGCCGGCTTTATGAGGTCGAACTCCTGCCTTCTCCTATACTTATCTCTGCTTTCATCAAGCTCTCTGGAAAGACGCTCGAAATCGATTTCGTCAATGCTTTTGAACTCGATATCGTAAAGCTTTGCTCTCTCTACGAAAGCTGAAAGAATTTCTGCATCGTCTTCAAGCAGGAAGCTCGCACCCTTCGTCATTCCTCCGGCAAAGAGCCTTGAAGTTCTACCAGAACCCTGAATGTAAGTCCTCAGGTCGGGGAAAATCACATCTCCCTCTCTGACAACGACGTCTTTCGCCTGAGGCTTTTCCTTCCCCATCATTTTTTTCAGAATCTCTCTTACCTCGTCAATGTGCTTCTCAACAGCCGGCAAAACTTTCTCGATCTCCGGAATATGGCGGTAGAGGTAAGCAAGGAGCTTAATCATATTCGGGCTGAGGGAGTCGATATCCTCAATTGTGACTCTGAAAACAGGACATCCGACAAATACAGCAAACCTTATCCTTTCCGGTAGGTCAAGACCTCTGACGAGAGTCCCGTAGTAATGCGCTGTGCCTACAAGATGGTCAATTTCACCTTCCACAAACTTATCGTAGTCGCTTTTTCTTGTTGCGGTTACGATGCCAACCCTGAACTCGTCTTTGAGAGATTCGTAAATTTTCTCTGCCTCCTCGGCTGTTCTGGCGTAGATTATCCCGCCCGTTCCAAGCTTTTTAAGAATTGTCGCGACCATCTCAATGCTCCCATGGTTTACAGCAACATCCTCGACGTTTCTTACCGTAATCCTTGAAGAGCCTATGTCGAAGTTCAGCAGCGTTCTGAAGAGCTCGGCTTTCTTTCCCTTCTTTGCCGTGGCTGTTGAGACCATCAAACATCCTCTCACCTTACCTTTCCAGCTTCTTGTTTTGGAGTCGTAGTAGAGGCCAAGAAGGTTCAGAAGTCTATCAACGTTCTTCGAAGCTTTCAGGATTGCATCTACGTCATCGACAAAGATGAAATCGAAGAGTCCCAGCTCCTTATAATATCTCGATAAAAACTGAGTCGTTGTTATAACGATTCTGAAATTTCTCAGATTCTGCATGAAGTTCTCTTTTTCTGCTTTTGACAGCTTTCCGTGATAGTAACCCAAGAGGTTTTTATCAAGCTCCACACCCACTTTTTCTGCATAGCTCTTTATGGTTTCAGCCGCCTGAATTACAAGGAGAGAAGTCGGAAAAACGACATAGCATCTTTTCCCTTTTAAACTGAGAAAAAGGGACATTGCCAGACCGAAGGAAGTCTTACCAACTCCTGTTGGGGCTGTGGCGGCAAAACTCTCATTTCTCAGTATTCTCTTCGCCCACATTTTCTGAATCGCTCTCGGCTCACCAACGCATTTTTTGAAAAACTCCACAAACTCTCTAACCAGATAATCTTCTGGCCTCAAACACAGATTTTTCCCCTTCTTGAAGCACTTGTGCTCCTCAATCTCCTTACTCACAAGGTCTTCCCCACAGACCGGACAAAGGTTTGAGTAAACAACGGGAATCATCGAAATGAATGGGAGAGAAAAGATAAAAAATTAATCCTCAAAGGCAGTTTGTGGATGCTGCAATAGTCGGTGGTGGCCCAGCGGGAAGTCTGGCAGCAATTTTGCTCGGCAAAAGGTATGACGTCGCATTATTCGAGGAGCACCAGACTCCAGGTTTTCCGGTACAGTGTGCTGGCTTAATCAGCGATAACTGCTATCGGAAGCTGAAAGAATACTGCAATGCAAAGAAGGCTCTGGAAAACAGGGTAAAAGGTGCCTTTTTCTTTTCCCCCTCCGCCAGTGTCACTCTGGAAGGTAGGGGTGAGGCGGTGGTTGTTGAGAGAAAATTGCTTGACGCACTGCTTTTTGAGAGAGCTGCAGAGAGAGCGGATGTCTTTGTCAAGGAGAAAGTCAAGTTTTACGGATTCAAAATTAGAACTTCTTTAAGGGAGCTTCTGGCTGAGAAAATAATTGGGGCTGATGGTGTAAACTCCACCGTAAGCCGGCACTTCAAATTTCCAAAGCCAGGATTTTTCACTGCCGTTCAGGCTGAGATGCGATTTGAAGCTTTAGACGAAGAATACGTGGAGCTTTACTTTGGAGAAAAGTGGAGTGACTCTTTTTTTGCGTACGCAATACCTCTGGGTGATACTGCGAGAATAGGGGTTGTCAGCAGAAGCAACCCGATGCAATACCTGAAAAATCTGGTTGAGAAGCACCCATCAGTCTCAGGCAGAGTCAAGGGGAGTGTTATCGAACTGAACATTGGAGCAATTCCGGAAAGGCTCGTCAAATTTTCGAAAGAAAAGGTGGCACTTATTGGCGATTCAGCCGGGATGGTCAAGCCCTACACGGGAGGGGGGCTTTACTATCTGCTTGTAGCGGCAGAGAAGCTTGCCGAAAGCTTTCCAAATCTCAGAGAATACGAAAAAAGATATCTGAGCGAAATGAAAAACGAGTACAGGTTCGGATATCTGGTGAGAAAACTTTACTCCTTCCCCGACGAGAAGCTTGAGCAGCTTTTTTCCGCGATGAGTGATTTTGATTTTGCAGGAGTGCACATGGACAGCCCTTCAACTCTAATTAGAAAAGTTACCGACGTATCCTTAAGGCTTCTAAATAGACCTTCTCTCGCCTTTTACCTTCTCAAAAATCTAATCTAGCTTTATCAGAACGTAATCGCCGTCTTTAACCCTGGGGATTACCTCTCCTTCCCTGACTGTCACCTTCTTGAACTCTCCCTTTCCGAGCTTTTTAACGAGATTTTCGTAGAATTCGTATAACCTTACAATCTCCTTTCCTTTCTCGGTGAGTACTGTCCTTCCTCCACCGCTTCCCCCTTTTTCGCTCTCGACAACCTTTCCTACAGCTTCCTCCATTTTCTTTACGTACCCCCAAACGTATCTATAAGACATTCCAAGCTTCTTGCTAGCTCCAGAAATTGAGCCTTCTTCATCTATGGCTTTTAAAATAGCCACACCACCTTTCCCTGCAACATGCTTTTCCTCTTTCTCAATCCACAATCTAAATTTGATATCCATAAACTCCATCTATGTATGCCTTATTTCCTTTTCTCCTTATCAGGTTGAAGTAAACGTTCTCAAGTCTCGGAACTTCTCTCTCAATCTCAAGCACTTTTCCTCCCCGCTCCTTAACTTTTTCAACAAATTCGAGCAGTTCATCTATCTCTGACAATTCTACGCTTTCCCTCCGCCCGTTAAGAGAGTAATCAACCCTGTATGTGGTGTTCTGACCAATCAACTCTCCTAGACTTCCTGAGTAAAGAACTTCACCACCCTTCATCACTACAACCTTGTCCGCTATTCTCTCAACGTAGTACATGTTGTGAGCTGAGAAAACTATTATCTTTCCCCTCTCTGCCAGTTCTCTCATCAGCTCAGCTATGCTCAGAGAGGTTGTCGGGTCAAGCCCGCCGGTTGGCTCATCGTAAATCAGCACGTCAGGGTCGTGGAGGAGAGTTCTGGCTATGGAGACTTTTCTCTTCATACCTTTTGACAGTTCTGAAATGTACTTGTCTGGTAGATTCAACCTCTCAAGAAGCCCGTCAATGTTTGCCCTCACACCGTAAATGTCGGCAAAGAGGTTGAGGTATTCAGAGACAGTCATGTTGTCATAAAGCGCGTCTATTTCCGGTAGATATCCGATGATTCTCTTAGTGTCTTCACCAAAATCTCTGCCGAAGTATTTCACTTCTCCACCATCCGGTTTTATCAGACCCGCCAGAATTTTAAGTGTGGTGGATTTTCCAGCTCCATTTTCACCTATGAGGCACAGAACTTCTCCCTTCTTCACCGAGAAGCTGATACCCTTTACAGCTTCAAAATTTCCGTATCTTTTAACGAGATTCCTGACCTCAAGCACCATTTGCTGTTGACTTTGAAAGATATAAAGTTTAATAGTTGTATGACAAAAATACAAACATGTGGAAAAAAGTCGCTGAAAAGTTCGATAAGTATCCATCTCAGATTGCAGTTGCAAGAGAATTTCTGAGGCTCGGCATTTCAGTCAGAGATGGCAAGGCTTATTGTGACAAAATAGAGCTTGTCCCAACCAAAATTGCCGAAGCCATAGGGGTTGACAGAAAGGTGGTTCTTGCAGCCATTCAGAACATCGAGAGTGATGAGGAGCTGAGGAAAGTCTTTTCAGCGTTGAAACCAGTGGCAAATATTGCTGAGGTTGCGAGAATTCTCGGCTTCGGAGTTCTTGAGGTCTATGCTGAGAGTCACAAGGTCGGTATTGTTGCGGGGGTTACATCAGCTCTCGCCAACGCGGGTATATCTATAAGGTACATTCTTGCAGAAGACCCAGAGCTTAGTGTTGAGTCAAAGCTGACGGTTGTGACAGAAACGAAGATTCCGGGTACAGTTGTTGAAGAAATTCTCAAAGTTGATGGGGTGGAAAAGGTGCTGATAAGTTAAAGTATAAATACACTTGCGGACTTGTGTTATCATGCGAAAAAGTCTGCCAATAATCTTGATTCTGCTACTTGCTGTAGAGGTCGCTCACGCAGAAGGCGTTTCGGTAAGCTACCAGGTCTCGCCGGAGATCCTTCTTCCGGGCGATTATGCTGATGTAACGTTAACCCTCACCAACCCATCCACACATGATGTTAAGGTGAACTCCATTGTAATCTCCGGAGCAAAGGCTGAACCGTCAGCGATATACTCTGTGGGAACGATTCCCAGCGGTGGTAGCTACACCATGACCTTCTCGGTTAAGGGAGAGCAGGTCGGGAGAAAAAATCTTCAGGTAAAAATATCAACTGAGAACGAGACGATTACGCAGAACATCATGCTTGTAGTTGACGACAACTTCCCTTCCCTCACCATATCATCTCCCGTCTATAGGGGAGTTGTTAATGAGGTTGAGTTTTACGTCTCCTCACCTGTCGAGCTGAAGGACGTTAAAGTGGAGGCGCTGTTTGACGCGATACCCAAAACAGTCTACCTCGGCGACTTTTCCGGAGGAAAGGAGGGCAAGATCAAGTTCATTCCGAATTCGGACAAGCTTAAGTTCAAAATCTCTTTTTACAACGGCAGAAACTACCATGAAGTTGAGAAGGAAGTGACAGTGCGATTGGTAAACCCACAAAACGTCGTGCTGAACGTAACTTCACCCTACAAAACCCTTTTCATCGGCGATGCCATTCCGATTCCGGTTGAAGTCACGAACCTGAGAAGTGATGCCATTTACGACATCACCGTTTCTGCCGAATCGCCTCTTGGAAGCCTATCAAGCCCCGTCAGCATTGCAAAACTCGAAAGCGGTGAAAGCAAGACTTTGAGCTTCATATTCAGCCCATCAAAGGCTGGTGAGGGAGAGGTTGTTTTCAGAGTTGACTACAAGGACGAGCTTGGAAACGAGATGAGCGTGGAACGGAAATTTACAATTGAAGTTCTTGACAGCTACGCCGTAATGCTTACGAACATCAATGTGGAAAGAGAGGGGCTGAAGTACAGCGTTTCGGGTGATGTGAGCAACAACGGAAGGAGCGAGGTTTACAATGCCTACGCAATAGGAGAATGTGGCGGCTTCAGGACAGCCTACTTCATAGGGAACATCGACCCCTCAGACTTCCAGAGCTTCGAGCTGCCTGTTGAGTGCAACGGGAGTGTAAAGGTTACCGTGCAGTGGTCAAATGAAATTGGAGAGAACTTTGCCATCTCCGAAATCGTGGAACTGAAGGGAAAGAGCTTTGTCGAGGTTGAGGAGAACCCGATGCCAACATACATCTCCATCGCTGTTGCTGTGGTCATTCTAGCAATTGTGGGATTCATAATCTACAGGCAGATTAGAAAATGAAGGTTGTAGAGCTGATAGATGTTTACAAAATTTACAGCACGGAGTACTACGAAGTGAGGGCGCTTGATGGAGTAAGCATGGATGTTGAGGATGGAGAGTTCGTCGTCATAATGGGGCCTTCTGGGAGCGGAAAATCAACCCTGCTGAATCTTATAGGCTGTCTCGACAAGCCGAGTGAGGGAGAGGTGCTTATCAACGGTGTGGAGACGTCAAATTTGAACGATAACCAGCTTACCGAGCTGAGGAGGGATACCATAGGCTTCATCTTCCAGACCTACAATCTCATCCCAACTCTAACCGCGCTGGAAAATGTGGAGCTTCCGATGATTTTCAAGGGGCTGGGCAGGGAGGAGAGGGAAGGGAGGGCGAAGGAACTGCTCAGAAGTGTAGGGCTTGAGAAGGAGATGAACAGAAAGCCGAATGAAATGAGTGGAGGGCAGCAGCAGAGAGTTGCAATTGCGAGGGCTCTTGCAAACAATCCGAAAATTCTGCTGTGCGATGAGCCAACAGGCAATCTTGACACGAAATCAGGCGAGCAGGTGATGGAGATAATAAGGCACCAGAACGAGGAGCTTGGTGTTACGGTAATTCTCGTCACTCACGACCCTTCACTTGCAAAATATGGAGATAGGGTGATAAGGCTTAGGGATGGAAAGATAGAGAGTGTCGAACATGTTTCTTGAGCTTGCGAAGAGGAACCTGCAGAGAGCGAAGGTAAGAAGTCTTCTGGCTGTAATAGGGATACTGATTGGTGTAATGGCAGTTTCCGCAATAGGCATTTTTGGAGAAAGTCTGAAGGCGGCAGTTGTCCAGAATTTCGAAGATGTCGCAAATGAGCTCATTGTAAGTCCAAATTTTCAGGAAGGTTACAAGTATCTTGAAGAGAAGGACATAAACAGGATTAAAAAGCTTCCAAACGTGGCTGAGGCAATAGCGATTAAGTCGGACTCTTTGCTGATTGAAACGAAGAAAAAGAAGTCCTATGCAGTTGTTTACGCCATGGATGAAAAGGATGTTGAGGAGATGTTCGAAGCGGAAAAGGGTTCGATAAGGCTCAAGAGCAGTTGTGTTGTCGGAAAGAGGCTTGCTGAGTTTGCTGAAATTAGGGTTAACTCGAAAATTACTATTGGGGGTAGGGAGTTCAGAGTTGCCGCAATTCTCGAAGACACCGGGGCGAGGTTTGACATAAATCCGAATTCAGCCATAATCCTCTCGCCAGAGGATTTCGAGAAGGTTAGCGATGTTGGTTACACGATGCTGATAGTCAAGGCGGAGAGCTTAGAGAAGGTGGATGACGTTAAGAATGAGATTGAAGAAAAGATTAACATCAGGGACGAAAAAGTGGTCGTTTTTGACCTTAAAATAATTCTTGAGAGAATAGACGAAGCTTTTTCCCAGATTAACGTCTTTCTGATGGCTATAGCATCAGTTTCCCTGCTTGTCGCTGGTGTAAGCATTCTCAACATCATGCTGATGTCAACAATTGAAAGAACGAAGGAAATAGGCATTATGAGAGCAATAGGCGCGTACAGGTCAACTATTCTGAAAATTTTCCTGATGGAGGCTCTTATTCTCGGTCTGATTGGCAGCGGGATAGGAAGCGTTCTGAGCGTGGTAGGAGGTTATTTAATTGACTTGGCTATTCTTCAGGATGCAAGCTACGTTTTCCAACTTTCAACTCTGCTATACATAGCTCTCGGTTTTTGCATAGGGGTTTTCGTGTCAGTGGTTAGCGGTCTTTATCCTGCATGGAAGGCTTCCCGCCTGGAGCCAATTGAGGCTTTGAGATATGAGTGAAAATTTAAAAAATTAACTTGAAAAACCACAATAAGATATTTATTATAAATGTTAAATGATAAAGTTGGAATAAATGTTAAAAAAGGCTTGAACCGTTCACTCCAAATGTATTTATGTTTCAGGAGTAAACGCAGAGCATGAAGTACAGGATAGTCAGGATCGAGCTGAAAAGTGACGACGAGGTTCTGCTATATCTAAAGTCTGTAAGTAGGAAGCCGGGCGTTATGGCTAAAGCCGATTTTAGCGACCCTGCCAAGATAATCGAGTTTGGGCTGCAAATGGGGATGGACCTAGCCAAGAGAATAGAGGAGCTCATGCAGTTCGATGCTTTCCTTACAGTTTCCTACGACTACTACAGCATGAACGAGCTTAAGGTTGGGGACATCGTGGAGGTGGAGGTGAGGCTGGCTGAGAGGTAGGCGAAAGTGATATATATCTGCCCCCTTTTAACCTTGCTAAGCTCCGGTGGTGTAGCCCGGCCAATCATTCCGGCCTTTCGAGCCGGCGACCCGGGTTCAAATCCCGGCCGGAGCATAACTCATTCTTATGGATGTGCTTAATTAAATTAAAGAAATAGAAGATTAAAAATCTATGCAGTTTTTAACAGCCTCCTCCCTGCCCTCCATACCCATCAAAAACCGCAAGGTTACGAGAGCAGCAGCAGGAGACCCACCTCCGTGGAACGCTCCAACAAGGTGGGATGAAGTCGCCCAGAATTCGATAAACTTCACTATTTTGAGCCTCTGCTCAGCAGTGAATTTCTCACTTGCCTGCAGGAAGTCTCCAACCATCTCAAGATCAAACTCTGATGGAGAGGTGCCAACAATACCTCCCGAAATGTCAACTAAGTTCATCAACGCCTTAGCGAAGCCATCAACGCCTATCACCTTCCCCGCATTGGCCATCTGGAAGTTAGGAAGCCAGCAACCGTTGTAGTTCGCTCCTTTAACCGCCGCACCAACGGAGATGGCAAAAACCGCCTCGCTTACAGCAACCATTTCAGCAACTTTTTGCTGTAAAACTGGCACATTCTCAAGGCCACTTGTTTTGAGCATCAGGCTTGCTGCTCCCGCCATGGAATCGACAAATCCTGCCTTGCATGCGGCTCCGACACACCTGTGGGAGGGTGCAAAGTAGCTGACAACATCTCTTGCAGCTTTCAGGTCTTCAAAGACAAATACCCTCTCCCATGGTATGAAGACGTCATCGAACACAACCATGCAGGTCGTTCTGTCTCCATACTTATTGCCAGCCTCAAAGCTACCCCCTTCGCGCTGCTTGGCCTGAACACCAGTGTTCTGAAGGATGTACTTTATTCCCTCGTCTTCGGGCATCGCTGCGAAAACTACCGCAAATTCCTCCTCTCCCTGCCTGAACGTTTGAGTTGGTAAAACGAAGTTAACGTCTGCTGCAAAAGCTCCGCTCTGGCAAATCTTTGCCCCCCTTACAACTATTCCATCCTCTCTTTTCTCAACCACACGCAGGTATTTGTCCTTCTGCTCCGAAGGTCTTTTTCCTCTGTCTCCTTTAACATCTGTCAGTGCTGCGGTGCATGCGTAGTCATTTTTCTGTATTTCTTTAAGCAATTCTAAGAACCTCTTGTGGTAGTCTGTCCCCTCCCTCTCATCAAGCGCCTTGGTTGCGGGATAGATTGCATTAATTGCGTCACAACCAGTACAGCGGTAGTTGCAGGTTGCAAGCCTGAGACTGAGTTCTCTCTGATATTCATACCTTGCAATAAGATCTTCAAAAGTCTGATTCACGTAGTTCAACCTGTTTACCTTCTCCCCGACAAGCTCCGAATGTGGAGCGTACTTTTCCGCAATTTTATAGGTAAAGGCCATCGCCTCGACCGTCGGCCTGATATTAGGGTGGTTTACAAAGTCCTCGGCTTTCTTTCCGAGAACGTAGATGTCTCTTTTGTAGCCACTTAATCTCTCAATATACTCTTCAGGCTTTAAAAGCATGGTACCACCTCAATCAATCCTGATAGAGTCTATATTTCTTAAAAGCATTTCTATTTCTGCATCATTATGGCTGCCAAAATTGTTGATTCGATGTGGTGTGGGAGAGGGATGAGTCCCTCAAAATCGTTTCTGTGCAGGTAATTTAATGCAAGAATTGCGGCAGAAAAAGTCCTGTCCATGACCTCAATTGGCGTCCCGTTGCCAATAGCCAGGTTTGCTGCGTAGCCTTCCGCAACGACGAAGTAGCTCTTACCCTCAAGTTCGTACTTCTTAACCAGACCATAGTCCTTTACAAGCTCACCAGCAGACTCGATTTCCTTCTCTGCCCCCATGTTCAGGAGAATGCTGCCATCTGGAATTTTCCTGATTTCATCCTTGCTAACTACACCTTTAACTCCGGTGCAGGTAACCACAATATCGACATCAAAGTCTCTCTCAACTCTGAACCCCTCGTAAATGGCCTCTATCTGCTTCTTCTCGTCATTGTCCCAGACTGTAACGGGACAACCAACTGCCTTCAGGAGCCTCGCACAACCCTTTCCGACTCTGCCAAACCCCAGAACGAGAATCCTCTTTTCTGGTAAGAATATGTTCAGCCTCAAAAGTGCATCAAGCAGGCCAAACGACGTTCCGTGGACGTTTTCTCCTATACCCTTCAGTGTTGAGGTGTCGAGAGAAATTGCTTTCATCCTGACGTTTAATTTCTGCAAGTACTCTTCTCCGGTCTTGGTGAGTTCTACCACCTTGAGCTCTTTTTTCCCACTTTTAACCGCAACTCTCGAAAGCACTGCCGCGCAGTCGAGATAGTATTCCGCATTGACAACGTCTCTCTTCCTCGTTACTTCCACACCTCTATCTTTCAGCCATTCTACCACTTCAGGCTTTGTTGAAAAATCGTCGAGCTTAGCAGCGTAAACGTTGGTGTACTTGGAAAGCTCGTAAATCAGGATTGCAGATTTGTATTCGAGGGGTATGCAAACAGCAACCTCCTCAACCTCAATATCTCTCGCAAATCTCTTCACGAGCTTCATTCTTTCGTGATACCAATCAACAGATATCACAGTAAACTCTTTGCAGCATAATATTTCAACTTATTGAAAGAATTTAAAAATTCAGAGGTAAGCTTGGATTAAGGCCGAGGTGATAGCCTTTGGAAACACTGCTCGAAATGAGAAACATAGTAAAGCGATTCGGCAACCTTGTTGCCAACGACCACATCGACTTTGAGGTGAGGAGGGGGGAGATACATGGCCTTCTGGGCGAGAATGGGGCGGGTAAAACGACTTTAATGAACATTCTTTATGGAATTTACCAGCCGGATGAGGGAGAAATAATTTTTGAGGGCAAAAAGGTCAGGTTCAGGAGCCCGAAGGATGCCATTTCGGCCGGCATAGGAATGGTTCACCAGCACTTCATGCTCGTTCCAAGAATGAACGTGTTTCAGAACATAGTTCTCGGCTACCGCACACCACACGACCCCCTAATTAATCAGAAGTGGGTTGAGGAGAGGGTTGAGGCCTTGTCGGAAAAATACGGGATAGATGTTGCGCTTTATGAGGTAATTATGAACTTAAGTGTGGGGGAAGAGCAGAGGGTAGAAATTCTCAAGGCTCTTTTCCGGGACATTAAGCTTCTTATCCTTGACGAGCCGACCGCTGTCCTCACACCACAGGAGGTTGATAGTCTTTTCTACGCTTTGAAATCCATGACCAAAAGCGGCCTTACGATTATTTTCATAACCCACAAGTTAAAAGAGGCTTTAAAGGTTACGGACAGGATTACTGTCTTGAGAAGAGGAAAGAAGGTAGGGACGGTAAAAACTTCTGAAACAAACGAAAGAGAGCTTACAAGAATGATGGTCGGAAGAGACATAGTCCTTGATATCAGCAAACCACCCAGGGAGTTCGGAAAAGAGGTTTTGAGGGTTGAAGATTTGTGGGTTAAGGATGAGAGAGGAAATTATGCTGTAAAGGGTGTCAGCTTTTCTATAAGAGAGGGTGAGATTCTTGGGATTGCTGGAGTTTCTGGCAACGGGCAGAGGGAGCTTGAAGAGGCAATAGCAGGGCTGAGAAAGGTTGAAAAGGGTAGAATTATACTTGACGGGCAGGACATAACGAATAAAGGTGTGATGGAAAGAGAGAGCATCGCTTACATACCGGAAGACAGGATTGGTGTTGGTTTGGCTCCATCCCTTTCCGTCCTGGAAAACCTGATGCTGAAGGACTTTAAGAAATACAGAAAAGGATTTTTCCTAGATTTCGATGAAATGGAGAAGAAGGCAAGAGAGCTAATTGAGGAGTTCTCCGTAAAAACCCCATCGCTTCACGCTACAGCAGGAACGCTTTCAGGTGGAAATATTCAGAGGCTGATTCTCGCTAGAGAACTGTCGAGGAATCCGAGGCTAATAATTGCATCCCAACCGACAAGGGGTCTTGATGTTGCAGGCATCGACTACGTCAGGAGGAGGCTCATTGACGCTGCCATGAAAGGTGCAGCAGTTCTCCTGATTTCGGAGGATCTGGATGAAGTTTTCCAGCTGGCCGATAGAATTGCTGTGATGTACGAGGGCGAAATAAGGGGAATTATGGACAGAAAGGGGGCAAATTACGAGAAGGTGGGATATTTGATGGCTGGCGGGCTGGAGGTCACGGCATGAGGGACATAATAACTCCGGTAGCATCCATAGCCGCATCTCTTCTTGTTGTTGGAATTCTGCTCGCTGCAATAGGAATAAACCCGTTCGAAGCCTATGCCGTGATGTTCACAAGTTCCTTCACCTCAAAATTTGGATTGGCTGAACTCTGTGTGAAAACAACACCTCTGATTCTCACCGGCCTGGCAGTGGCAATTCCGCTGAGGGCCGGACTTTGGAACATCGGTGCAGAGGGGCAGCTTTACATGGGCGCATTCGCGGCGAGTGTTGTCGCTCTCTACTCGAACCTTCCAAGTTATGCGATGCTCCCAGCAATGTTTTTGACTGCAGCAATATTCGGCATGGCCTGGGCGGCAATTCCGGCAGTTTTAAAGGCAAAATTCGACCTGAACGAGATACTGTCAACGCTCCTTCTAAACTACGTTGCAATATACTGGGTGGAGTATATGGTATACGGGCCGATGAGAGGTAAGGAGGTTTACAATTTCCCATACACAGACCTCTTTCCTGATATCGCAACACTTCCAAGATTTTTCGGAACTCGATTTCACCTTGGGTTCTTCATTGCTATCTTAATTGCTCTTGCAATACACTATATAGTTAACAAAACGGACTTCGGCTTTTCTCTGAAGGTTGTAGGAGCAAATCCTAGAGCTGCCGATTATGCTGGAATAAGCAGGCAGAAGGTAATTGTGTATTCAATGCTCCTCGGTGGAATGTTTGCTGGTATAGCAGGAATGATTGAAGTGAGCGGAATCCAGCTAAGATTGAGACCTTCGATCTCTACTGGATACGGATATGCAGGAATACCAGTTGCTCTTCTTGCTTCCGGAAACCCGCTTCTCGTTATGGCTTCTGCCGCTCTGTTTGGCTTTCTGTATGTCGGTGGCTCAGTGCTGCAGACCACTTATTCAGTTCCAATTGGGATAGTCTATGTCTTCCAGTCGTTGATTGTTCTGTTCATAATAGCTGGGCAGTCGCTCAGGAGGAGGGATTGAGATGGTAGATCCGGGATTCCTTGCTTCGCTGCTGGCCTCTTCTATAAGGGCCGGAACACCACTCCTTTATGCAACACTCGGCGAAATTATTACCGAGAGGAGCGGAGTTTTAAATCTGGGACTTGAGGGGATAATGATAACAGGTGCTTTTACTGGATTCGCGGTCAGTCTTGCAACTGGCAACCCCTGGCTGGGGGTGCTTTGCGGTGGGATTGCTGGAATGCTGCTAGCATTAGTGCATGCGTTCTTCTCCATAACGCTGAAGGCCAACCAGTCCATAACCGGTCTAATGCTCGTGCTTCTTGGGCTTGGCATAACGGGTTTTCTTGGAAGAAACTATATAGGTGAGGTTGCGTTTTATCTCGACCCGGTTAAAATCCCTGTACTGTCGGATTTACCATACATAGGAGAGGTTCTCTTCAGCCACGACCCGATGGCGTATTTTGCGGTGATACTTGCTGCATTTCTTTGGTTTATTCTTTTCAAAACGAGGTACGGTTTGGAAATAATCGCTGCTGGAGAGAAGCCGGAGGCAGCGGACAGTATGGGAGTAAACGTTGATAGAGTGAGGTATTTCAGCACACTTTTTGGAGGTTTTCTCGTCGGCATTGGAGGCGCTTACCTCAGCCTCGCCTATGCTAAGCTCTGGACGGAAGGAATGACTGCAGGAAGAGGTTGGATTTGTCTTGCTTTGGTAATCTTCAGCGGATGGATGCCGCAGAGGGCAATTCTCGGAGCTTACCTCTTCGGCGGGTTGGATGTACTTTCATTCAAACTCCAGGCTACTGGAGTTGGTGTGTCATATCACCTAATGAAAATGGTGCCCTATGTTGTGACAATAGTTGTGCTATTGTTCAGCGTGATAAGGAAAAGGGCAGCCTTTGGAGCGCCTGCAGCACTTGGAATACCTTATGTCAGAGGAAAGAAAGAGTAAAGTTTATTTCTTATGTAATTTGGCAGAAAACATGAAGGGTAAGTTTCTGGTTTTCATTGCCTTGGCAGTTTTAGCTGCCGGACTGCTGGCTGGATGTGCGGGTGAAGAAGGAAAGCAGGTGACAACACCAACGGAGGAAAAAAAGGAGATTAAGGCTGCATTCGTTTACGTAAGCCCGATCGGAGATGCAGGGTGGACTTACAGCCACGACCTTGGCAGACAGTATATCGAGAAAGTTTACGGAGTGAAGACTGCTTACGCCGAAAATGTTGCTGAAGGAGGAGATGATGAGAGAGTTATAAGGCAGTTTGCCGAACAGGGTTACGATGTAATATTCACAACATCGTTCGGCTTCATGGACGCCACCATCACTGTTGCTAAGGACTTCCCTGACACCATCTTCGAGCACTGCAGCGGTTACAAGACCGCAAAGAACGTTGGAACTTACTTCGGCAGGATGTATCAGGCAAGATATTTGAGCGGTATGGTGGCTGGAGCGATGACCAAGACGAACAAGATTGGTTACGTCGCAGCAGTTCCAATTCCAGAGGTTATCAGGGGAATTAATGCCTTCGCTCTCGGTGTCAAGAAGGTAAACCCTGACGCAAAAATTTACGTTGTATGGACGGGGACGTGGTATGACCCAGCTGAGGAGAAGGAGGCTGCACTCAGCCTAATCGATGAGGGCTGTGATGTCATAGCCCAGCACCAGGACTCTCCAGCAGCGCAGCAGGCAGCAGAAGAGAGAGGGGTTCACTCCATAGGCTACCACAGCGACATGTCCAAGTTCGCCCCTAACGCCCACCTCACGTCTGCAGTCTGGAACTGGAGCGTAATCTATTCCTACATCATTGAGCAGGTGATGCAGGGAACGTGGAAGAGCGAGCAAATCTGGTGGGGTATAGACAAAGGTGTTGTTGGCCTCTCCCCATTTAACGACGCTGTTCCGGAAGACGTGAGAAAGATGGTCGAGGAGGAGAAGCAGAAGTATCTAAACGGAGAGGTTCCAGAGCAGTATCCATTTGTAGGCCCGATCTATGACCAGCAGGGCAATCTCGTGAAGGCTGAAGGAGAGGTAATGACCGACGAAGAACTGCTCTCAATGAGCTTCTTCGTTGACAATGTCGTGGGAGAAATTCCTGCAGCTTCTGAATAATTTTTTATTTTCTAAATTTTTCGAGCAGATCCTATGTATGTCCCAGTATAAATTTGATTCGTAAATTATTGCAGCAACAACTAGGCCGAAAGTCTAACTCACATCATCCTGTACCTCAAGAACAAGGTACGATAGTGCTACTGCAGAAATCAGACCTAAAAACGTGGAAATGAGTAAACTTCGAGAATTTTAGCCTTTCCTCTTCCCCCTTCTCAAAAAGCCCAGAGCTACACCTATAAGGAAGACTATGATAGCATAAATATCCATGGTTCGAGTTCAACCTTATCTCTGATAAATTTAATCCTCTAGAACCTCTGTGGGCTCATTCTTTTCTTTCCTAATCCTCATAACGTCCTCTGTTTTCCTGAAGTACAGCCCCTCACACATAGCCTGAGTTAGACCGCATTCTTAAAACACTAACCTTCATTTTTGAAATTACTCTGGGAGAAAAGCTATATACTCAACTGAGAAGTTTTGCAGATGAAAGTAGCCCTTCTCGGAGGGACTGGCAATCTGGGAAAAGGTCTGGCATTGAGATTGGCAATCCTCGAACATGAAATTATTGTCGGTTCTCGTAAGGAGGAGAAGGCCAAATCAAAGGCTGAAGAGTACAGGAAAATTGCCGGCAATGTTAGGATTACAGGAATGAAGAACGAAGATGCAGCAGAGAGTTGTGAAATCGCAATACTAACAATACCATGGGAACACGCAATAGAGACGGCAAAGGATCTTAAACACGTCCTGAGAGATAAGATCGTCGTGTCGCCTCTTGTGCCCGTATCCAAGGGGGAGAAGGGTTTTACGTATAATTCGGACAAATCTGCAGCTGAGATGGTTGCAGAAGTTTTGGAAAGTGATAGAGTTGTTTCAGCCTTCCATACCGTTCCAGCAGCAAGGTTTGCGAATCTCAATGAGAGGTTCGACTGGGATGTGCCGGTTTGCGGTGATGATGAGATGTCCAAGAAAGTTGTCATTGACCTTATATCTGAAATAGAGGGCTTAAGACCGCTTGACGCAGGACCTCTATCAAACTCAAGGCTTGTTGAATCCTTAACGCCTCTTATTCTCAACATAATGCGCTTTAATAGCATGGGAGAGCTCGGAATTAAGTTTCTGTGATTGTTGTAAGGTTCTCAACATGCAGAAGAGCGAGCTACACTAATAAAGGAAAATTCAGAACGAAAACAGTTCCTGAGGGCTCGTTGTCCTTAACCTCAATGCTTCCTTTGTATCTATCCATGAGGCTTGCGACGATAAACAACCCCAATCCCTGCCCTCCACCTGAATGAAAGCCTTCGTTGAATATTTTACCCTTGATTTCGTCGGGAATGCCAGATCCATCATCTTCAACCCTAACTATCGTTTTATCCTCTTCACTTTTGATTATAACTCTTACACTCTTGCACATTCCGTGTTTTACGGCGTTGTTTAGCAGGTTGTCCGCGATTGAGTAAAGACCGTCGTCAGCCATAACTGCTGCATCCCCACTGATTTCAACATCGATACTGTAATTTTTCCCCGCCTCTTCAAAAACCTCCCTCACTGATACTGCTCTCAGCTTCCCTCCTGTTTTCATAAGCATCTCCAGATTTCTCAGCCTTTTGAGACTCTTTATTGAGTCGGTTAAGACATCATAGGCTTTTTCGACGAGCTTATCCTCTCGCTGTTCCATTGATAATTCAAGCAGGTTCATGGCAGCCGAAACTTTGTTTGCTACGTCATGACGGATAATCTTCCCAACGAGGTCAACATATTTCTCTATGGTCTTTCTTCTCTGTTCTTCCATCACTAATTCCGTGATATCAACAACATTGCACACTATTGCTCCTTTCCCATTATAGACTGCAGGAAAGGCTTTTAACTCAACCCAGGCAAGCGAGCCGTCTTTTCGCCTGATTTTTGCCACGTACTTTTCCGGAAGTGTATCAAATTCTTCGGATTCAGTCATATCCGTAAATGTTCTCATATTTTCTCTGTCCACTATTTCAGCAAGCAAATCAAAGGGATCCATTTTCAAAAGTTCCTCCTTGCCGTAACCTGAAATTCTCTCAATTTCCTCGTTAACGAATATGAATCTTCCATCCTGATACACATAAATGCCCGTCCTCAACTTTTCCAGAATTTCGAGGGGGAAGGCAACTCCTAAATCTATCATTATCTAATCTTGAATTTAATCTTAAAATACTTTGCCATAACCTTTATAACTCATAGTGACAATGTAGTATTTGGTGGGCTAGGCCGGGGGGTTCGGCGTCCCCTGTAACCCGAAACCGCCGATATGCGGGGGCCGAAGCCGAGGGGAGGCTTGCCAAGCGGGTGGCAGCGGTCCCAGGCACCGCAGAATCCTCGTCCCGGAGGGCCGGCGGTTATGGCTGGGCTGCCCGGAGGGGCTGTCCGCCATATTTACCGGGGGAAACGGCCCAGGCCCGGAAGGGAGCAGGCTAACCCCGGACGACCGGCGCTTCCGGGGGTGCGGGGAGGAGGTGCCTGGAACTTCAAGCTGCCCGTAAGGCAAGTCGACCCGAGGCGCGCCCACCTTCTTCAGTTAAATTGAAAAATCGACGGTTCTAATTTGAGCGATGTTCCTGCGCTTCGTAGATGAGGTAATCAGAGTTCTGGGAGATTACGGCGACGAGAGGTTTTTAAGGGAGAGTGAACACGCTGATCTGGCTTCAACAATTGCCTTCAAGCTGGCAAAAGAGCGTAAGAAAAGCCCTAAGGAGATAGCAGATGAGATTGTTGAGAGCCTTGAGGTGGATAGCGATTACATTGGCAGTGTTGAGAGCAAGAATGGCTATATCAACTTTTTCGCAAGTTATGAGTTTCTTGAAGATACGGTTAACGTGATTCTGGATGAGGATGAAAATTATGGCCATTTAAACCTCAAAGGGGAAATTCTGATTGAGCACACCTCAGCTAACCCTGACGGACCATTGCACATAGGGCACATCAGAAATTCCATCATCGGAGACACATTAGCGAGAATTTTTGCCAAAGCTGGCTTTAATGTGAGAACACACTACTACGTCAACGACATGGGAAGGCAGACTGCCATAACTGTCCTTGGAATAGAAAAATTCGGTCTAAAGGGTAAAAAACCCGACCATGCAGTTGCTGAAGCTTACATCGAGGCAAACAAGCTGCTTGAAAGCAACCCTGAGCTTGAAGAGTACGTGGAGAAGCTGATGCTAGATTACGAACGCGGTGATGAGGAAGCGGTAGAGAAGTTCAGAAGAGCTGTGGAAACCGCCTTGGATGGTATCAGACAGACGTTAAAGGCAATTAATGTTGAACATGATGAATTTGTTTGGGAGAGCGAATTTATTCGCAACGGCTACGTTGACAGGGTGCTCAAAGCTCTCGACGAGAAGGGGCTGATAAAGAGGGACGGTGCATGGATTATTGAGCTTGAAGACTTCGAAAAAGAGGTGGTTATAAGAAGGGAGAACGGCACGACGCTATACATCACAAGAGACCTCGCCTACCACATGTGGAAAAATGAGAACTACGAGAGGTTCATAAATGTCCTTGGCGCCGACCACAAGCTTTACGGTGCACAGCTGTCGAGAATTCTCGAACTTATAAACCTTAAACCCCCTGAAATAGTTTTCTTCGAGTTCGTGTCTTTGCCAGAAGGAAGCATGAGCACAAGGAGGGGCAAGTTCATCTCTGCCGACGAGCTGATAGGGAAAGTTAAGGAGGAAGCATGGAAGATAATTTCCGGCAGGGAGATGGATGAGGGGGAGAAGAGGAAAATTGCAAATGCCGTAGCCGTTGGAGCGATAAGATTCGACTTCATTAAAATTGCTCCCGAGAAGCACATGACCTTTGACTGGAGCAAGGCTCTGGACTTTGAAAGGCAGACCGCAAGCTACATCCAGTACAGCCATGCAAGGGCGTGCAGCATCCTGCGAAAGGCGGTTGAGGATGGTATGCCTGAGCTTGAGTTCAAAGGCGAACTCTGTTCTTCCGGGGAGAGGAAGCTTGTAATGCTGCTCTCCAAAATGCCCTACATGGTGAAGAGAGTTGTAGAAGAGCTGCGCCCCAACGTGTTTGCAGAATATCTGCTCGGTGTTGCGGGAGCCTTTAACGACTTTTACCGAGATCATCCAGTTCTAAAGGCGGAAGCAGAGATACGGATGCACAGGCTCGCAATTGTCGATGCTACAAGAATTGTGCTGAGAAACGGCCTTGAACTGCTCGGAATTGAACCGCTTGAAAGGATGTAGCAGACTAAAATAATTTTTAGTTTGTTATAAATATCCTATTGATTATGTTTGTCAACTCGAAATCTTATAACATATTGGTTGACTCGTCATTGATTTAGTTTATCATTAGTTAGAACTTTTTTATACCCAAGAGTACTTACACAAAACGTTTGTGGACCTAAGGCGGTGAAAAAGATGAAACTATTTCATAGAATAACCATATCGCTCAATGATGAAGAGATGAAGCTTTTGGAGGATTTAAGGAGAGATAGCGGAGAGAGTTTAAGCCAGATTTTCCGCGAAGCCCTTACAGTTTATTACAACCTTATTAAGGCTTGCAGAAAAAATAAAGTTGACTTCAGAAAGTACTTTAATGACATAGATAGGCTTGCGACCCACATCCACGGAGTTGAGTCGAGACAGTTCGTAATCATTGACAGAGAACTCTACCGCGTTTTGCTGAAGAAAATTCAAGAACTGGGAGATCCGGAGCAAATAGTTGACGAGGAGTTTGTTAATGCGGTGAGGGGTCTGGCAAACCTTTTTAAAATTGAATTTGAGTGGGATGAGAACACGCCGGACATCGAAAAAGCTGAAACCGTCCTGAAGATGATTGAGTTTGCCGGTGGTGGAGTGCTTCAAAAGTATGGAGAAGAACTCATCTTCCAGACACTTCCTGAGAATTTGATAGTCACAAAAATCATCATTGAGACTCTTTTCGAGCAGCTTAACATAAATCTGACAGTCGAAACTTCGCTGGAGAGGATATTTATAAGGGTCAAGAATTAAATACGAGTTAAGAATGTTTTAACTTCAAATCAAATAAATTTGTTATGAACCCTTTCATAACAGGTTTTATTTTCATTTGCCTCATTTTCAAAATTGGAGGTGTCTGAATGGCGGATGTTAGAGAAGAGTTTGTAAACGCACTTGCTGACCTCGATGAGGCAAAGACCATAGAGTTAACGAAGAGGAGGGTCGAAGCTGGCGAGGATCCGTTTGCGATTCTGGAGGACGTGAGAAAAGCAACGGACATAATAGGGAAACGCTTCGAAGAGGGGAGGTACTTCGTTTCTGATTTGATAATGGCTGGAGAGATACTCAAGCAGATAATGGACATCGTGAAACCGCTGATTGGAGAGAAAGACGGAGAGAAAAAAGGCAAGGTTGTGATAGGCACGGTGGAGGGAGACGTGCACGACATAGGGAAGAACATAGTCATAGCTCTGCTTGAGGCTGAAGGATTCGAAGTTGTCGACCTCGGAGTTGATCAGCCACCAGAGGCTTTTGTTAATGCCATAAAGGAGCACAACCCGGACGTTGTGGGACTCTCAGGACTGCTGACCGAAGCCATAGAGTCAATGAAGAAGACTGTAGAGGCGATAAAAGAGGCCGGACTGAGGGACAGGGTGAAGATAATCATCGGTGGAGGTAGAACGGATGAAGAAGCCAAGGAATACGTCGGAGCCGACGACTGGGCTGACGATGCAGCTGTTGGCGTGAGGAAGATAAAAGCCCTTATGGGGGTGGAGTGAATGAGTGCTGAAGAGTTGATGAAAGAAAGGCTTGAGAGGATTGAAACTGTACTCAAAGGTAAGGAGCCGGATAGAGTTCCAGTAACTGGAGCCACTACAGTCTGGCATGGCAGGTATGCGGGATACACAGCTAAGGAAGTCCTTTTCGACTACGAGAAAAGCAAGGATGCAGCATTGAAGGTTGCAAGGGATTTCGACTTTGACACGTTCACTCCGATTATAGGACTGGAGGGGATGATCTACACAGTCGCTTTCCTGAACCAGCCCGAAATCTCTTCCGCTGCGAGATTTATTCTTGGCCCAACACACCTCGTGCTCCAGGACGTTTACTCGAGATGGCCCGGATACGAGCTCGACGAGAATGCACACCCGCAATTCATAGGCAAGGAGATAATGAAAGTAGATGAATACGACCAGCTTATCGAAAACCCGCTGGAGTTCATAAACAAGGTGGTGATGCCGAGAATAAACAAAAAACTGGCTGATGTTGGTTCGGCAGAATACAATGCAGCCCTCACTAAGTACGGTCTGGAACTTGCCAGATTTGGAGCGTTCATGGCTGAATTATCGATGGAGATGGCCAAAATAGGATACCCAACCATTCCAATGTCATGGGCTTATGCACCACTCGACCTGATAGGTGACTTCTTGCGTGACATTAAGAACATTGTCCTTGATCTATTCAGGGTTCCTGAAAAAGTGAAAGATGCGGTTGAAGCTGTAAAACCTCTAATAATCAAGGCCGCAGAAATCTCAGCACCACCCGTTGAGGTGAGAAAACAACTATTCGGCACAGATGTTGTAGAATGTTTCTATCCTCTTCACCTCAACGAATATCTTAATCCTAAACTTTACAGTGAGTTCTACTGGCCATCGCTCAATGATATATTCCACAAGGTTGCCGAGATGGGGCAAGTGAATTTTGTACTTTTCGAAGGAAAGCACGATGCCCACCTCGAAACGCTTCTTGAGGCTCCAAAGAAGAAAGTGGTTGGTGTCTTCGAGAAAACCGATCCGAGAAAGGTCAGAGAGGTACTTGGAGACCATGTAATTCTCGTCAGCGGACCACCGAACTCGCTGCTAATCGGTGGAACTCCACAGAAGGTCGAAGAATACATGAAGAGTTTGCTCGAAGACTGCAAGGAAGGAGGAATGATGATCTGGCCCGGAGTTGATGGCGGAATTTCAAGGGATGCCAAGCCTGAAAATGTTAAGGCCATGGTCGATGCGGTGAAGAAGTACGGGAAATACTAACTCTTTTTATTTTTGGAGGTGATTTCATCTGAATTTCGGAGTTAGCGGGAATTATCGTTACTTCTATCCGATAACTGCTGGAATTTTAGCGATGTTTGTGATGATCACACTCATCTGGAGCCAGTTCTATCCGTACATAATGAGATTTTACGATCTTGATGAGGTTGCTCCCATAGCTCTTTCTGTATCGATTTCAGCATCAGGGATGCTGGTCTTCCAGATTGTTGCCGGATTTATTGCGGACAGATTGGGGCCAAAATTACCGATGGCCCTGGCCGGTGTATGCTTCCTTGCAGGTATGAGTGTAATCTCGTGGATGTTCAGCTATGAAAGCTGGGAGGCGGCGAGGGTTTACTGGTACGCTGGAAGCTTTATCGCCGGCATTGGAGCGGGTTTTTATGTTGGAACTTTTCCCGTGGTTATAGGCAGGTGGTTTCCCGACAGCCCGGGAAGGGCTTTCGGCATAACGATATTCGGTCAGAACATCTCCCCTCTCATAACGTCTCCACTCGCAGCATATCTAATAACCAACACCGGACTGCCAAACACGTTCGTGTCACTTGGTTTGATGATATTCGCCCTTATGTATGTAATAGGAGTTGTTTTCTGGAGAACTCCTCCACACGACTGGCTTCCGGAGGGGTTCAGGCCTCCAGTTGAAGCTACCACTGCCCACTTCTCCCTGAGCCAGGCGGTGAAGGATGTAAGATTCTGGATTCTCTTTACGGTTATGTTCTCAACAGCCTTAGGCTGGTTCCTGATTCTGATGAACATCGCAACAATAATTATAGAGGGGTTGGCAGAGAAGGCAGGAATGGATTACGAATACGTTGCAGGATCATTTGTCCCGCTTTTCATGTCCGTCACGGCAATAGGCAACGGTGTCGGGGCGCTGGCGTGGGGAGTAATAAACGATAGAATCGGTGGGCCTTTAAGGACTCTCCCGCTGATATACGCGATCGGAGGAATAGCAATAATCCTGTTTTATTTGGTTTACACGGACCCTTTGCTGATTTTGTTGGTAGGGGCTCTGCTTTACTTCGCCCTCGGTGGTGAGCCGGCAGTGCACTTTGCTGCCGTGCCAACATTCTTTGGGAGGAAATTTGTGGGAAGAATAACCACGGTGCTTAACACATCTGTCATGACCTCTGCAATAATAGGCCCATACCTCGGTGCATTTATAAGGGATACCACCGGATCCTACTTCTACTCGCTGCTGATAGCGGCTATCCTTCACATATTCTCAGCTGGAGTTGTATTGTTGGGAAGAAAATACGCAAGAGGTGATGAGAATGTTTAGGTTCGGGAACCAGAAGGTGTTCGAAATAGGTGGTGTAAAAATTGGAGGGGAGCCAGGAGAAAATCCGACGGTTCTGATAGGAAGCATATTTTACGGGAAACACAAGATCGTGGAGGACGAGAAGAAAGGGATTTTCGACAGAGAGGCTGCTGAGAAGCTGATAAATGAGATTGAAGAGCTGAGCGACAAAACGGGAAACCCTGGACTTGTCGATGTTGTCGGCATGAGTGAGGAGGCGATAAAGAAATACATGGAGTTCGTTGCTGACGTTACCGACAAACCTTTCCTCGTCGATTCGGCAATGGCCGACATCAAGATAGCTGCAGTCGAATATGCCAAGGAAGTGGGGCTTGAGAAAAAAATCGTCTACAACTCAATATCTCCAGAATCGAAAGATAAGGAAATTGAGGCGTTGGAGAACAGCGATATTGAGGCTGCTGTGGTGCTTACATACACTTTCAACGTTATAAGCAGCAAAGCGAGGCTCGAGGCTCTCGAGAAAATCCTTCCAAAGCTCGAAAAGGCTGGAATTAGTAAGCCTATTGTCGACACGTTCGTGATGGATGTCCCAAGCCTTCCCGCTTCCGCAAAAGCAGCGATGGAGATAAAGAAGAAGTACGGGTTCCCATGCGGCTCAGGAGCCCACAACGCGATAGCAAGCTGGAGAGGGTTCAGGAACATGTTTGGAAAGGAAGCTGAGAAGTCCGCAGTTCTCATAGCAAACACCATGCAGCTGGTTCTAGGATCGGACTTTGTGCTCTACGGGCCGGTAGAGGACGCGAAAATCGTATTTCCAGCTGTGTTTACACTGGATACGGCCTACAGGTACTTCGCGAGGACGAAAGACTTCATAGAAGTTTAAGGTGAAATATGAGCGTAAGAGTAACGTTCGAGCCAGCAGGAAAGAAGATTGAGACTTCTCCGAATTTTATTCTCGAGATTGCGAGAGAGGCCAATGTAGCCCTGCGTTCAGACTGCGGCGGAAAGGGTGTCTGCGGTAAATGCAGGGTAGTCATTGTCGACGCAAGAGGAGAGATAAGCGAAATAAATGAGGTGGAAAGAAAGCACCTTACTGCAGAGGAGATCAAAGCTGGCTACAGACTCGCCTGTCAGACGAAAATACTGAGCGGGAGAGCAACCGTTTTCATACCTCCGGAAAGCAGAATGGAAGCCAGAAAAGTTGCCGAAATTGCTGTTGAGGAGGAGGTCGAGCTAAATCCGGCTGTTAGGAAGGTTCACCTCAAATTACCGGAGCCAGACCTTGAAGATACAAGGCCGGATTTTGAGAGGCTGAAAGACTCCTTGGGAGATGTGGAAATGCCCCTGAACCTGCTGAAAAAACTTCCACTACTGCTAAGGGAGGCAAACTGGGATATCACCGCAGTTCTATGGAACAAAAAGCTGGTTGGAGTTGAAAGCGGTGATACTAGTAGCAGGGTTTTTGGCCTGGCGATAGATATCGGCTCCTCGAAGATAATCTGCCATCTCGTTGATCTCGTAAATGGAAAAACCGTGGCGAGAGGCTACACTGAGAACCCGCAGGTGGCTTACGGAGAGGACGTTGTTTCCCGCATAACTTACACATCCAAGAAAGAAGAAAATCTAAAAAAGCTACAGGAAATCGTCGTTGATGCAATAAACGGGATAATTGACAAAATCTGCAAAGAAGCAGATGTAAGATACGACGAAATTTACGAAACTGTGGTGGTCGGCAACTCCGTAATGCACCACCTTTTCTTCGGCATATATCCGAAATTCATAAGCGTCTCTCCCTTCACACCTGCCGTCAGAAAAGGCATAAGTTACCCGGCCAGAGAGGTAGGACTTAAAATAAACGGCGATGGGCATGTAACTTCACTTCCGCTTATAGCAGGGTTTGTCGGTGCAGATGCTACGTCAAATCTCGTGATAACGAAGATTCACGAAAAAGAGGAGATTAGCATAGTGATAGACATAGGAACGAACACTGAGATAATTCTAGGCAACAAAAGCAGATTGCTCGCATGCTCTGCCCCTTCCGGACCGGCTTTTGAGGGAGCACACATAAGCCATGGAATGAAGGCGGTGAGCGGTGCGATAGAGAAGGTAAGAATTGTGGATGATGAGGTTATTTACGAAACCGTTGACAACGTGAAGCCAAAGGGGATATGTGGTAGCGGAATGATTGATTTGGTGGCAGAGCTTTACAAAGCCGGGATTATAAACAGGAATGGAAAATTCGTCAAGGAGACTAAGAGGATAATAAAAGACGGTGTTCCGAAGTTCGTCGTTGCTTGGGCGGATGAAACAGAGACTGGCAAGGAGATTACAGTTACGGAGAAGGACATAAATGAGCTCCTCATGGCCAAGGGGGCGATAAGGTCGGGATGGATGATTCTGATGGAGAGGCTCGGAATTGAGGCAAACGAGATTTCGAAGGTATATCTTGCCGGCTCGTTTGGAAGGCACATAAACATCGAGAACGCCAAAACTATCGGGTTGCTTCCGGACATTCCAAATGACAGAATCGTTTTCGCCGGAGACACGGCAGTCGGCGGTGCTAAGATGGCGCTAAAATCTGTTGAGGAGAGGGAGAAAATCGAGGAGGTTGTTGGGAAGATTGAGTACGTTGAGCTTTCCGCAGATAAGAACTTCTACCGAACTTTCATAAGGGCGATTCCGATGGGATAATATATAAAAGAGGTTCTTGGCAAAAGACATAAGCTAAAAGAGGTTAAAGTCCTCACATACAATCTGAAAAGGGCGCATTCGGGCCGAGAAAACTGAGAAGTTAGAACCACCTACCTCATGAATATAGCCAAATCTCGATTGAGAAATATTAGCTCTCGACAGGCAGTTGTATTATAGCACCGAAATACGGTAGTTGCCGGCTCTCAAGAACTTGAAAACAGTTTACAGTAAGAGTTTGCGGTTAGAATTGGTTTGTTTTCAAGTTCCTCTAGTGTTTAGAAAAGCCTTAAATACTTTTTTAATGAACTTTCACAGTGTTGGTCAAGAAACTTGAGGAGTTGTTGGACAAAAAAGTTACAAAAAAGACGGATGCAGCGGTAGTCGTTCCGGTTTTTGATGAGAAATGTCCAAAGCTGGTAATGATAAAGCGCTCAAAGGGGTTGAACCGGAGCGCTGGCCATATTGCCTTTCCGGGCGGGATGATTGAGGATGGTGAGAATGAGGTTGAGGCTGCACTGAGAGAGTTTGAGGAGGAGCTTGGAATAAATCCCGATTGTGTGAACGTTCTGGGTTTTTTGAGGCCGAGAGAGGTTCATGAGTACAGGATAATGATCTGCCCCGTTGTGGGGATGATCAGAACTCTTGATTTCGAGCCTGACGGTAGGGAAGTAAGCAGGGTTCTTGTTGACGAGTTAAGAAAGGTTCTGAAGTCTAGAAGGATCACGGACTGGGGGCCAAATTTTGAATGTGCCGGGCACCTCGTCTGGGGGGCATCAAGCAGAGTCTTGGACGACCTTTACCTGAGGATAGTGAGAAGGTACGGGTCGGTAGATGCGTTTTTTGATGCTGTATAACTGGGATTCAGTTATAGTTTTGCTTAAATAAATAAAAATACAACAGGTTACAAAAATTCCTCTTCCCTTCCAAGCTTTCTTATAATCTCCATCTGCCTCAGAACCAGCTCTCTTGCCTTTTCCATATCCGGTCTTTCAACAATTTTTCCACCATCAATCACTTTCCTCAGCATCGCCTCTCCATTACCGCTGTACTCTTCCCTGAAAAGCTTAACTTCGTCTCTGAGCTCATCCCAGTGCCTGTAGACTTGCTTCATTCCTCCTCTCTTGCCCCTCTTCGCCGCAAACCTGCCTTCCCTTTCCACTATATCTAAAGCAAAGTCAATAGGACTCGCACCGCTGATTGCAGTCCCAACACCGAACGCATCTACGATGTCCCTGAGCTCAAGCACATCCTTTAGACTCAATCCACCGCTGACAAAAATCCTCACGTTCTGCTTTCCTCTAATGTCAAGCTCCCATCTCACTTCTTCGACAATTTTCCTGAACTTGCCTCTCCTCGACGAGGGGGTGTCAAGCCTGACACCGCTAACATTTTCAACGTTCTCCACTGCCATAACAGCCTCGGTTTTTTCATCGTAGTAGGTGTCTACAAGCATGGTTCTCGGCACGTCTTTGTCAACAACCTCGTCAAAGCTCTTCCACGCTTTAACCTGGTCGCCGAAGCAGATAATCAAGGCATGCGGCATCGTTCCCATGCTCTTCAGGCCGAGATACTTCTCAGCAGAGAAGTTGCTTACTCCATCAACCCCTCCGATATAGGCAGCTCTTTCAATGTATGGAGCCAGAGCGGGATGCATTCTCCTCGTTCCGAAGGAGTACACTTTATTATCACCGGCAGCAAGCTTGAACCTGAAGGCCTGTGTTGCTACAGCACTTGCGTGACAGAGGAAACCGAGCAAAGAGGTTTCATACCTCGCAAAATCAAGATACTTGCCGACAATAGTCACTACAGGCTCATGGGGGAAGAAGATGCTCCCTTCAGGCATCGCGTAAACGTCCACTGGTAATCCTTCAAGAAGGTTGAGAGCATCATCGAGTCCCGCCAAAACTCCCCATCCTGAAGTCGTGACTTCCGCCACCACAGTGGGATTGACGTTTTTGGCCTTCAGAACTTTCTCCGTCCAGATGAAGTACTTATCCGTCACTAAACCATTTTTTAAATCTTCCTCGCTTACAATCCTGAACCTCATTTCGAATCACACTCACATGGCTTTTTTCCACACCTTATGCAATAACCGGGGTACTTTTTCAGAACTTCTTTTTCCACATCAATGTCAAGCAAATTGGCGAGGCTGACAAGCCAGGCCATCACATCGGCAATCTCCTCGCCGACGTTGGTTCCTTTCCTCACAGCTTCAGCAAGCTCGCCAACCTCCTCCACAACCCACAGCATGGTTTTCTCCACGCCCCTCTCTCTATCTCGATTTATGTAAATTTCCGAAATCATCTTCTGGAATTCTGAAATCTTCACAATCTCACCTGAACTCCTCTTTCAGCCAGATACTCCTTTATCTCCCTGATTCCGATTTCCCGGTAGTGGAAGATACTTGCAGCTAAGCATGCATCTGCCTTACCGTCAACAAACCCCTCGTAGAAGTGCTCCTTCGTTCCCGCTCCGCCTGAAGCTATTACTGGAATGTTAACCTCCTCGCTGATTTTTCTCGTAATGGGAATGTCAAAGCCATCTTTGGTACCATCCCTGTTCATGGAAGTTAGCAGAATCTCTCCCGCTCCAAGCTCCTCAACTCTTTTTGCCCACCACACAGCATCTATCCCGACAGGCTTTCTCCCCCCGTATATCACAACCTCGTACCACGCTTTGGTACCATCTTCAAGCTCCACGACGTATTTGCCCTTACTCAGGTCAAAGTTTCTCCTGCAGTCTATAGCAACCACAATGCACTGACTGCCGAAAACGTCTGCAGCTTCTCTTACAAATTCAGGATTCTTCACGGCAGCGGTGTTGATCGAAACTTTGTCAGCCCCGGCAGACAGAATGCTGTTGATATCCTCAATCGTCTTTATCCCTCCACCAACAGTAAACGGGATAAAAACCTGCTCCGCAGTTCTCTCAATAAC
Source organism: Archaeoglobi archaeon (assembly GCA_029259415.1). Classification (GTDB taxonomy): domain Archaea; phylum Halobacteriota; class Archaeoglobi; order Archaeoglobales; family Archaeoglobaceae; genus Archaeoglobus. The sequence goes on from JAPDIW010000023.1 coordinate 47,465, forward strand.
ATCTATCATCGTCCTCCTGCCCTCTGGTGAGGCGGTGATGTCAAGAAAAACGAGTTCATCAGCCCCCTCTTCATCGTACCTCCTCGCCAGCTCCACGGGGTCGCCAGCATCTCTCAGGTTGACGAACTCCACTCCCTTTACAACTCTCGCCCCCTTCTCGTCAAGAGTGACATCGAGGCACGGGATGATTCTCTTAGCCAGCATCAGTAAGCCACCTCAAAGCTGTCATAATTCATAATCTCCGCTTTTTTAACTTCAACACCTCTAACAGTCGCAAGCGGAGGTCCTGATTTTACTGCTGAGAGGAATTTATCGAGGGTTAAGTCATCTCCAACAGCGTAAATGTAAACCCTCCCATCCGGGAGGTTTTTAACATACCCTTTAATGCCAAGCTCCTTGGCAACTCTGCGGGTGAAGTACCTGAAACCCACACCCTGCACGTTGCCGCTGACGTAGATTTCAAGGGCAATCATATAAACCCACCTTTCGGCTGCGGTATATAAGTCTAAATTTTTGCTAATCAATATTTTATTACGAATTGAAACCATATAAATAGTTTGCCTGCATAGCAATTAACATGAAGAAGTTGTTGATTTCGGCAGTAATTGTGGTGGCTATAGCAGGCATAATTTTCAGCCTAACCCAAACAGAAGCTCCAGAAGAGGGGCTAAAGATCGAGTCATTTAGCTCTCCTGAGGAATTCAAGGAGTATTTGATGAAGAGTTCCGAGTTCTCCTCGTTTTACACCTTATCTTACACAGCAAGAAAGGCAGAGGTTGTTGTCGATTCGAAAAGTGTTGGAGAAACTCAAACAATCCCTGAGAGATACTCCGAGACCAATGTTCAGGTTAAAGGCATTGACGAGCCGGACATAGTAAAAACTGGCGGTGTTAACATCTACTATTCGCCTTACCCTTGGCTCAGATATTTCATTTATCCTGAAGGGAAACAATATGGGGGAGAAACGATGTTTATCAGAGCTTTTCCTCCTACGAATCTCAGCAAGATAGCAGAAATATCAGATTCCGGGAACCTGCTGCTGCATGATAATGTCCTGATTGTCCTCAGCTACGATGAGATTAATGCTTACAACGTTGAAACGCAGAAAAAAGTTTGGAGTGCCGACATCAACGGAAGCTACGTCGATGCGAGGCTTTACGAAGGGAAGCTCTACCTTGTCACGAGAAGCGGGGTGAACTTCGTAGAACCCTGTCCAATCAGACCTCTCTCGGTGAACGGAAAGGCGGTAGAGGTCGCATGTGGCAGAATTTACCATCCAACAATACCTGTGACGGTCGATACAACCTACACAGTTCTGAAGATGGATGCAAAAACCGGAGAGGTTGAGAACTCAATTTCCTTCGTAGGCTCATCAGGCCACACAGTCGTTTACATGAGCAAAAACGCGATCTATGTGACCTTCAACACCTTTGCCGACCCGGCTAAGCTGACTTACCAGTTCATATCTGAGAATCCTGATTTAGTGCCTGAATGGGTCAGAGAGAAAATCGAGAAGCTCATGGATTACGACATAAGCAGCAGGGCGAAGCAGGTTGAAATAATGTACATTCTCGAACAACTCAGGGCCTCGATGAACGAAGAGGAGAGGCTGAAATTTGAAAATGAGTGGCACAACAGGTGGGAGAAATTCACAGAAGAGCATTCGAGGGAAATTGAAAAAACTCACATCGCAAAGTTCTCCCTTCAGCTTGAGGCAGAGGGTATCAACTCATTCCCCGGAAGGCTGCTCAACCAGTTCTCCCTTGACGAGTATGACGGTTATCTGAGAGTTGCAACTACTGTCGGTAATGAGAACGACCTCTACGTGCTTGATGAGAATTTAGACGTCGTTAGAAAGATACAGGGATTTGGTCTGGACGAGAGAATCTACTCGGTGAGGTTTGATGGTGATGTCGGATTCATCGTCACCTTCCGCCAGACTGACCCCTTCTTCGTTCTCGACCTGTCAAATCCAGAGAATCCAGAAATCGTCGGAGAGTTGAAGATTTCGGGATTCTCGTCGTACCTTCACAGAATCGATGAAAAGACGGTTCTGGGCATAGGTAAGGAAGACGGAAACGTCAAAATCTCCCTGTTCGACATATCGGATTTGACCAATCCGGTTGAGAAGGACAGATACGTCCTTCAGGAGTACTGGAGTGAGGTTATGAGCAACCACCACGCGTTTCTGCTTGACAAAGAACATGGAATATTCTTCCTGCCAGCAGGACAAAACGGCTACGTCTTCTCGTACGAGGATGGTCTGGAGATGGTTAAGGCTGTGAAGGGCGATGCAGTGAGGGCGATCTACATTGACGACTACCTGTACGTTATAGGGCCAGAGGAAATAAAGGTTTACGATGAAAACAGCTGGGAGAGGGTAGCTGAACTCGAACTTTCGAGCTGAACACTAATTCTTCTTTAACTTTCTTTTTGTGACTTCTTCTCTGACGCATCTAACAAACTCCTGCACTTCCCTCGACTCGGTGTCGAATATTCTCCATTTCTTGGCTATTTTCCTCTTTTCAACTCCACTTCCAACGAACTCGTAGAAGACATTGGTTCTGTAAAAGTAGAGGCCAAGAGCGCCAATACCGATGAGGGGGAAAGCCCAGAAGCCCATAATAAGTCCCAAGGCGATTATTGCTCCTCCCCCAACAAGCAACCTGACATCTCTTCCTGTTGAAAGAGCGATTCCGTCAACTTCAGAGTATGGCAGTTCTGCAAAGTCTTCACCCTTAGTTGTCGCCTTATACTTCAAAATCCTTGCGTTAGTTGCGTAGAATTCGTATCCTGTCAGGCTGTCCTTACATTGAGACAGAATTTCCTCCTCTGGAGAGAGGTAATACCTTATTCCACTTTTGACCTCTACCTCTCCAGAAGAGAGTTTTTCAATCAATTTCTTTACCTCATTGACCTTTCTTACTTTTTTCCTGAGATACTCCTCCACATACTCCTCAACTTCTTTCGAGTTCTCTATTAAGGCGTCAAAACCCTTTTTTGTGAGCCTCAACCCATCAGAATTCTCGATGTATCCTTCTCTTTGAAGCTCTTCCAGTACGGCGTCAAGCTCTTTGCTTGAGACTGGTAGCAATGTTTTGATGTCGAGGGAATGGTTAACCCCTTCCGATATTAGGTACAGGATGACAATTTCGGTCTTGCCGAGTTCTTTCTCACGTTCGGCATTACGCTCCTCCTCTACAGCAAGGTTTTGCAGAAAGAGCTTTGCCTCCCCAACCTTTCCCACTATCTCTTCATCCGAGATTAGCCTTTCAATTTCTCCAACTGTCTCCTCTACTGCCTCTTCATCAAATTCTCCGTCTGGAGCTAGTTTCTCTATGGATTTCCTTACCTCGCTAACCGTGTTGGCAACTTCTTCCTGCATCAAAACCTCAAAACCCTTCTTGGTGAGCTTAAGCCCATTTGCACTCTCCAAATAACCTTCACGCTCTAGAGTGGCAACAATGTCATCGATCTCTCTTTCCGAGATTGGTAAGATTGCCTTCAGCTCTTCAATACTGCCAACACCTTCCGAAATCATGTACAAAACCACAGCCTCGATTTTGCCAATCATTAGTCAATATTAACTCACAACTTAATAAATTTATTGATGAATCTCATAAAAATTATGATAACAATAAGCTACTCCTCACCATAGACCGACTGATAGATTAGTTCTATAACATCCATTACTACCATTAACTTGTCCGCCCCTACAGCCTTAATGCCTGTTCTCATCTCTCCTGCCTGTCTGATTATTCTGTAAACTCTGTAGATACCGACGAGGAAAATGACTCCTGCAACAATGAAGGCAATATAATGAAGCGTCACTTGGAATTCTTCAACACCCCAGAGCAGATCTCTTGTTGGTTCGCTCATTTCGTCACCCCCTTGCAGTTTTTCGAAAGACATCTGCGTTATTTTAAATTTTTGTAATTAAGTATTAAGAATCATTCGAAATGTCTGCTGAACTCATGTCTAGCAGGATGGGATAATAGATGGAGAAAAAAGGGTTAGGAGAGCAGACAATGTAGTTGAAAAAATTTCGAAAATGTTATTACCTACCACAAAATCAATAATTTATGGAGCACGTGGTTTATGTTGTTGGGCATAAGAATCCCGATACGGACAGCGTCTGTTCTGCGATCGCTTTCGCCTACCTCTGGAACAAATGGAAGGAGGGTGGGAACGTAAGCAAGATGATGAAAGTTGAGGCGGAAGCCAAACCTGTGATTCAGGGAGATGTCAACCCGGAGACAAAGTATGTCCTTGAGAAGTTCGGCTTTGAGGTTCCCGAGATTATGACTAACGGAGAGGGGAAGAAGGTCGCTCTCGTTGACCACAGCGAGAAGGCGCAAACTGTAGAAGGCATAGACAAGGCTGAAGTTGTGGCGATAATCGACCACCACAAGATTGGTGATGTTACAACACCACAACCGATTCTCTTCGTAAACCTGCCTGTTGGCTGCACTGCTACTGTTCTGAAACTTCTGTTCGACAAGACTGGAGTTGAGATTACAAAGGAAATCGCGGGGATTCTGCTTTCATCCATCCTCAGCGATACGGTGATTTTCAAGTCAGCTACAACAACCGAACTCGACAAGGAGGTTGCGGAAGAGCTTGCCAAAATCGCGGGAATTGATGATCTCACTAAATTTGGCGTGGAGATAAAGTCGAAGCTTTCAGCAGTTGACGACTTGTCGGCAATGGAAATCATCAAGAGAGACTACAAGGACTTCGACATGTCCGGCAAGAAGGTGGGAGTGGGACAGATCGAGCTTGTCGACCTCTCGCTGATTGAGAACAGAATTGACGAGATATACGAGACGATGAAGAAGATGAAGGAAGAAGGAGGTTACGCAGGAATATTCCTGATGCTCACGGACATAATGAAAGAAGGCACAGAGTTGCTTGTAGTGACGGACTATCCAGAGGTTGTAGAGAAGGCATTTGGCAAGAAGCTTGAGGGCAAGAGCGTTTGGCTTGAAGGAGTGATGAGCAGGAAGAAGCAGGTTGTGCCACCTCTCGAAAAGGCTTTTGCCGAACTCTAATTTTTTTGTTAAATAGATACTGCAACATTTTATCACAACCAAAAAATTAAAAAAGGTAAGATCCCATTAACTATATTTGTGAAAGCTGAGACCACAACTGGTGTAGAGGAACTGCTGAACGAGCTTGTCGGAAGGGTTGCCGGTGAGGTCGGTTTGATTCTCTTTTCGCTTGGCATTGAGGGTGAATTCACGGATGACCAGCTTTCCCTTGAACTGGGGATAGAGATCAACGAAATTAGAAAGGCACTTTTTGCACTCTACGAAATAGGACTGGCGGAGTATATCAGGAGGAGGGACGACGAGACGGGATGGATGGAGTATTACTGGCGAATAAACTACGATAAAGCAGTTGAAGTTTTAAAGAGGGAGCTTGAAAAAACTACAAAAAAGCTGAGAGAGAAAATTGAAGCCGAGACGAGCACGATTTACTACATCTGCCCTAACATGTGCGTGAAGGTGTCCTACAACGATGCGATGGAACTCAACTTTACATGCCCACGCTGCGGAGCGATGCTTGACTACCTAGATTGCAGTAAGGCCATTGAGAAGATTGAGGAAGAAGTGAGGAAGATAGAGGAGATTTTGAAAAGTTTATGAAAAGACAACTTCCCTGAATATTACAATTATTTCGGCCACTTTCTGAGGAAAGACTTCGTTTTCTATTGTGACTGTTGGATTCGTAGAATGGTAGCAACTTGAATGTTGAGTTTTTGAAGGGTCAAGAGTAATGTTGAAGTAGCCCCCACTGTTTTCAAAGAATTTACACCAAGCATATCCGTTCTGGGTGTCTTTGATTATAATATACACATCGCTGAAGTTACTTTTTATTAGGTCATTTATCTCAACAAGGCTGAAAATATTACCCCCCTCATTAACAAAAAACCTGAATCTACCCGTACCTCCAATGGATAAATCACCCTTCACAACCGGGATTGTTATAACAAGAAACGTTGTTCCTTGTGTAAGCGTTGCGTTATATAGAATTCTCGGCTTATATAGGAGCCTTGAGTAATCTTGGTTGGAGTATTTGGAAAAAACACTCCCTCCCTCGAGTGTGAGCAACCAGTCTTTGTAGCCGTAAACGAGTCTTCCAATAGTGTGGTTAAGCGTGCATGCTGAGAAGTTGTAGTTTCCAGAACAAGATGATGAGTCGTAAAGGCTTCCGGTGGAGAGATTAATGCACAGCGGATGAGAATTGGGAATTTCACTGCATGGCAAATTGTAAGGGTTGCTCTCAGTGTAATTCACAAACGCCAAAATAAACTCCGGTTTAGCTTCTTCAACCATTAGCGTTCCACCCTGCATTTCGATTTCAACCGCCTGAGACGGCACTTCACCAAACGAAACTGAGTGAATGATGTACTGAATTCTCTTAAAGCTCTGTTCAAGGCTCTGAGACATCACACTCCTTTTCATGTCCTCAACCATCGTGTTAACCTGAACGAAGACAATGGCAAGCACTGTCATAACGATTCCAAAGATATACATGTAGCCTAAAACTTCGGAAACCCCTTTCTCCCTCATGATACTTCAACTCCTGTCACTATCAGGTTTAAGCTGCCGTTGGTTTTTTCAATTCTGATCGTCTTGTCGCTGCAATCATCATCTACAAGATCTACAGGAGGATTGCTTAATTCGCTTAAAGCCTCCTCCAAAGATTTTTTCCATATCTGGCAGAAATCAGATTCTATTTCGATTGATTTTGTTTCGTTGAAAATGGCAGTAAAACTATGCCTAAAATTGGCCGTAACCTTGGAACCTCCAGCAGAGAAGTTGCCATTAAAGTCGTAAATAGAAATATAAAGAGTATCGTTTGTTATAACCAAATCAGGTTCAGAGACGGGAAAAGGGTTGATAGTTCCGTATTCCTTAAGGAATATTCCCGATTCAAAAACCACTTCTCTTCCAGCGGTTTCGATACTAAGGCTATGGACTTCCCATTCTATCTCAGTATCGTGAGAAGCATGAATAAATGCGTTTACACTGGGATAGGGATTTCCTTGAAGCCCCGGCGGAAGGGTTGAAGTGATAACTCTTAGTGTAAAGTATTTCGAATTGGAAATACTGCCTCCATTCAGTTGTATTGTTTTAAAGGTAGATATTTCACTACCATACTTCATTCGTTGGACAATCTCCTTAATTTCAGCCATGTTTTTTATAGCATTTCTGTAGTTAATGTTGTCAATGCTGCCCGATATAAAGGGATGGGAAATAGTGTAAATTAGCCCAGCTGCGGTGACTATTACCACGACGGTTAGCAAAGCCCCTACTACTTCGGAAACAGCCCTACTATTCAAGTGTAATCTCACCACCCTCACCTGCTGTAATAGTTACCTTATCCTTATCTGAAACAATCTCCATTCTGCACTTTCCGTTCGTCCAAGTTGAACCCGCGGGGCATGTTGTAGTTTCCTGGCCAAGATAGTTAAGTGGTGTAAAGTCTATAAATGAAACCCCAAAACCTTCGTTGTTAATGTCGTACGTACCTTCCTCAGCATCCTCCTTGACCTTCAACTTGACAATCAACTCGATTGTCTCATCCTTTTGTATGGATGCAATGTTAAGTTTTATCACAGTTGACGAGGGGAGGTTATCAACCTGAAGGTTAACGGGGTTGCCCTTGCTGGATGTGGCACTTGCACTTACGAACTCAAAGGGGCCTGAGAGAGTTACGTTGAGCGACTCGTTAATAGATATGTTCTTGGCGGCTACCTGAAAGATGTTAAATATCGTCTTGTATGCTTCAAGAAGTTCCTCACTCGTTGTGGCGAAGAAGTAACATGGCTCATTGTTGTCAGGCCGGGGAGATGCGATGTCTTTGAGCAATTCCTGACCATTGCTTGTTAGGGAGGTACCAAAACCTATCGTGCAGATTGGAATTTCAAATCCGTTGATTTCAAGGTTGTTCTTGATGTAGTTCGCAACGCATAGAGCCTGATTGGCTCCACTCTGGCACCAATCACTGCCATCACAGCTACCATCACACAAATCACATCCAAAGTAGTTCTTTACGTCACATTCGGTCGTCTCTCCATCAGTAAGCAGAATCATCAGCGGGCGGGTATTATTAATGCAATCTGTGCAGTTGTTCCCAGGCTCATTCCAGATTGGGAATACTTTTACTCCACAATAAAGCGCATCTGCATGGTCCGTAGCTCCGTTTGGTGCAAGGGATCTGATAAGGTCATTTACGTGATCCTTGTCTTTCGTCATGTATCTTAGAGGGGAGGAGTTCACCTCCACTCTGCTGGCGTCGTCTGAGAACTTGGTCAAACCTACAAAGTCACCATCGCCGAGCATGTTGTTGAACTGAATCGCAGCAAGCTGGGCCGCCTCTATTCTCTTTAAATAAACCGTCGCTTTGAAAGTTTCTGGCACTTTGGACGTGGGAACCACAACGATTTTGTAAACCCCCTCCTGAGGGTCGCTGTTCTCGTAAACATATTTTGTATCATACCAGTAATCTCTTTTAATATCATAGGCAAACTCCTTGCTACCAGACGGTTCGACCACCCAAATATTCAGAAGGACATTCGCATCGTTGTTGTTGTCTTTGTAGTAGCAATCGTAATGAGCACACACGCCTAAAAAGCAGAAACTTCCGTCAACAAACCAGTAAGGTTTGCTTCCCTTAAAATCAGAAATTTTCAGGTAGCTAAAGTCAACATCTGTGGGGAGTTCAAAGTTGAATTCGTAGTAATTTGTGTAGCTTATGGTTTCATTTAGAACAACAGTGCCGTTAAACTTCACAAATATTGTGAGGTTGATTTGCTCGGGCGCTCTTGCGACAACTTCTATGGTGTAGCTTCCCCTTACATTTGAAGCTGTATATCGCTTTCCAACCTTTTCCCCACTGCTGTAGTCAATCCCCACTTCAGCACCGTTAACATAGAGTTTGATGAAGGAATTATCAATCCCTTTTCCATTCCATGGTGGAGGTGAGCAACTATCACAGCTGGAGAAACAGCTCAAATCGTAGTACCAATCCGATAGCTTATCAGTTGTGTAGGCGTAAATCTCCAGAGTTCCGGGGTTTGGAGAGAAATCAGTTGTGTTCACAACCCTTTTAACAACGTTCGGAACGATAGTCTGGTTAAATTCCTTGTAGATTGCATCCCAGTCCATGCTCCCCGAAACATCAATCACGTGCACGGTTGATAGGTTTACTGCCTGATTGACAAAGCCCCTCCCCTCCAGCTTTAAGTGGACTTCGAATGTCTCCCCAGGTGAAACCGCTTCTGGCTCGACCCACTTATTGTAAGTTATGTATGGATTTGACTGTGCCGGTTTCACAGAGACGAGAAGGGACTCAGTAGAGCTGGCATTGCAGTTTTCCTTTTCATCTATCCACGCAAAAATCTCAGCCCTGCACTCGTAGTCGTACCCACCAACGTTTTGACAACCAGTTATGTCGGTAACATTTAATCTGATAACCTCCGACTTCCCGCTCCCTTCAATAACTGTTCCATTCCAGAGAGTGATATTCCACGATACCGGTTCGGTGATTTCATTTGAATTTTCAAAGTAAACCACAAGCTGGGTTTCGCTATTCTTTTCGATGCTTGATGGTATAAAGTCCAGCCTCGGCTTTAATTCAAAGGGGCAAACCTTCTCTCTCGTATATGTAATTTCCTTTTCTTCCCCTTCGGCTTCAGCACTTAAAACTTCTCCAGATGTTTTTATCTTAAGCACTTCTCCCTCTGGCAAGACGAATTTGCCCAGGCCAAGCCCACTCTGAGCTGAAATGCCACCTGCAAGGCTGTTGACCGAGATAAAAATTCTGTCATCTTTCTCTTCAAATTTAACCTTGTATTCGTAATCCCCAACTTCAGGCATGATGGATATTTTTGTTTTGATGTATCCCGAAGGTGGTCTGAGGAGAATATAATCAGTATAAAAAGCGGAGATTTGTGAGGCCACATCTGCAAACTGATTTTCGGTAACTCTCAGAACCTGTGCTTCGGTAAGAACGTCATGAACAGATAAGCCAAGAATAACAACGAATATGCTTAAAATTGCGGCAAGGAGGAGATACTCCGTAAGGAGAGAGACTCCTTTTTCATCAACAGTCGGTTCCCTCACAATAGTCCACCTCCACACTCCTAAATTCTATCTTATCTATGCTTACATAACAAACCCAGCCATTCTTCGCGCACAGGGTTTGGATTTGAGGGTTAATTTCACCGAGATTATCCCTATAATTTTGCTTTATATAATGCAAGTTCCTGATTTCTTCCTTGGGAAATGCTAGCATTGCTCTTGAACTTTCAACACCAGCAATAATGTTCTGTGCATAGACATAGGATAAAGTAAGAATGACAATCACTACCACAAATGCGAACAAAAGAATCATCTGACCCTTTTCATCCCCTCTCAGGTTCTCCATAGAGTTAGCCTCACCTCCACTACCTTTGTATCTGGCACGGTTAAACCGAAACACTCCGAGTTGTGGAGATTTGGAACGACAACAAACCTGCTAACCCTTACGGCATCAGGGGTAGGCGTTCTGTTAAAGCCGTAAAGGGTTATCTGCTCTATCTCCGTGCCATTAACCCAGATAAGGTCAACTCTACCAAACGTATTTAGGCTTTCCAGTATTCTGCTTAAGTTTGAGTTGAACTCGTCCGGTGCTTTGTATCCCGATGAGCAGTTCTCAATCATGCCTGCCAAGGAGGCATTACCTCCATTCGGGTTGTCCAAAACCTTCAGTATGTCGTATCCGAGCTGCTTGAGCTGTACGTTAGCAAAATCACTCCAAGAAGGTGCGATTACCACCGTGCTTTGAAACATAGTGTAAACGGCAAGAAGAATAAGTAGGGATGCTGCAACACCTTCAAGAGTGAAAGTTTGAGCTTTCAAATCCATACCACCACCTCCAACTTGCAAACGCACCTTCCCGCTATTGTATCGCATGGAATTGCCGTACAATCGTCTAGGTAAACAAGTCTTTCAAATTTCATCACCTGACCAATTTCCGGAATCTCTTCACCTCCAGAAACTAGAACAGAGTTGTCTAGTTTTGTTAAACTAAAATTTAAATGGTAGCTTTGATTTCCGACGTTCAAACCTAAGTAATCCTCAACTTTCTCTCTGCAACTCGGATTCTCCAACAAGTGCTCCAATTTCAAAATTTTGGATGTGTTTAGGTAATTCTCCTCCGTACCTCTTGTGTAATCAAAATTTGCTAAACCAACCCTAAATTCATAACTATTACAGTTGCTCAGGTCAATTTTACTTTCCCAATCAGCCGGATAGCCGCTATCCTCCACAAGTAGCGTGGCAATGCGGTATGCTTGACTTCCAAGGGCAATTTCATATCTTACATCCGCAAAAACTCCGGGAAGAAACTGTGCAACAAAGATGAACGTAACTAAGAATATAGAAAGGCCAATAAGCATGTCTAGGCTTAACTTACCCTCGGTAGATTTTCGGCCATATTTACTCATGTTATGATAAATTACGTTTTAATCCATTTAAAACTTGTGATTACTATAATCACACTACAAGTCACCAAAACTTTTAAAACTGCGGAGTGATTAACGAAAGAGCCGATGAATGATGACCTGGTGAAGGAGGTGGTGATATGTACGTGAGATTTGAGGTTCCTGAAGACATGCAGAATGAGGCTTTGAGTCTCCTTGAGAAAGTGAGAGAGAGTGGGAAGGTAAAGAAAGGTACAAACGAGACCACAAAGGCAGTAGAGAGGGGTTTGGCGAAACTCGTTTACATTGCTGAGGACGTTGATCCACCCGAAATCGTCGCTCACCTGCCCCTCTTGTGTGAGGAGAAGAATGTGCCGTACATTTACGTTAAAAGCAAAAATGACCTTGGAAGGGCAGTAGGCATTGAGGTGCCGTGTGCATCTGCAGCGATAATCAACGAGGGAGATCTTAGAAAAGAGCTTGGAAACCTCGTGGAGAAGATAAAAGGCATTCAGAAATAATTAGGGTGATATTATGGCTGACGAGGAGGATATTCAGCCCGCCGAGGTTGTGGAGCTTGTTGGCAGGACAGGAATGCACGGGGAGGTTACACAGGTTAAAGTTAGGGTGCTTGCTGGAGAGAACAAGGGCAGAGTCATAACGAGGAACGTCTTTGGCCCGGTCAAGGTTGGAGACATAATAATGATAAAGGAGACGGCGAGAGAGGCAAGGAAGCTTGCGGTGAGGTGAAGAGATGGAGAAGAGGGTTTGCTCATTCTGCGGTTACGATATCGAGCCAGGGACGGGCAAGATGTACGTGAGGAGAGACGGGAGAGTCTTCTACTTCTGCTCGGGAAAGTGCGAGAAGAACATGCTCAAGCTCAAGAGGAAGCCGAGAAAGCTGAAGTGGACCAAGCACTACTCAAGGTGATCCCATGGAAAGGACCTTTGTTATGGTAAAACCTGACGGGGTACATAGGGGTCTTGTTGGCGAGGTTATCAGCAGGCTGGAGAGGAAGGGGCTCAAGATTGTGGCAATGAAGATGCTCTGGATTGCAAAAGAAATGGCAGAGAACCACTATGCGGAGCACAAGGAGAAGCCCTTTTTCTCCGCCCTCGTTGACTACATAACCAGCGGCCCAGTGGTTGCAATGGTTGTTGAAGGTAAGAATGCAATCAAGGTCGTCAGGACATTAGTTGGAGCAACAAATCCTGTTGAGGCGGCTCCGGGGACCATCAGAGGGGACTTTGGATTAGATGTAGGCAGAAACGTTGTTCACGCCTCCGACTCCCCCCAGTCTGCTGAGAGGGAAATTTCGCTGTTCTTCAGCAATGATGAGATCGTAAGCTGGGAAAAGGCTGACGAACCCTGGATTTACGAGGAGAGATGACAAAGAAGGCTCTGAGGACACCAATCGTCGCCGTATTGGGACATGTTGACCACGGTAAAACGACCTTACTCGACAGAATCAGAAAGTCGAGGGTCGTGGCGAAGGAGGCAGGAGGGATAACGCAGCATATTGGAGCTACGGAGGTTCCATTGGACGTAATCAAGCAGATTTGCAAGGACATATGGAAGGTTGAAGTAAAAATCCCCGGCCTTCTTTTTATTGATACTCCCGGCCATCAGGCCTTCACGAACCTCAGAAGGAGAGGTGGAGCTTTAGCCGACCTTGCAATCCTAATCGTAGATATTAACGAGGGTTTCAAGCCTCAAACTGAAGAGGCCCTCTCAATTCTTAGAACATTCAAAACACCCTTCGTTGTTGCTGCAAACAAGATAGACAGGATTCCTGGCTGGCAGAGTCACGAGGACATGCCATTCATGAAAAGCTACGCAATGCAGGAGGATTTTGCAAGACAGAACCTCGAAAACAGGCTTTACAACCTGATTGCAGAGCTTTACCAGCGTGGGTTCTCGGCAGAGCGCTTTGACAGGATAACTGACTTCACGAGGACAGTGGCAGTTGTGCCGATTTCAGCTCTTAAGGGTGAGGGAATTCCTGAACTCCTCCTGATACTCGTAGGACTTGCTCAGAGGTATCTGGAGAAGAATCTCAGGCTTCACATCGAAGGTAAGGGAAGAGGAACTGTTCTGGAAGTCAAGGAGGAGCGCGGCTTGGGAGTGACCTGCGACGCCATCCTTTACGATGGTACGCTAAAAGTTGGGGATAAGATTGCTATCGCTGGAAAGGATGAGGTGATTGTAACAAACGTCAAGGCGATACTCAAGCCACCACCAGTCAGAGAAATGAGGGTGGAGAGCAGATTCCAGAATGTGAAAAGCGTTACAGCTGCAGCTGGTATAAAGATTGTCGCTCCGAACCTCGAAAATGTCCTTGCGGGCAGCGAGTTCGAGGTCGTGGAGAGCGAAGAGGATGTGAAGAAGTTCGAGGAGAGGGTCAGAAAAGAATACGAGGAGATTGCGATAAGAACGGATGAAGAAGGAGTTGTGCTGAAGACTGACACTCTCGGCTCTCTCGAAGCTTTAATAAACGAGCTGAGGCGGGAGAACATACCCATAAAGAAGGCTGAAGTCGGGGATGTTGACAAAAGGGATGTTGTAGATGCTTCTGCAAACAGGGATGAGCTTAATAGGGTTGTTCTTGCATTCAACGTGAAACTGCTTCCGGGTGTTGAGGAGGAGGCAAAGAAGTACGGAGTTAGGATTTTCTCTCACGAAATTATCTACACCCTAATTGAGGATTTCGTAAAGTGGAGAGAAGAAGAGAAGCTGGCGAGAGAGAGGCAGAAGGTTGAAGCTCTGATAAAGCCGGGTAAAATCAAGCTCCTGAAGGAGTTCATATTCAGGAGAAGCAAGCCTGCCATTGTGGGTGTGAGGGTTCTGGCGGGAGAGCTGAGAAGAGGTGTGGACTTAATAAAGCCTGACGGTACAAAGGTCGGGGCAGTGAGAACCATGCAGAAGGAAGGAAAGAACGTTGCCATTGCCTCAGCAGGGGACGAGCTCGCCATTGCGATTGAGGGTGTAACCATCGGCAGGCAGCTTGAAGGAGATGAGGTGCTGTACGTTGATGTTCCAGAGAGGCATGCAAAGGTTATCGAGAGGGACTTGATGGACTCGCTCGATGAAGAAACGAGAAAGGCTTTTCTTGAGTTTTTGGAGATAAAAAGAAAGGAGAACCCCTTCTGGGGCAAATGATGAAAGCAATTGTTTTTACAAGCAATTACTGCCCTTACTGCAGAGTTTTTAAGAGAACGGTTGAGAGATTGAAGAACGAGCTTGACGGTCTCGTTAAATTCGATGTCGTCAATGTTGATGAAAACAGGGAGCTGGCAGAGAAATATGAGGTGATGATGGTTCCAACCGTGGTTATTACCAAAGGTGATGAAGTTGTCGGTGGGTTTATGGGTTACGCCGACTACAAAACAGCCCGTGAAGCCATACTTGAGCAGATTTTAGCATCTCCTAAGTCTAATTACAAAAACTGACCCTTTTGGTTTGTTATCTTCAACACAGATTTCCCCTCCGTACCTATCCACTATTTTTTTGGCAATGAACAATCCCAAACCGGTCTGACCAGTTTTTCCGCACTTGAATCCCTCTTCAAAAATCCTTTCCTTAATCTCGTCGGGAATGCCGATTCCGAAATCTGCGATTCTTATCTCGCACCACTCCCCGCTTTCTGATATCCTTATCTCCACTCTGTCAGTGCCGCTGTGGATAAACGCGTTGTTCACTATGTTTTCTATTACAGACCTCAACCCCTCGTCGGCGAGAGCTCTCCCCTCTCCATAAATCGAAACTCCGTCGAAGGGTTCAGCGACCTCTGTAACGACCTCTCTGACATCTAGGCACTTAAGCTCTCCGGATTTTACCGCATCCTCGAAAGCCCTCATGTTGCGGACAATGGTTACTGCTTTATTGACAGATTCCAAAGCTTTGTGCAAATACTCACGGTTGTTATCCTCAATACCGATTTCCAGAAAGGCTGTGGCAGAAGTCAGTGCGTTTAAGACGTCGTGTCTGAGCGTTTTGTTTATAAGCTCAAGCATTGACGTGAGTTCCTCAAGCTTCCTCTTCTCCTCTTCAAGCTCTGTGATGTCAACAACACTGCCGAGAACTGCCCTTTCACCCTCGTAGATTATTGATGTGATGTTCTCGTAAACCCAACGCACTTCACCGTCTTTCCTGATTATTCTGTAAACGTAAGGTTCCGCACTTTTGCCCTTCAGCATCTCAATAGCTCTTCTTCTCACCTTTTCCCTGTCCTCTTCCGCAACAATCTCAAAACTTCTCCTGCCATAAAGCTCATCTGCAGAGTAGCCAGTAATCTCCTCAAATGTTGGGTTAACCAGCTTAAACCTCCCATTTACGAGTATGTAGTGCCCCGCTGAGGAAGAGTTGAATATGTTTCTGAAAAGCTCTTCCCCCTCTTTCAGCTTCTGTTCCATCATCTTCTTGTCGGTGATGTCCAAGGCAAATGCAATAACGGACTTCTTACCACCCCAGTCTATGGCACCTCCGGCAACAAGCACCCATCTTTCGCTCCCATCTTTCCTTAATGTCTTCAACTCGTAAACAGGTCTCTCTCCTTCAAGCCTTTTTTGCATCATAACTCTTGCCATTTCACGGTAATCTGGATGGATCAGGTCCCAAACTTTCTTTTTCATGATTTCCTCCTTGGTGTAGCCGAGGATTTTGCAAAGAGCATCGTTAGCAAACAGTATCTCACCTTGGTGGTGTACGAGAATTCCAGCGGGAGAGACCTCTGCAAGGGCCTTGAATCTCTTCTCTCTGTCCTCAAGCTCCTTTTCAAGCCTAACTCTTTCGGTTATGTCCCTTCCCACGACAATGTTTCTCCTGAAACCTTTAATTGCAATCATGCTGTAGAACTTTTCACCAACTGAGCAAGTATCACCCTTGCAAATTTCGAAGAACTTTCTACCCACAACATCTCCAAAAACCTTACGAGCGGCTTCATTCTGATTTACGATAACTCCCTCATCGTCGAGTACGAGTATGATGTCGGGTGTGCGGTCGAGAAAAGTCACAACCTCCTGTAAAAATAGAATTCTGCCAATCGCTTTGTTCAAGGTGGGAATAAGGCGTTTTATCGCTTCTTCGTCACCACACAGCCTTATGGTGGCTTTATCAGTTCTTATTTCGGTCACCCTACAGTCCGGCTCTCCTGCTTTGACTTTAATCCCATATACCTCTATCTCCAAGTACTTTATTCCAAAATATTTCACGAGGAGTTGGCAGACTCTCTGGAGTGAACTCTCGAAATCATCCGACAGTATCTCAAGAGCTTCTATTGGAAATTTTTCCACATCCTTTTTGTCGTTTACTTAAATTTAAGCTTTGTTATGGGTGGTGTTGTATCTATGCTTCCTGTTTTTCCTTTGCAACATGTTGATAACCATTATTGTTACAGTTGTAATGATAATTGTTATTACAATTTAACTTATACAACAGTAAAAGTTATATATCACATAGAACAGTCACTAATGAGGTGATGAAAATGGAGAGGAAGGATGAGAGAAAGGAGGCGGAAAAGGTTTTCAAGGAGATAAGGATTTTCATGGGGTAATGATTTTAAAGCTCTTTAAAATTGGTAGTAAACCTGCAACAATAGCTTATCCGCTGCCTCTTATTTCTTTTCTTGGTTTCTGTTTAAGTGGAGATTTAATGTCGTTTATCGTATCATACTTGTTTGCTCTGTTCTTCTTTACAGCCATAAATTTGTGGAATCACACAAATGACGCAGAGGACGACCTCAGAGCTGGAAGAGCTGAAGCTGAATTTTTAATCCATAAAAGAACGGAAGCTACAGCTTTTGTAATTTCCTGTTACGTTATATCCAGCCTTCTTGTTGTATGGGGGTCAAAGGATAAAGAGATAGCACTACTTGCCTTCCTAATCTCCGCCTTGCTTACTTGGACTTACTCAGATAAAATTTTTGTTGGCAGATTTTTACGCAGATTGAAGGAGGATTACAGAACAGAAATTCTGACTTACCTGATAACCACAACGTCTTTCTTTCTTCTTTTTTGGACGTTTTTCTCTAAGGTTTCAATGATAGGGATTAGTTTTGCACTTGTATTGGCAGCAATATACCTCTCAGGTTTCTTTCTAAAGGATATCAAAGACATATCGGCAGATGTTGAAGCGGGTTATCAAACTCTGGCAGTTGTATTTCCACCAGGAACACTTCTGAAATTTTCAGTTTTTTCCTTCGCGGTTGCAATAATTTTGGCTGCGATTTCCCCATTACTAACTTTCCCGTCAAACTTAGTTTTTTTATCTATAATATTAATTCCCTTATTATATTGTATCATTATATTTCATAGACACAAGTGGAAAATTAATAAAAATATACTGCCCGAACTTAAAATTTATACAAAACTGCATATACTATCTATTCTATCCATTGCTGGGTTGTCTTGTTTTAAAAGTTTATGGTTACTGTAGAGAGAAAAGTATTCATTGCAATTCTCTTTTCAACTTCAGACATGGTTCTTTTTTCCATATCCCCTGTATATGATGGATAGGAGGTGATTATTCCATGTGTTTTTCGTTGTCTGAAAAGATTAACAATTCTATCTTCGAACATTAGCATTAAGTTTTGATCAAAAAATACGAAATTGAATTTTCTCTCGCTTAACTCGGAAGCTATTTTCGAAACACCTTCACCAAGTCTTTCCCCAAAAAATATGGCTTTATTGTCAAAAGGTGTAAGTTCAAATAACGACGGATAAAACTTTAAATCGTAATCCATCAGCCCTAATCCTGCTACACCACCTGTTTCTCTGCTAAAGAACAGTAGACCGTATGGTGTAGCACCTAAAAATTCCTCTTCCTCAATATCTTTCTCCAAGTTCTCTCTCATTTTAATTCTGTGTTTCCTTAAATATTCTCTGATACTAAGTTCTCCTATATTACTTATCGCCAGTCTACTTTTTTTAACCTCAACTTCCTCGATGAATTGGAACTCCTTCTTCAAAATTTCCTTTGTCTGTTCAATGTCATTTTGCCTCTCAGGTAGAAAATCAGTGTAATCTACCGCAAATTCACGATCAAAAAACAGATGAACCGCACCCCTACCAACCCTTTCTCCGTTTACATATATTTGAGGTTTACCAATACCAAACTTAATGGGGAATAAATTTAACGAAACAGCTTCTTTCAATTCATCTCTAAACGGTCGCAACATCGTATTCATAGGATAGATCAAATCCTCATAAATTTTAGAGGCTTTCTCTAAATCAGATGTAATTTTAAGCCTCAGGTATTTCCCTAAAAACGCGTACCGACTCTCAACATAAAAAAGCGGATAAACCAGCAAATTAAACTTCCCTTTCTCTGCATTTCTCAACTGCTCCACAACCTCGTTTACATTTCCTCTGAAAACATTCAAGCTGTAGTCGATGTCAGCAAACATGCATAAACATCCACGGGTCCAAACTCCCTCTGGAGTTATAAATCCCTCAACCGGGATGCAGAGTGTGTTAAAATCGAATTTAAACACTTTTGCGTCCTTCTGGAGACTCTCAGTTAAGTAAACTATTGCGAGATTTGGCTTAAAATCAAGATTTTCGGCTTTTGACTTTATCTCATCAAACGCCCTTTTGGCATCATTTTTCAGGCTGTATGCGAACTCAATCATATCGCAGCGACTCAGCATCTATTCTTACCTTGTAGAGTGAGGTAGCATCGGAAATGCCCACCACCAGGAGCATCGACCTTGAGATTGGTTTTATGAGAATCCCCTCCTTCCCAAATCTGAACTCAACGCTTTTCAGGTTCTCTTCCAGCACTTGCCTTGCCACAACCTCTACCTGCTTCTCCGCCCATTCAAGAGTTGGAATCCACTCTCTGCTCTTTATATAACTGGCAAGAACCGTACCGTCTACACTGTAGACTACCGCGAAAAGAATCGACTCGTCCGCTCTGAAGGGTTCAATTATTTCGAACAACTCTGCTCTCATGATATTCTCCGCTTTATCTTTTCAAAATCTTCTGCAGTAAGGACGCCTTTTCTACACAACTCCCTGATTTTTTCCATAGTCCTTTCAGGAAGGTCAAGCTCCCCTGCTTCAAACCCTTCACCTCTCTTTTCATCAATGACTATTCCGGCTCCCTCGATTATGCAGAAGGGGTAGACTCCATCAGCATGCCAGGACATTCTGTGTTTGAGTACTCTTAGCGTCCTGCTGAAGGATCCTCCGTAGCCAGTATATCTCAGATTTATAACAGAGTCAGCTAAGAGGAGTATGAGGTCAGCATTTAGTCTAAGAGGTTCTTCCACGGTAATCAGAACTGTCCCCTTAGATTTGAGATTTTTAAGCAACCAGCTTATCTCCTTTCTTTCTTCAGATTCGACATCGACGACAAGAGGGGATAGGGCGTCAATAACTACTCTGTCGTATTCAAAAACCATCTTGATTAACGAAGCGATATCTTGTGCCATTACCTTCATTATATTTAGCTGTCCATTTTCAGCGTATTTGGAAAAGTCCCACTGCAATGATTTGGCAAGTCTTAAAAATTCATTGACCTCAAGGTCGGGAGAAGCGTACATGCACTTTTCACCGTTTTCAAGCCCTTCGAGAATGTAGTTCATGCAGAAAATGGTCTTTCCACACCCTATGCCACCTACGACCGCATTGACTGTGTTCTTGATGAACCCACCTCCAAGAATTTCATCGAGTCCAATAACACCTGACTTCACTCTTTCCAACATCATTCTACAATAAGTTTAAGGAAGTATAAATATATTTTCGAGCTTTAGCAATCTTGTATAGTCCCAAAATTTTTGACCTTATAAACCCTACCTCTCATTCTCCAACACCTCATCAAAAAGTTTGAATGCAACACCTAACCTTGCCTCTACCGGCAACCTGCTCCAGAAGGCATCTTCTGGTGTTTGGAGGTAGTGTTTGGTGTCAAGGCTTTCATGGAATCTGACGTTGTTGTACCAGTAAACGAAGTCATCTAAGCTTTCAAAATCATCCCTATGCCTGTTGTAGCAGTCAAAGAACTTCTCTATCTTCCCGTTT
>JAPDIW010000001.1 GCA_029259415.1 Archaeoglobi archaeon
ACAAACTTTTAGAAGGCTACAGAGGGATGAGGGGTGATGTTGAAGCCGTCATAAACCTGCTTTTGAAGCTGAATGAACTTGTTGAGAAAGAGAGTATAGTGGAGATGGATTTGAATCCCGTCTTTGTATATGAGAAGGGATTGGTTGTTGCTGATGCCAGGATTGTTGTTGGTGAGAGGAAGAGGTTCGATGTGGAGGTTGGGGACATAGACTTCTTCTTTAATGCCGAGAGTGTTGCGGTTGTTGGTGCTTCAAGGAATCTCTTCAAACCCGGCGGAATGGTTCTGAACAATCTCAAAAGCTTGGGGTTTAAGGGGAAGGTTTATCCCGTCAATCCCAATGCAGATGAGATTCTGGGCTTCAAGTGCTATCCTTCCGTTAAGGCTATTCCCGACAAGGTCGACCTCGTGATAATAGCCATTCCTTCGAAAAATGCGATAAAGGTTGTTGAGGAGTGCGCGGAAAAGGGTGTTAAAGGGATTGTAGTATTGAGCGGAGGGTTTGCAGAAGGTTGGGAGCATGGAAAAGAGCTTGAAAAGCAGATTGTCGAAATAGCAAGAAAAAGCGGAATGAGGATAATCGGGCCAAACACTATGGGAATTCTTGACCCGGAGTCGGGTTTGACTTCTTTCTTTTCGATGCTCAGGAAATTGGGTAAGGGAAACATTGGTGTTTTGGCTCAAAGCGGTGCTGTTGCCAACTTCATCCTTTTGCCCCTCTGGCACGTCGGTTTCAGCAGAATTGTGGCTATAGGCAATAAAGCCGATGTAGGAGAGGTTGAAGTGCTGAACTACCTGCTCAAAGACTCGAAAACGGAAGTCGTGGCAACATACCTCGAAGGCTTCACGAACGGCAGGAAGTTCTACGATCTGATGAAGTCTGCTAAAAAACCCATTGTTGTTTTAAAGTCTGGCAGAACTGAAGCTGGGAAAAGGAGCGCTTTGAGCCACACAGCTTCGATATCCACGAGCGAAGAAGTCTTTGAGGCTGCTTGCCGACAAGCTGGTGTGGCGAAGGTTTACGACTTCGAGGAGCTTGTGGATGCAGTCAAAGGTTTTGCCCTCCAACCACTCCCCAAGGGTTCGAGAGTCGGAGTGATCCAGCCTTCAGGTGCTGAATGCGTTATGTCAGCAGATGCAGTGATAGAGAATGGCCTAACGCTGGCGAAGTACTCTGAGGAGACACTTGAAAGGCTTTACGAGCTCGCTCCTGAATGGCACAGTATCAACAACCCCCTCGACTTGTATCCGATTGCAGAAAAGAGTGGAGATGAAGTTTTCAATGAGGTTCTGAAAATATTCAACGATGATGAAAACATCGACGCTATTATTGCCGGCGTCTTCATCCCAAGCCTCATGAAGCTGGGTGTTGACTTTTCATGGACTAAGAAATTCAAAAAGCCTGTTCTCTTCAACATGAAGGACGATATAGAGGAGCTCAGGAATGCGAGGATTGAAATCGAGAAAAGTGGTGTTCCTGTTTATCCCACTCCCGAAAGGGCTGTGAGGGTGCTGAGACACATGGTAACGGTTGCAAAGAGGAAATTTTAAGTATTTTCCAGTATATTTTCTTTTGCCCTGGAGGTGTACCTGTTGAAGTTTCAGGACATAATCTACGAGAAAGAAGGTAAAGTTGCGAAGATAGCAATAAACCGCACTGAAAAGCTGAATGCCTGCACTCCTGTGACGGTTTACGAAATTAGCAAGGCATTTATCGATGCCTGGACTGACAGAAAGATTGGAGTTGTAGTTTTTACTGGAGCAGGAGATAAAGCCTTCTGCGTTGGTGGGGATCAGTCCATCAGAGATCTGGGAGGATACAAGGGATACAGCGGTGAGGAACTTGAGGGAACTATTGCTGCTTTGCCTTTAGAGGTGGGATGGCAGATAGTAACTTTCCTGATAAGGCACATTCCAAAGCCGGTCATTGCGAGAGTTAACGGTTACGCTGTTGGTGGAGGGCACGTCTGGCAGGTGAACTGCGATCTTTCCATTGCTTCCGAAAGGGCAAAGTTCGGCCAGGCAGGACCGAGAGTAGGCAGCTTCGATCCCGGATTTGGGACGGGAGAGTTGTGGAGAAATGTGGGGATGAAGAAAGCCAAAGAAATCTGGTTCCTCTGCAGGCTTTACTCTGCTGAAGAGGCTCTCAAGATGGGGCTTGTGAACGCTGTAGTTCCCCACGAAAAGCTTGACGAGGAGGTGGAGAAGTGGTGCAACGAGCTGCTTGAGAAAAGTCCTACAGCACTGAAAATGCTGAAGTACGCTTTTCTTGCAGACACCGAAGGACTGGCAGGTATTACGGAGCTCGGAGTTGGGGGGCTAAGCCTGTATTATGGAACTGAAGAATCAGTAGAGGGCAGGAACGCCTTCATGGAGAAGAGGAAGCCAGACTTCTGGAAGTTTGTTGAAGGAGGTGATTGAATGAAGCTGGAGGATATTAAAGTTATAGGTGTTGTTGGTGCTGGAGTTATGGGGCACGGAATTGCCCAGGTGGCTGCAAGAACCGGATATGAAGTTATTATGGTTGATGTCAGTGAAGATGTGCTGAAAAAGGCGATGGAGCTTATCGAGTCGGGGCCTTTTGGCCTGAAAAGGCTGGTTGAGAAGGGGAAGATGAGTGAGGATGAGGCAAAGGCCGTCTTGGCTAGAATAAAGACCTCAACTTCTCTTGAGGCTTTGAAAGATGCGGACTTCGTTATTGAGGCTGTAACTGAAAAAGCAGATCTCAAAAAGAAGATCTTTGCCGAGCTTGACAAAATATGCAAGCCCGAAACTATCATCGCCTCAAATACCTCGGCAATAATGATATCAGACTTAGCAACTGCCGTAGAAAGGAAGGACAAGTTCATCGGCATGCACTGGTTCAATCCCGCTCCAGTAATGAAGCTGATTGAGGTTGTAAGGGGAGCTTTGACGAGCGATGAAACTTTCAATCTAACTGTGGAGCTTTCAAAGAAGATGGGTAAAATACCCATTGAGGCTGGTGACGGGCCAGGCTTCTTTACAACAAGATTCATCAACTCGTGGCTCGTCGAAGCCGTAAGGCTCTTCGAGATCGGCATTGGCGGGATAAAGGAAATCGACGAGATGTGCAAGCTTGCCTTTGGTTTCCCAATGGGGCCATTTGAGCTTATGGACCTTATCGGCTTGGACACAGCGCTTCATATTGCTGAATACCTCTACAACGAGACGAAGGAGCCGCACTATGCTGCCCCAAACACGCTGAAGAAGCTTGTCCTCTCAGGATACATTGGAAGAAAGCCCGGCAGCAGGGGAGGCTGGTACGACTTTTACGGCATCGAAAAATAAACTCTCTTTTTTCTTTCTTGGTATTACTACTGGTAATATATCGCTTATCTAACATTACAAAAGTTTATATACCTTAACATGATGCTGAGTGCATGGTCAAAACGATTGAAGAGATAAATCAGAAAATCAGAGAGGAGAACGTTGTAGTTGTCACCGCTGCCGAGATGAAAGAGATTGTGGAGGAGCTTGGGGCTGAGAAGGCTGCGAAGGAAGTTGATGTCGTCACTACCGGCACATTTGGAGCGATGTGCTCCAGTGGAGCCTTTTTCAATTTTGGCCATTCTGACCCCCCTATCAAAATGCAAAGAGTGTGGATGAACGACGTTGAAGCTTATACTGGTATTGCAGCAGTTGACGCTTATCTTGGTGCTGCTCAACTGTCCGAAACTGTCGAGGAGTACGGAGGGAGTCATGTTATAGAGGAGCTTGTCAAGGGCAGAGAGGTTGAGCTGAAAGCAACAGCCTACGGAACGGACTGCTATCCGAGAAAGGAGATAGTCACGGAAATATCGCTGGAAGATGTCAACCAGGCGGTTATGCTCAACCCGAGAAACGCTTACCAGAGGTACAACGCTGCAACAAACAGCTCAGACAGGATTTTGAGGACATACATGGGCACCCTTCTTCCAAACTTTGGAAACGTTACCTTTGCAGGCACTGGAGAAATAAGCCCCCTCAACAACGACCCTGAATACAGAACGATAGGCGTTGGAACAAGAATATTCCTTTGCGGGGCTAAAGGATATGTTATTGGTGAGGGAACGCAGCACGCACCTCCCTACGGGACTCTAATGGTCAAGGGAAATCTGAAAGAAATGAAACCCGAATACATGAGGGCAGCGTACTTCCCTGGTTACGGTGCAACGCTTTTCGTTGGCATAGGCATACCAATCCCGATACTCGATGCGGAAATGGCGAGATTCACGGCAGTTAGAAACAGCGAGATAGAGACAAAGATTATCGACTTCGGTGTTGCAAGGAGAGACAGGCCGGTGGTGAGGAAGGTAACTTACGAAGAGCTAATCAGCGGAAAAGTTGAGATAAATGGCGAAGAGGTGAGAGTTTCACCACTCTCAAGCTTTTACATGGCGGAGAAGATAATGAAAGAGCTTAAGCGACAGATTGAGGGGGGAGAGTTTCTCCTCACGGCTCCGGTGGACAGGATTCCAACAAAGGAAGTTCTCAAGCCGATGAGGCAGAGAGAAATAAAGGTTGTAAAAAGCGTGATGGTTGAAACATACACCATATCACCCGACACGCCAATAGAGGAAGCTGCAAGGATTATGATAGATAAAGGAATTAACCATCTGCCGGTGGTTGAAAACGACGTTCTTGTAGGTATAATTACGTCTTGGGATATCGCCAAGGCTGTGGCAAGAACCAAGAAAGGAGTGGTTAGAGAGATAATGACGAGAAGAGTAATCTACACGCATCCCGATGAGCCGGTGGAGGTTGCAGCGAGGAAAATGGAAAAGAACAACATCTCAGCACTGCCTGTGGTTGACTCGAAAAAGAGGGTGCTTGGGATAGTGACAAGCGAAGATTTGAGCAAGTTGATTGCGAGGTGATAACGTGAAACTTCTGCTCAGATTTGACTCCAGAACTGTTACAGAACCAGTATTATCAAAAACAACACTAAAAACGGGAGCCCTAATCAACATACTCAGAGCGTCAGTGGGTGCGAGGAGGGGAGAAATCTTGATAGAAGTCGACGATGAAAAGGCCAAAGAGGTCGAGAACATCTTGAAAGAGGAAGGAGTTGAGGTAATCGAACTTCTTGAAGCGGTTCAGAAGGACGATGAGAAATGCGTTCATTGCGGAGCATGCGTGAGCATCTGTCCAACTGAGGCAATAAGCTTCAATGGAGAGAAGAGAGTGATAGTGAATGCAGAGAAATGCGTTCATTGCGGAGCATGCGTGAAAGTCTGCCCTACAAAAGCTCTCAGTCTTCCCCTTTAATTTTTGGTATTTTTATCTCAAAAATTGCGCCGCTTGGCTTATTATCCTTAACTTTTATCTCTCCTCCAAAGATTTCGATAATCCTTTTCGTAATGTAAAGGCCCAACCCCATCCCGTTTCCTTCCGTAAAGCCCTCCTCGAAAATCCTATCCTTGATTTCGTCAGGTATGCCCTTTCCAAAGTCAATAACCCTGACCACACCATTACTCTCGTTTGCCAAAACTTCCACTCTGGCCTTACCGCCTCCGTGAACCATTGCATTCTGCAGGATGTTGTTCAGTACAGTCCTAAGTCCCTCATTAGCCCTCACAAACACGCTTTCCGCCTTAACATCCATTTCCACATCTTTAAACTGCTCAACCACCTCTTTTACTATTTCAACAACGTTTATCGGTTTCAGCTCCTCAAGAGCCATTTCAAGCTCTCTTGCATCGTTAATTAGTCTGAAAACATAATCGGCCTTTTTGATTGCCAAAGGTATCAGTCTCTCAGCCTCTTCAGAAGAATCCTGTATGATTTCCAGAGCTCCCCTGATTGCCGTAACTGCATTAGCGATGTCGTGCCTCATAATCTTGTTGACAAAGGCCAGATACTCCCCCTTCTTTTTGAGCTCAAGGTTTAGCTTGTGAATATCAGTCGTGTCAACAACGGTAGCAGCAACTGCTGGCTTTCCCCTGTAGGTAACTCTCCCCGGCCTCGCCGTGACCCACCTCACCTCACCGTCCTTCCGAATTACCCTCCAGCTGTAGGTTTCCATGATGTCCCTCAGACCCTTTTCCCTCTCCACGTACCTCCTGTAAACTAGCCCCCTATCTTCGGGGTGAATTAGGAAAAAGGGATTTCTACCTACAATCTCCTCCCTCTTGTATCCGGTAGCCTCCTCAAATGCCTTGTTTACGTAAACCATCACCCCATCTTGGAGAAGGTAAACGGGAGTCAGAGAATCCTCAACAAGAGTCCTGTAAAACTCCTCACTCTCTCTTAAAGCCTGTTCAAGCTCTTTTGCCTTAGTGACGTCAATCCAGTTCCCTATCATGTAATTTTTGCCCAAAAAGCTGAATTTTGCAGCGAAACCCCAGACGTACTTGACTCTACCGTTCTTCGTTACATAACGCGACTCGTAAAATCTACCTTCCTCTCCAAGCTTTTCAAATTCTTTTCTGAGATAATTACGGTCCTCTGGATGAGCCAGCTCGAAAATACTATCCATTGCGTAAATCTCCTCTTTGGAGTACTTTGTGGCCCTTTCAACAATATCGTTGACGTAAAGAATCTTGCCTTTATCATCTGTTATGTAAATGGCTGCGAGGGATTTATCCACGACTTTTCTCCAAAAATCCAGATCGAATTCCATTTTTGGCCTATACTCAAAACGATTATTAAGGTTTACTATTACTTGTCTCTGCGTTTTTTCAACAAAGAGGGGAGGTGGATAACGTACCTCCCGTCCTCCTGTAAGGCAATAACGATTCCCTCACCCTGCAAAAGCCTCTCTATGTTAATCTCGTACTTTCCGGGAGAAATGATGCGAACCGTCTCTATCCCCATCTCCGTAAGTTCTTTTCTTATCTCCTCCTCGACTTTCTCTGGCTCCTTGGGCTTCTTCTCGTCAGGAACGTAGAGGAACTTGTTGTTCCCACACTCACATCCCTGAAGTAACCGCATGTCGCCTGTTGGATAAAGCTTTCCGCATTTGGTGCATCTGTGAGCCATAGAAACCCCTAAACCTGGACGAGAGCTTTGATTACATCAGCCTGCTTTTCGAGAGTCTTGAGCCTGTTTGCAGGGCCTATTACCGTCAGCCTACCCTTGGGTTTTCCGAAGAGTTTTGAAAACACACTCCTTTCCTTAACTGGATACGATTCCACCTCAATGCCTATGAAGTTCTCGTGGTCTATCTCCAGCATCGTCATTTCGATTAATTTCGCCTCCTCCTCAGGAGTCAGGCCAGTCTCAAGGACGACAATCTTACCCTCCTTCACGTTGTCCAGAATCATCCTCAGCTTCTCCATAGAAGGCATCTTTTCGAGCATCTCCTTCGATATCAGGTGCATCTGCACTCCTTCCATCTCCATCACCCGAACCTCTCGGCCATTGCCTTATAAAGCGAGTCTATGTTGATACCCTTTAAAGCCGAAATCGGCACGACGGGGTGCTGTGGAAAAGCTGACTTTATCCTTGCCGGAGAGGCGTTTGGCAGGTCTATTTTGTTAGCAACTATCAGCAGGGGGAGGTTTCTCGCCTCCATGTTACCTACTATGGTTACGTTCACCTGGGTGAAGGGGTCCTCGGTGGCGTCCATGACAAGCAAAACCCCGTCAAGGTCATCAAGCCACTTTATCGCCTCAATAACACCCTCAGTCGCTTCCTTAGCTCTTCTCTTTGCCTCCTCCTCATCCATGCCGTACTTCAAGAATTCGTGAAAGTCAATCTTCGTCGCAAGTCCAGGAGTGTCAACAATGTCAATAGTGAGAGACTTTCCGTCAACTTCTATTTTCACACCCTCTCTGAGCTTGGCCCTCCTCGTCTCGTGCGGCACATCGCTCGGAGAACCGATTACGTCTCCAGTCCAGTCCCTAAGAATTCTGTTTGCAAGAGTTGTTTTGCCGGCATTTGGAGGGCCGTAAATACCTATTCTCATCTTGTCCTTCTTGAAGAACAGCTTCAGAATGAATCCGAATCTCTTTCTTATGGCAAGCATCAATCCCATTCTGACACCTCACTTTATTTTCCACATAGGTGATAATTAAAACTTATCCTTCATTCTCCTGAAAACTGCAACGGAAGCAAGAAAGGCTGCAAGAGTTAGCAAGATATCCAAGGGTGATACTGCCCTGCTTTCAAATTCATAAACAACAGCATCAGCAGCCTTGGGGCTATCAACAATCACCCCTACCTCCCTGTTAAGCTTAAGTCCGTACATGTTCATGTTTGCAGAGGTTATCAGAAGCCTTTCATCCGCTACTACCGCCTTTCCGTGGAGCCTTTCCACAAGTTTTATCTCTACACCCTCCTCCCTGAGAGTTTCCACAGCCTCTTTTGAGGCATACCTGGCATCCAGCACCACCTTTATCTTCGCTCCATTCTGCTTTGCTTTTCTGATAGCCTCAAGGAGACCATCATCCTTGTACCACTTGAAGTCAATATAAGGAGCTATGATGTAGAGCCTCTGCCTAGCTGAGGAAATAAATTCGAGGACAGGGTTGCAGTCTGGCAAAATGAAGACGGTTACGGGAGCTTTAAAAGTCAAAACCTTACCGCCAGCACCATTTCTGTAAACCCACTCGGAGCACGATTTTGAGACATTCGTTGAATACTTCCTATCGTTTTCGAGCAGTCGTAACAGCATCTCTGACACGTTGTGGTTCTCAAAAACTATGATAAAACCCTTTTTGCTGAACTGCCAGTTCTCCGTTGTGATTACAACACTGTTGTTCTTCACCGCAAACTTGTAGTGGAAGTTTCTGTAGGAGGGTGAGGACAGGAAAACTGTGCTCGTCTCAAACTCCCTGCATGGTTTGTTTGTTCTTGCATCGACAAAAACTTTTGAGGGATTGAATGGTGCATGGAAGGTGTATGAGGCAACAATCCACCCATCATCCAGGGAGAAATCGGAGGGAGTTAAGATTAACTGTCCCTCTACGACTTCTGTAAGGCATGAAAAGTTGCTCCAGTCCTCATACTTAAACTCCCATCCAGATGGAGTTCTGTAGTAAATTACCCCCTCATCGAGGAACTCGATATCTTTACCGTAGTGAAAGCAGTCTTTTCCATCGGCGTCTTCAACACACACTTCCTCTCCTCTGTTTGAGAGAGCCATTTCTGGAGAAAATTGAATGTCCGCCTTATATCCAAACCTCTCTTCAAAATAGCTCAGATTCTTTGTCGCTATATGTGTTCCGGCTTCAGCATTAATCCATCTGTTTGAATCATTAAGCAGGCAGCTTGAGTTGCAGTGGAACTTCACGTACTCTGCTTCATCCAGTCCGTAAGGGTTGGGATACACTTCAATTAGAGTTGCTGCGAGAAGCATCAGAAGAGCCAATTTCATTCCTCAACTCCTCGAACGTGGCAAACCTCTCCGCCACGACATTGTGCTGGTGAATGCTCTCCTCATTTTCCTGCCGCAGAAATGCCAGTATGTCTCCCGGAGCGTCGGGGAAGGCTTTCAGCAGCTCCATCGCCATATACCTGACTCCATCCTCAACAAACCTCGTGTTCCGGTGTGCTGCCTCAACAACAGCAAGCTCATCCTCTCTTTTGAGAATCTCGTAGGTTTCATAGCTCATGGATGACTTAGCGACCTCAATTAGCTTTGATATGGGAACTTTGAAGCTGTCCGTGACCTGAACCTTTAGCGTCGCTCTCCCACGCTGGTTGTGCGTTGCAACCGGAATGGCATCAAGAATTTTTTTGATTGTCTCCTCATCGAACCCCATTTTAGCCAGTCTCTCTGCTGAGCTTGCTTTGACAAGTTCCTGCGCACATGGACATGCTGTTATTCCTGTAACCTCCACACCCACCATTACAATTTTGTTCCCATCCCTGCTCAGCGTTGCCTCCCCGAAAATTTTCACCACTTCCTGCGTTCTCTGCCCCGTTCTTGGCGTTCTCTTTCTCATTATTAGCTCTGAATTCATCCTCGCCTCCGCTTTTGTGGCATACTCGTGCCTTAACAGAAGGTGCTTTGCTATCTCGACAACTAAATCCTCGATGTTCTCTATGGGTTTTGCTGTCAGCGCCTCAATAACCTCGTCTATAACCTCAAAATTTCTGCTGAGATTGACACCTTTAAGATGAGCAGGTAAGTCAACGAAAACGTCAAAGGTTGAGATTAAAATAATTGGCCTTTTCCCCTCTCTCTGAACCTCCACGAGCTTTTTGATGCCTGTGGCACCAACTCTGCTCAGGCCTATGGGAATTTCAGGCTTCAGAAGCTGAACGTCCGGAAGCATGGAGTCAGTTTGCTGGCAGATTAATAACTGTTGTCGATTTGTGAAGGCCTAATCAGAATTCATGTACTCTGTCCTTCGGGTACTTCCTCTCGTTCTTCTCCATTTTCCTCTTAACAGCCACTAACGGATCAATTCCGGCAACATCGCAGAGGAAAAGGGCGTAGATGAGGATGTCTGCAATCTCTTCCTCCACATCCCTGCCTCTTTCTTCAAGAACTCTCATCTCGTCCTCAACGCTCCTCGTCCACTGAAAAAGCTCAAGAAGTTCTGCAGCCTCAATAGCAATTGAAACGGAGAGGTTTTTGGGCGTGTGATACTTCCTCCAGCCTCTCGAGTCTCTGAAATCTCTCAGAATGTCGAAAAGCTCCTGCATGGAGAAAGTGAGTTTAAAGAATTAAATCTTGCTCCTCAACAATTCGCACGGTCTGAATATTTCAAGCTTTGTTACCTCTAAAGCCTCTTTGAGCGCATCGAGAATGTTCGGGTAGCCAAGCATCTCTGCTGCATCCATTATTCCGTAAGGGGCGTTTGTTGCGAGCATGTAAACTCTGTTTACCGTCTTTTCATCGGCAATCCCATCCTCAACAATTCTCAAGGCTTCGTTGATTATCGCAGCGACAAGCGGCCTTACATCCGCAGGAGAAGCAGCGGGGATTTTTGCTATGCTTCCTTCCCATTTGTAAAATCCCTCACCGCTCTTTTTGCCAAGCTTTCCCCACTCGACCATTTTCTCCATGAAAAAGTCCATCGAGCGAATTCCCCTGAATCTATCTCCGTAATACTCTCGGAAGCTTTCAAGAACATCTTTAGCCACATCAAGGCCGATCATGTCGAGGAGTTCAAAAAAGCCGTATTTCAAGCCGAGATTTTTCATGGCCGCATCAACTTCTTCAGGTCTGTGGTAGAGCAGGCAGTATCCAACCGCAACACCTGCAGCGCCGAGCATTCTATTCAAAACGTGTCCTCTGCACTCCTTCTTCAAAACAACAGGTTCCTTACCTATGATTTTGGCCATGCTAACTCCTTTTTCTAACGCCTCCTCTGATACCCTGCTACCTCCCACCTCCACAAGGGGCATGAGGATTGGAGGGTTGGAAAAATGAAAGAGTGTGAGCCTTCCGGGATTCGAGAGTTTCTCAGCAATCTCGGACGGCATGAAGCTTGAGGTGTTTGTTGCAAAAACAGCCCTATCGTTAAACTTCTCTATCTCCCTGAAAAGCTCTATTTTTGGCTGTAATTTCTCTGTAATGGCCTCAACAATAAAATCGCAATCCCTGACACTTTTCAACTCTGTTGTGTAGTGTATGGATGAGACCAACTCATCACTCTTTTTCAAACCCGCCTCTCCAAGCTCATTTAAACACTCTTCTTCGTGCTTCTCTCTTGCTTTCTTTAGAGCTTCTTCGCTTCTGTCCACCAGAACCACTTTAAAGCCTGCGTTGGCGAAGAGGGCAGCTATATCCGCCCCCATCGTTCCTGCCCCTATGACACCGATCATAGTTTCCACTCTTTTACAACTCTATCAGGCTTAGTGCCATGTCGTAATGCATGTAAGCTAAGGACGGCCTCAACACTCTTATCTGTCATCACACACTCACAGTTGACGTATTCGGTCAATGCATCTCTTGCCTTCATCGCCTGGCCAAGTGCACCGTAAAGACTGGCGTCGAGAGGATCGAGAGACCCTCTCTGCTCCCCTTGAGCATTCTCCACCTCAGTACTCCCTGAGAATATCAACAAAGCCGAGTTTCATGTCGAACTGGAAGTAGATGGCCGTCATGAAAGCGTCAATCTCAACCTTGTGGACTGGGTCGATGACAGAGGGAGAGTCGTAGGTAATATTCCCAGGCCCCATGAAGATGACTCTCTCTCCTTTTGGATCAGTATGGAAGTCTATGTCCGCATACCACTTAACGAGCTGAGTAACTCCACCCTTGCCTTTTATCGGCGGAAGGTGACGGACTGAATAGAGATAGGTGGGTTTTGGAAGGATAAAATCAATCATCTCCCCCATAGCCCTTGTGTTGGGCTTCATTACGAACGTCACAAGCCTCTTGCCCGCGGGTCTTTCGAGATACCCCATCACGACGTCAAACTCCTTAACAAGCCCGATGTTTGCCAGCTTTTTCGGTGCACCAGCAAGCTCCCTTCCGGCAGCCAGAGCAGAATCGTTTGTTACATATATGTACGGAATGTAGTACCCCATATCTCCCTGCTCGTCCTCCACCTGAATTACCGTCAGATATTCGTGGTACTCACCAACCGTGCTGAAGGAGTAGTGCGAAATCCAAATTCCACCCTGAGCGGGTTTGCTGTATGGTTTCAATCCTTCCGGCAGCAAGTCCTCCACATCGTTCTTGATGGTAAAAAATCCAGTTATGGCCTCACAGTTTCTATACTCAATTCCCCTTTCCTCATCCACCTCGTAAAGAGGGGAATCTAACGGAATTCCTTTCAACATACCAACCACCTCACTAACTATTAGCTAAAAATTCTCGTAATATGGTTTACATCATAAAATTCCTTTTCGTAATTATCTACAACATCCTCAGCAGCTTCAAGACTTAGAACCTCCACCGTTCCGTCCTCAATCAGCATGCTCCGCGCATCTCTGAATAGCTTCTCAATTATGAACTCCTTGCTCAGCCCGTATGCACCGAAAATCTGCACGGCATCGTGAGCAACCTCGTAAGCAATTTTCTTTGCGTAAATCTGCGCAGCCCTCGCATGTCTTGGCGATGCATCTGCTGTTTGCTGCTCTATTATTTTCTTATGAGTGTATTCCGTTACCTTCCTTACGTAGTAGCGCGCAGTCTCGACCTTCTCGAACATCTCGTAAAGCTTCAGCTTTATGTTCTTGTGCTTCGCTATCTCCATTCCTCCCTGAACTCGCTGTCTGGCGTAGTTCAAAGCCTCCTCAAAACACGCTCTCGCCAGGCCGACAGCAAAAGCTCCCATGCCGCAGCTCGTCAGGCAGAGGAGCTGGTCGCAGAATATGCCGTAAAAGAAACCCGGTGCAACAACAACGTAGTGCTCAGGAATCCTGACGTTGTCAAAGAAGAGTTCTCCCTGAGGATCGTCCCTCATTCCGAGCATGTCTGCAGGCCTTCCCTTTTTTACACCATCCGAATCAAGGGGAACTATGCAGAACAGCCCCTCTGCTATACTTCTCGACCCTTTAAGCTGTGCATGCAACCCGCAGTGAGTTGCAACTGGCGCTGATGAAACCCATGCGGACTTCTGCCCACTTATCACCCACTCATCTCCATCTTTCTCCGCCACAACATTGCCCTTGCCAAACCTCGCAACGAGCTCCGGATCCTCCCTTAAGTTAATCAGGTAGTCACTGCCATGCTCAGGCTCTGTAACTCCCCAGCAACCGTGAAACTTCCCCTCATCATCTTCAATCCACGGAACCACCAGCTCCTCGTACACATCCGGAGTTCCAAAGAGAGCGGCAGAAACGAAAGGTATCATGTCCACTCCCAAAGCTGTAGCGAAGCCCAAACTACCCCAAGCAACCTCCTCGAAAATTATGTAGCGCTGCAAGGGCGTTAAGCCTGGACCGCCTTTGTTCTCTGAAAGGTACATGCGATGGTACCCGAGCTTCTTCATCTGCTTCATCACTTTGAAGTACGGCGATCCTGGCTTGATCCGCTCTTCCGGAGACATTCTGTCGAGTTCGACTGAGGCAGGCCTTATGACCTCCTCAGCAAATCTGTGAACTTCCTCTCTAAGCATGTGGTCTTCTTCGCTCAGCTCATCGAGGTCAAGAAACTTTGACATCCCCCAACACCCATAAAAAAATTAGGATTCGATGGGGATGGATGCCATGAGGTCTGTGAATTTCTTTACAGTGGCCATGTTTCGCATCATATAGCCCATATCTCCCTGCAGCTTGAGCTTACCGCTGACGACAAGAGTGATAGCATCTGCTTTCCCCATAACGAGCTGTTTGAAAACCGCATAAGGCCCGATGAGCTTGAACTTCGCGTCCTCATGCTCTCCCGGTGCGGCAACCTCAATATTTCTGAATTCACCGTGCCAGAAGTCCATCCAGATGTTGAGCGTAGCACCCTTCGCAGCCTCAAGTATCTTATCGGGATTTTCAGCTATCTTCTTTGCAATCTCTTCCACATTGACCTCGCTCAGATTGGCATCCAGAGACAGGCCGAGGGCTTCAAGCAGTTTCTCACTTGGCGTTCCTTTAAATTTCTCCCTTTTCTCCTTCGGAATACTGTCCAGCATGCCAAGAAAACCCTTCAAAACCTTCGGGTTCTGGAAATCCTTCAAAGCCTCCTCATCCAGCTCTACAACACAGAGGTAGTCTCCTTCCCAGTTAGCTGCCACCTTTTTGTATTCTTCATCGGCGTTTACCTTCTTGTGCAACTCTTCCATCCACTCCTTTGACGGAAACACAACTGCCATGTTCAATCAAACCATTAATAGATATTTTAATCTTTTGAGATTACAATATTTAAATATTAGTTTACCCGCTCACATATGAGCATCAGGAAGCAAAATTGCTCATTTTCTGAAAATGAGAGTGTAACCTCCCGGAAATACAGAGTATTTCACATTTCTACCATAGGTCCTCTCAAAGAAGTTCTTTATTGCTCTGCATAGGACTTCTGCTAGTCCTTTTCCCACGTTCGACCTAACCAAAACGTGTGTTTCCCCATCCACACAGTTCACTTTAGCGTCGATGGCCCAGTTCATCGCTATTAGAGCGACTTTCATGAATTCAATTGCCTCTTCAATGGTGATTTTTTCTATTGGTTTTCCGTAGTACCATTCGAGCAGGAAATTAAACTCGTTCTCGCTCAGAATTTTATCAATATCTCCTCTAAGAGCGTTCTCCGCACTCTCAAAACCGATGGCGATTATTCCAGCTTCCTTCATCATTTTAACACGAAGGCGGTCAATCTTTGATAACTCGGTTTCTCTGGTTTCGAATAGGTTTTTTACGGCCTCTTCAAGAAGTCTGTTAAGCTGGCCGTATTCGGGAAGGAGCTTACTGATGTAATTTTCGTAAACACTCCGATCTATCGTTGTCTGAATCCTTATTTTTCTTGACGCCATACAAAGAGTAATCTTGCAGCCATATAATTGTTATTATTTTTTTCAGTTTTTTAATCCTAATGTTTATTATGAGCATAGAAGTAACCTCTGGAAGATTTTTGCCTTCATTATAATATCACTACAATTGTAATAATAATGAAAAACCTTAAAAGTACCTGCGTCAATATGTTTAATGGTGGTAAAGTGCAAGTACTAAAAACTTCGGACGTGCCTACAGGCATCGTTCTGCTTGATAGAAGATTAGATGGGGGTTTACCCGCAGGTAGCTTTGTGTGTGTGCATGCAAACCCTCTCGCGATGCCTGAGGCTTTCCTTTATCAGTTCGCCACCGTTATGAAGAGTTACTACTTTACCACAAGCCGTCCGGCAAAGTTTGTCAAACTGGATATGGAGAGGCTCCGCCTCGATACACAGTTCGTATCATTCGTAGATGTTTACGAGCAGTATTATCTCAACGAGTACGGTCAGTTCATCGTTGAGGACAGATACAGAGACAAGGAAATTTTCGACTACGTTGATGATAGGTTGTCAAAAATAGCAGAGGAGGAGAGTGGTGAGTATAACATTGTTATCGACTCCCTCTCCTTCTTCCTGAACCTCAACACCGACTGGGGGCTCAAGGACTGGTTGATAAACAAGCTATACACCCTTGCAAAAGAGAACGGAACTGTTGTTTACTGTCACCTCGTCAAAGGCCTCCACCCATCATATGTTGTTAACAGAGTTCTTGAGATGTCTGACGTTGTTTTTGACATTGAGGTGGAGAGGGTGGGTGAGAGGCTGGTAAGCAAGTTCGCGGTTCCCAAGTTGAGGGGGAAGAGACCCGTTTCCGAGTACTTCAGGTTCTACGTTGAAGAAGGTGTTCAGGTGGACACGTCAAGAGATATTGCGTAAATTAAGGCCAATATTGAGGCAAACAAAAGAAGAAAATCAACCTTCCTAGGTTTTCTTGTTTTTCCAGCAACTTTATACCTAAAATTTTTCGAGTAAAGTGATTCGGCAAAGCTTACCGATCTCAGAATGACTGTTGAGACAAAAGCCTTCAGCAGTCTATAGTAGGATCTGCCGTAAAGGCTCTTGACGTTCTCGAAGTCGCTGACTATCACCGGAAGCATGGAGAGGGAAATTTGAAGCAGGCTTACGAGTTTTTCAGGAAACTTGAAAAAGGTCAAAGCTCCGGTGATTTCGGATGGTTGAGATGAGAACACAAGAGACCCGGCCGAGATTACCCCAATAAAAGCTAAGAGCGATTTTAAAGCCTTGATTCCGACAAAAAATGCAGTGATGGCAAAGAGGATGTAGAATGGCAGAAAGGCCTTCAGGAGCTTCAAGCTCCTACCCTTTGTCACAATCAAGGGGATTAATATTGCGAAAAGCGAAACTTCAGGAGCCATACCGGAAATGTATACGGAGACTGAGAGGAGAGAGGCTGACAGTAGCACACATCTACCCTCTCTCTCCCCACCCCTCAGCCCCTCTTTGAGCGATTCGATTATCATAGCTCCACCTTTTTGTTACAGTGATCAGCAACTTCCGAATCGTGGGTTGCGATGATTGCTGATTTTCCGTGCTTTCTGAGCAGGTAGATCAGTTTCTTTCTGAAGTTGCAGTCCTGCCCGGCTGTGGGTTCGTCGAGAAGCAAAATTTTTGATTTGAAC
Source organism: Archaeoglobi archaeon (assembly GCA_029259415.1). Lineage (GTDB taxonomy): Archaea > Halobacteriota > Archaeoglobi > Archaeoglobales > Archaeoglobaceae > Archaeoglobus. The sequence goes on from JAPDIW010000001.1 coordinate 16,963, forward strand.
ACCTTTGCAATTGCCACTCTCTTCATCTGTCCCCCGCTGAGGGACTGCGGATGCCTGCTGAGAAGCTTTTCTATCCCCAACTCTTTGGCAATGACCGGATCAACTTCTTTACCCACGCTGTCCTCAACAAGGTGATAGGATGGATTCTGCAAAACAATGGAAAAATCCAGCCCTTGCCTTCTCATGTCCTTTGCTATTCCTTTCAGCATCATCGTCTTTCCCGCCCCGTTGTCCCCAACAAGCGCGATTAACTCATTATCCCTAAGCTCAATTTCTCCATCATATATTATCTCACCCAGTTCAACCTCTGGAATCTCCATATCCTCAAGTTCAAGGCCGATATTCACCGTTCTCTCGAAGTACTTCGAAAACTCAAGCCTGTGGTCTGAAACAACATGTGGATAGTCCTTAACAATTCTGATAACTCTCATCGCATTTTTACGGCTCAGATTTGCAAAAGGCTCATCAAAAACGAGTACTTTTGCCTTAGAAACTATTGCAGAAGCGATTTCGACCAATTGAAGCTCTCCGGTTGATAGCTCGTAAGTTTTCCTCTCCAAAAGCCCGGCAATTCCTAACTCCTCGCAAACCTCTTCAGCCTCTTTTTTAGCCTCAGTTCTGCTCACTCCAAGCTGAATGAGGGGGAAGATGATCTCATCAACGACGTCAGTGGAGGTTATCATCTCTTCGGGGTTCTGCTTGACAAAGAACGCAATTTCCGGACTTGGTTTCTGTCCAAAAACCCTTACGTGGCCTTCAAGACGTCCGCCGACAAAGTGGGGAATTAAGCCGTTAATCATTTTAAGGATGGTGCTCTTCCCGGAACCTGTTGAACCAATGATGAACTCGCCACCTTCAAAAGTTGCGTTAAAATCCCTCAGGCCTACGTTTCCGTTCGGGTAAACATAGCTTTTCACGCTGAACTCAATCAACTTTCATCCCCCTTTCTGTCAGCATTCTGTGAACATATCTGAAAACAAGAACAGCGAGGAGGTGGTCTACGAAGAAGTCCTGTGGGATGAAGAGCAGTACGGTGGCAGCAAAGACTACCATCGCCGGAGAAGTTAGGCTGAGGCCGAACATTCTTGTAGCATTCTCAGACCATGAGAGAAGGCTTTGTGTGTTGATTGCGAAGCTGTAGAAAACAATAAAGCCGAGAAGGTAGATTGGAGCAGATGCAAAGAGTGTTGAAATCCACAGCAACAGTAATTCTTTCCTTTCTCCTTTCTTCCAGATTAACTTCCTGAAGACCCCAGCTAGAAACGATGAGATCGTGAAGCCATAGAGAAATCCCGCTGTCGGGCCTAACAGCACTCCCAGCCCTCCCCCACCGGCAGCCATTGGTAAGGCGAGGGCTATGAGTAATAAGTACAGCACCATTGATAAAAGTCCGTAGTATGGCCCGAGCAAGAAACCAGAAAGCATTACTCCGAAGTTCTGCATTGTATAAGGAATAGGACCGATTTTAAAGCTGATCTGAGCAGATACCGCAGTTATTAAAGCCATTACCACTGCCAGAACTACTTTTTTAATATCGTTAACCATGAATGCTAAAAGGTTAACGAACTTATAAATTTTTTGTGGATTGATAACCTAACAGCAATTCTTATATTATTCCGAGCTAACAAATCTTATGCCAGTACTGATAGTTTACGGGCCAAAACTCGACGTTGAGAAGAAGAGGGAGTTTGTGGAAAGGCTAACGGAAGTTTGTGCAGAAATCTATGGTATGGACAAGAATGCGATAACAATTCTGATTCACGAGCCTCCTGCTGAGAATGTCGGTGTTGGTGGGAAGCTTATAGCGGATAGAGAAAGAGAATGAACACCTTCGGATTTTTTTTAAAGGTCACGACCTGGGGAGAGAGTCACGGAAAGGCTGTTGGATGTGTAATTGACCACTTCCCCTCCGGACTGGAAGTTGACGAAGATTTCATTCAGAGGGAGATGGAAAGAAGGAGGCCGGGAGGGAAGTATGCCTCGAAGAGGAAAGAGGCAGACCGGGTGGAGATTCTTTCGGGAGTTTTTGAAGGCCTAACGACCGGCACTCCGATTTCGATGCTTATATGGAACACAGACGTTGACTCGAAAGCGTATGAGAATTTGAAGACTGTTTTCAGACCCGGACATGCCGATTACACCTACTGGGCAAAGTTTGGAATAAGAGACTGGAGGGGTGGAGGAAGAGCTTCGGCGAGGGAGACAGCGGCGAGGGTTGCTGCTGGCGCGATGACGAAACTGCTGCTGAGGAAGTACGGTATTAAGGTAATGGGGTATGCCAAGGAAATTGCAGGTGTTGAATGCAGGATAGGCGACCCGGAAGAGGCTTTTGAAAGGGCAGAGAGGAGTCCCCTAAGGATGCCAGACGAAAAGGCGGAGAGAGAGGCGGAGAAGAGGTTGAAAGATGCAATGAGTGAAGGGGACAGCGTTGGGGGTGTTGTAGAGGTTGTAGTCAAAAATGCTCCCGCAGGCTTGGGAGAGCCAGTTTTTGGCAAGCTCGATGCGTATCTGGCATACGCGGTCATGGGCATTCCAGCAGTGAAGGGTGTGGAGATTGGAGCTGGCTTCCAGGCTGCAAGGAAGAGGGGGGGCGAGAATAACGATCCTTTAGTTATAAAGAACGGTAAAATAGCCTTCTTAACTAACAATGCAGGCGGAGTTCTTGGAGGAATTTCCAACGGAGAAGACATAGTTCTGAGAGCCGCAATTAAGCCGACACCGTCCATCTCAAAGACCCAGAGAACAGTTGACTACGAGAGGATGGAAGAGGTGGAGATAAGCGTTAAGGGCAGACATGACCCCTGCATAGTTCCCAGGGCTGTGCCGGTTGTTGAGGCAATGGTCGCGCTGGTTATTGCTGACTGCATGCTGATGCAGGGGTTAATTCCGAGAAGATTGCTGTAAAGAAAAATCAGAAAAATTGAATGAGAAATCTATTCGTAAACTTTCTCCCACTCCTTGTACCAGTCCATTGCGTCCTTCTCCACATCTCTATCTTTTGATGGTAGCCCCATCATCTTGTAGGTCTCGTGCTGGATGAGCAACTTCATGATTTCGTTGCTTCCCGTCCATATCGGTGATAGCCTCATGTCTCTGAGCATCCTCTCAACCGGATAAACTTGCGTGTAGCCTATACCGCCAAGAATCTGCATTGCCTTGTTGACAACATCCCATCCAACGTCCGTTGCGAAGTACTTAGCCTCGCTCACCAGCCTTCTCGGATCTGGGCCTTTTCCGGCGTCGTATAAGTCCACAGCTCTTGCAGCATTGTAGGTTAAAGCTCTTGCCGCATCGAGCTTCGTTATCGCCTCAGCCACCATGAAGTTAACTCCCTGAAACTCCCTAATTTTTCTGCCGAAAGCTTTTCTCTTGTTGGAATACTTTACGGCAACTTCCAGAGCCGCTCTTGCCGTTCCGAGTGCTCCGGCAGCGGAAGTTAGCCTTTCCGGGATCATCATCCTGTTGAAAATTTCTCTTGCCCCATTAACCTCACCAACTCTGTACTCATCCGGCACCTCGACGTCCTTGAAGACTATCCTTGCCGTCCCCATCCCCCTGAACCCAAGCAGGTTGTAGATCTCTTCAATCTCAACACCCATATCCCTCTCAACCAGAAAAGCGGTAAGAGCCTTGTGTCCGGGAGCATTTGGATCAGTTCTGGCATAAATCAGGTAGAAGTCTGCCACCTTTCCTCCAGCGATAAACCTCTTCGCACCATTCAGCACCCAGACGTTTCCTTTCTTCTCAGCTCTAGTCGTTGTGCCGAAGAAGTCGCTACCACCTCTCGGCTCAGTCAAACCCTCAGCCGAAACCTTTTTTCCCTTGATTATCGGCTTCAGAAACTCCTCCTTCTGCCACTCCTGACCAAAGCGGTATATGGCTTCTCCAACAATGCTTACCATCGCGTAACTGCATCCAATTCCGTTCCCCAACACACCAACTTCTTCAACAGCCACACTCTCAGCAGTCCAGCTCAGCCCTCTCCCGCCGTACTCTTCAGGGAATCTCAATCCAAGCATTTTTCTTTTTGCCGCCTCCTCCAGAAATTCGAAGGGATAATCAACCTCATCTCTGTCCATTCTCCTCAAAAGTTCGGGATCAATGGCATTAACGAGCTCCTTAGCCTCCTCCCTTATTTTTATCTCCTCCTCAGTCAGAAGGGCGTTGTTTTCAAGCATTTGCATCACCTCTCCAATAACATATTTCTTAACGAAAGTTTGTTAATTTTTCCCGTGCTTGTGAGCGGGATTTCATCAACAATCACAAAGTCTTCGGGGATCCACCATTTTGCGATCCTACCTTCTTCAACGGCCTTGAGCAAATGCTGCTTCACATCATCAATGTTCGCTTTACTCCTGTCAAGAGGTTTGATTACTGCAAAAGGTCTTTCTCCCCACTTCTCATCCGGTTTCCCCAGAACTGCAACATACTCCACCCACTCAATTTCCGAGATCACAGATTCCAGCACGCTGCTTGGGATCCACTCACCACCCGACTTGATGGCATCCTTAACTCTGTCCAGTATCTTTATTCCTCCATCAGGCATTTCAACACCGAGGTCTCCAGTTTTGAACCATCCATCTTCGGTGTAAGCTTCTTTTGTTTTCTCCTCGTCCTTGTAGTACTCCATGGGGAGCCACGGAGCCCTGAAATATATCTCGCCTGACTCACCGCTCATTCCCTCCTGAGGGACTATTTTGAACTCCGCAAAGGGAACAGGATGCGTCACCTGCCTGATGTAATCAATACCCTTCTTCTTCGCTTCCTCTGTCATAATGGAAATCGAGGAAGCGAGCATGTCAGTGCCACCGTATATTGTTGAGAACTTCATTCCCGCTTTTTCCATTCGCCTTGCCAAGTCAATCGTGATCGTGCTACCCCCAATCAGCACTTTAAGACCGCTCAAATCCTCCTTTGTTTCAAGCAACATGTTGACCATGGTTGGAACTGCGTTAATCCAGGTTACACCTTCCTTTTTGATGATTTTCACAGCTTCTGCTGGTTCAAACCTGCCTCCCATTACCAGCTTTAGACCCATATATGGCCCAATGAAAACTGTCCCCCATGCAAGAATGTGGTAAATGGGTATTTGTGGGAAAATCACGTCCTTGTAGGCTAGATTTGCAGGAGTTTCGTGATGAGCGAGCTGGTGTGCAATGCTAAGTGCGCCGTGAATCATTTTTTCGTGGCTGTATCTTACGGCTTTGGGCAACCCCGTGGTGCCGCTGGTAAAAAGAATGACTGCAACATCGTCGGGCTTTACGTTGATTTCAGCCGCACCAGCATCTGCTTTTTCAACAACCTCTTTGATATGCAAACTCTCGCCGTCGTGAACCTTAGTTAGGCCAGAAAAGTCGTCGGAATAAATCAAAAGTCCGGATTCGGATTTTCTCAGTGTGTAAGCTATCTGGTCCGGAGGCAGCCGGATGTTCACAGGATAAATGATTCCTCCTGCTGCAGTTACTGCATAAATCAATTCGAAAAACTCCGGCGTGTTCCAGTCTGCAACTGCTACCACTTCGTTTTTAATCCCCACGCTCTTAAAGTACGCTGCTAGTCCTTGGACTCTTTCAAAGATTTCTGAATAATTTCTAGCACCATTTTTGCCTACAACCTCTGTGTTCGAAAACAACTTTGCCGCCCTTTCCAAAATATACGGAATAGTAAACACACTCTCACCCAGCAGAAATAGCAATGAATAATATTTAAACTTAACGTTTACGTCAACTGCTTCTTTCTAACTCTTCCAGTCTTTTTAAAAGCATGTCTCGAAGATTTATGATATCCTCTTTAAGAAGTTCGAGTTCCCTTATCTTCTCCTCTATTTCTCTCAGCTTCTTCTCACCGTATTTCAGGGTGAGCCTTATCTGTTCAGGCTCTCCTGCAACATCATACATTTCAATCATTTCTCTGATCTCTTCAAGGCTGAAACCCAGCCTTTTCCCTCTCAAAATAAGCTTCAACTTTGCCCTGTCTTTCTTAGAGAAAATTCTTTGATTACCCTTGGTCCTCTCTGGGTTCAACAACCCAATCTCCTCGTAATAACGAATAGTCCTCGTGCTTATCTCGAACTCCCTAGCAAGTTCCGAGATTGTGTAGTGCTCTTTTTTCTTCATTTGGAGAATGGTAGGTTATAGACTTTAAAATATTTCCCTTCTAATGATTTATCTAACAAAATAGCGACTGGATATTAGATAAATACCTAAATGCAAAAAAATTTATATAGTCCTTAGTATAAGTAAAAAATGTAAACACATAACTGTAACTGGAGGTGAATCATATGGTTGAAGAGCTGACTGAAAGGGAAGAAAGAATCGTCCAGTTGCTCTCAGAGACTGGCCTGAACAGAAATATAGCCAAAGTAGTGGTTTTCCTCGCAAAGGCAGGTGAAGCGGTCTCAAGGGATATAGAGAGAGCAGCAAACCTCAGACAGCCTGAAGTAAGTCTGGCGATGAAAGATCTCAAAGAGTGGGGCTGGATTAAGGAGAGAGAGATCAAGAAGAAAGGTAAAGGAAGACCGCTTAAATGCTACAAGCTCACCAGAGATTTGAAGGAAATAGTTTCGGAACTTGTCCAGAACAAGAAAGAAGAGATAAAGAAGATTGAAAAGGACCTTGAAGAACTGGAGAAGCTCGTTGGATTGAAGTGATGCACCTCGATAAAAAAATAGGCAGAGTATTTACAAGGACATACGTAGAAAAGGCGTTATTAGTCTGCCACGGACTGCCCTACGAGCCGGGTTCAGTGGTGGAGAAGAGTTATACAAACCTTGCTTCCCTATTTTCTAAACGTGGTTTTCCAACAGTAATTTTTGACTTTTCAGGAACTGGTTTGAGTGATGGACATTTCAGCCTCAAGTCGTGGGTCGAGGACTTGCTGACAATAGCGGAAAATTTTGAGAAAGTCAGCGTTCTCGGATACAGCATGGGCGGGGCTGTTGCAGTTAGAGCTGCAGTTGAAATGCAGAACCTCCAAAAGCTCGTTGTTGTCTCAGCACCCTGCTGCATCGACCTCTTCAACGATCAGGTTCTGGAAATGGTTTACGAAAATGCATGTATGAAAAACATTTTGAAGGGTATCGGTAGCTTCGAGAGCTTTCGAGACTCGTTTTTGAAGGAGTTCTCCGAAATCGAGCCCAAAAACTGGATTGGTGATGTTGAAGTCGAAAAGCTAATCGTGCATGGAAGAAAGGACAACATCGTGCCCTTCGAGAATGGAGTAACTCTTTACAATCTCGCAAAGGAGCCAAAGACGTTCGTGGAGGTTGAGGAGGGGGACCACTTTTTAAGACAGGATGAAAGGGTTTTAAACCTAATCGCTGACTGGCTTGAGGGCAAAATAAAGGAAAAAAGAATCAAGATTTGATTTTTTCGAGTATTGCCTCTATTTCCTTCCAGACTCCTTCTATATCTTTTGTTCCGTCAACGTCATAGAGTACGCCTCTCTTCCTGTAGTAATCGATAAGTGGTTCCGTGTTCTCTCTGTAAACTCTGTATCTCTCCCTTACAGTTTCCTCCTTGTCATCATCCCTCTGGTAAAGCTCTCCTCCGCACTTGTCGCACTTGTTATCTTCTTTGGGTGGAGCGTAAATTAAGTGATAAACGGCTCCGCAGTTCCTGCATGTTCTTCTGTTAGTGATTCTCTTCACAACCTCCTCTTCGGGAACAACGATGTTGATAACGGCATCTATCTTTTTGTTCAGCTCTTTGAGCATCTCGTCAAGAGCTTCTGCCTGAGCGATGGTTCTTGGAAATCCGTCAAGAATGAATCCTTTTTCGCAGTCAGGCTGCTGAAGTCTTTCCTTGACTATCCCAATAACAACTTCATCCGGCACAAGCTCTCCCTTATCCATGTACTCTTTGGCTTTTTTACCCAGCTCTGTTCCCTTAGCAACAGCTTCTCTCAGCATATCACCGGTAGAAATCTGTGGAATACCGTATTTTTCAACCACTCTCTTTGCCTGCGTACCCTTACCTGCTCCAGGTGGGCCGAGAAAAATCAGGTTCATGTGCTTGCTTTACTGTTACACCTTTAAATTTTTTGATTTTTAGCGTGTTTGGTATCACAGTGTACGGCTCCCTAACAAAGAGGAGTTGCATAACAAACGCTGGGTATGGTATTTGAAGTCAATATCTGCTCTGAGATAGTTGTTCGCACCTCCTTACGGATTCATTGTTAGAAATTTTATTTCAGTTAAAATTAGTCTTCAAGCCAAAAATCTGTAGCAACCATTAAAATTAAAAAAGAAAAAAAGGTTTTAGAACACAACCTGCTCCGGTGCAAGCTTCGTCAGAATCTTCTGGTCGGTGATGACTCCAACAGGCTCTCCCTTGTCCGTGACAAGGAGAATTCTCACCTTTTCGTCCCTCATAAGTCTAAGTGCCTCGCCTATCTTGGTGTCCTTTTCAACCATTACGAGTTTGGGTCTCATAACCTCCTCGACTTTGCTGTCAAGCTTTCCCTCTGCCACGGCCTTAGCAACATGGTCGAGAGTGAATATTCCCACAAACTTGCCGTTCTTCTGAACGGGTGTGCAGTAAATTCCGTTTTCTGCAAGCACCTTTGCAGCATCAGCAACCTTCTCCTCCGCATCAACCGAAATTATCGGTGAGGACATGTGCTCTCCAACCGTGTCTTTTGGCAGAGCCACGATTTTTTCAATGTCTAACACAATTGTGTTCTCCGTATCATCTCTTCCGACAACCTTTCCGTAAATCATCATCTCGTTAACAGGTGTTGGGCCTACAATCACGCTGTCACCGGGACTGATCTTTTTGATGTCCCCGATTATCCTAATTCTCGCCTGGCAGATGCTTGGATTTGAGATGGAAGGCATTGAAATCTCTTCAGCAGATAGTTCTTCCATAACGTTTCCGTTGACAATGACAGGAACAACTACAGACTCTTCTGGCCTGGTTACTGATAGTAGCTCGTAGGCTTTTGATGTTGGCCTGTAACCGCCTTTTGGTCCCGGTACACCTTCTACAAGACCGAGGGCTCTCAAGGCCTGCATCTGATTCCTTACGGTTCCGGGATTTCTGTTAATAAGCTCAGCGATCTCCTCTCCTTTCACCGATCCGCCAGCCTTTTTCTTGTACAGCGTTATTAACGCATACAGGATGTCCTTCTGAATCTGGGTTAAGTCCAACTCGACCATTCACACCACCTCCAATCTTTAATTTTAATATTCTTTAATGGTCGTGAGGTATATTTATAATTTTCTGACAGTGGAATGTTAAAGAAAAGGATTCTAAAAATAATAAAATCAAGATTAATTTCGCTATCGTCTTAACTTCTTAACCTCTTCAACTATTTTTGGGAGGATTTCTCCGGCCTTACCTATAATTTTGACGTCGAAAATCGGATCAGCCATTGTTGGCTCAGCATTTACGATAATCATCTTTGCTCCTGATTTTTTGGCAATGTAAGGCAGCTCAGCGGCGGGATAAACCACGAGGCTTGAGCCTACGACCATGAATGCATCGCAACGCTTCGCCTCCTCAATAGCCTCAAAAAGCGTTCTTTGTGGTAGAGGTTCACCGAACAGCACGACTCTTGGCTTAACGTAGTAGCTTCCACATTTTCTGCACCGCGGTATCTCTCCTTTTTTGAAGTCTTCAGCAAACTCGCTCCAGTCGTAGGTTTCGTGGCAGTCGAGGCAGTCGAGCTTATCCATGCTGCCGTGAAGCTCCAAAACCCTTCTGCTTCCTGCTCTCTGATGAAGCATGTCGATGTTTTGTGTAATGACGGCCTTCACAATCCCCATTCTCTCAAGTTCTGCAATTGCATAGTGAGCTGGGTTTGGCTCGGCAAACAGCTTATCTTTCAGTTCCATTGAAAACTCCCAGAAGGCACGCGGGTTCCTCTTGAATCCCGAAATGGAGGCTACCTCTTCAGGGTCGTACTTTTTCCATAACCCGTCTTTACCTCTGAAGGTTGGAATTCCGCTCTCTGCCGAGATTCCTGCACCGGTAAAAACCACAGCGTGTTTTGATTTGGCGAGAATTTCTGCTGCTTTTCTTATCTCTTCCTCCATATTTCCTTATAAGTCGCTAAATTTAATATTTTTTGCCAGTTCAGTATATCAGTTCTGCGAGCATGTCCTTTTCGATTGCAAGCCTTATCTCTCTCGCTATCCTTCTCCCCATGTACATGTTCTCCCCGAAAAGGATGTAGGAGTAAGGTGAGGTGGGAATTCCTACGTTCGTCCCTGCAACTATTCTGGCGGAGATTTCGAAGACATACATCGTTGCGTTTTCGTCAAAAATCGACTCTATGCAGAACGCTCCAACCATTCCCGGATAGGCTATCTTCTTCGAGACCTCAACGATGCCTTCAGCAGCCTCAAAGGCCTGAACGAGCAAAGACTCCCTAAGAACGACAGGGAAGTTTCCCACCACCGTGTATGTTGGATTTATGTTCACCCTTATCTGCTCCTTTGCAGGAACCTTCCCCAGGGCGTCTGCTGTTGACTCATACCGCCTGTCAGCAGCTATAAGCTCTATCCGCCCGTAAACGGGGGAGTAGAAGAATGAGAAGTAGATGTTCGCTCCCAAAATGTATTCCTGTATCTCAGCGTTTTTGACGTCCTCCTCCTTAATAAGCCCTTTCTTAACCATTTCTTCCGAGATTTCGTAAAATTCGTCGGAGGATGAGACTATAAAGTATCCTCTTCCACCTTTCGCCCCCGGATACTTCACTATCGCCAGACCTTTTATCTCCTCAGGACTGCTGAACTTCTTCGGCATCCTGACTCCTGATCTCTCTAACCACTCTCTCTGCTTGTCCCTATCCGTCTCCCAGATCATCAGCTCTCTGTTTCCGAACATTGGGAGAAGCAGAGAGTCGAACTTGCCAATATAGGCGTTGAATGACCCGTGAGGGATTAAAATCGTGTTTAGCTGCCTTAACTTATCCTGAATTTCTTCTTCCAGCAATTCTGCGTAGTCAGAAATGATCAGAAACTTATCCACAACTCCAAAGTTCTCGTAAACCTTTTTTTCCCTCTCCCTGCAAATGCAGACCGTGCTGAATCCTTCTTCCTTTGCTCCTTTGAGAATGTTCAGTGCTGAGTGGCTTCCAATCGTTCCTATGTGGATGTTATCTTTATCGTAATCTTTAAGGACGGAGAGTATCTTTTCTCTCATCGCTCCGACCTTTTGTGAAGGTTATATAAACCGTTCGAAAAGTTAAAATTTTAGATTAACAAGTTAAAGAAGATGTCAAGCTGGGAAAAGTACAGCGACAGCATTGAAAAAAGCAGGATATACCACGAGAGATATCACAAGGCTGTTGCAAATCCGGTCAGAAAAGAAATCCTAAAAATGATTGCTGAAGGAAAGAGCGAGGAGGAGATTATGGAGAAGCTGAATCTAAGCAAAAAAGAGCTTGATTACCACCTGAAAATACTGGAATGGGGGTTCTGCATTGAAAGAAAGGATGGTGGGTGGAGAATAACGAAGGAGGGTGAGATAATTGAGTACCTCTGATAAAATCCGTGTGGCCATAGCTCAGCAGAGGATCCTGCCTGACAGAGAGGTAAACATAATGAAGGGTATGAGCCTCATCAAGAGGGCTCTTCAGGTTAAAGCCAACATTGTCATACTTCCGGAAGTGTTCAATACGGGTTTTTACAAGCACAATTACGAGTCTGTTGAACCTCTTGAGGAGGAACTTTCCCTGCTGCTCAAGATTTCACAACAGAAGGATATTATGATAATAGCGGGGGTTGCAGAGAGGGAAGATGATGATTTATACAATTCAGCGGTTATAATCCACAGGGGTAAAATAATAGGGAAATACCGAAAAACTCATCTTTTCCCCTTAACGGACGAGAAAAAGCACTTCAAGGCGGGAGATAAGCTTGAAGTTTTTGAAACACCATTCGGCAAAATCGGGTTGCTCATATGCTACGAAGTGAGGTTTCCAGAGTTGTCAAGAAAGCTCGTCAAAATGGGTGCTGAAATCATTGCTATTCCGGCAGAATTTCCGAAGGAGAGGATTGAGCACTGGAGGGTTCTGCTTCAGGCGAGAGCAATCGAGAATCAGGTTTTTGTTGCCGGTGTGAACTGCGTTGAGGGTGATTTGGACTACGGAGGACACTCGATGCTCGTAGATCCGATGGGGTCTATCCTTATCGAAGCCTCAGAGTATCAAGAGGTTATGATGAGCGATATAAGGCTCAGTGAGGTTTATGAAGTGAGGGAGAAGTATCCGTTCCTGAACGATTTGAGAGAAGAGCTTCTATGAAAGTGCTCATTCTACGGCCTGAAGAGCTTCTCGAAGACACTCTGAAAAAGTTTTCAGAGCATGGATTTGAGGCATACGGCTGCCCTTTCATAAAGCTCAGATATGTTGATTTTGAAGTTCCCGAACATGACTTTGCGATAGTCACCAGCCAGAATGCGGCAAGAGCTTTGAAGGAGAGAGGAGTAAAGCTGAAAAGGGTTATAGCCATAGGCAAAAAGACTGCAGAGTTGATAGATGCAGAAGAGGTGCTTTTACCCTCAAAATTCGACTCTGAGACTCTTTACAGAGAGTTCGCTGAAATGCTGGGGGGGAAAAGAGTTGTTGCGTTCAGAAGCAACGCTGGAAGTGATGTAATTAGGAGACTGGCTGAAATTGCCGACTTCAGGGAAATTGAGGTTTACAGAATCGAGAAGCTGCAGGGAGAGGTGCAGAAAAAGGAGATTGAGAGGGTGAAGGCGGGTTTTTACGATGCAATCGTTTTCTCCAGCGGCATGATAGCGAGAAGCTTTCTTGAACTCTGCAATGAGGAATGTCTCAAAGCACTTGAGAAAATTTTAATCGTGGCTATAGGCCCTCCCACAGCGAATGTTCTGGCTGAAAAAGGTGTTAAGGCAGAGATTCCCGAAGAATACACCTTTGATGGGATTATAAGGCTCTTAAAGTCCAAGAAGATGTAGGTTTCCAATATTCACTTTTTTGAGGTGTCTTTTCGCAGCTTCGTAGCACCTCTTTACCTGCTCCACTGGAGTGACAGGGAAGTCGGACATTCTGTAGTCAGGATGGAAAACGAGCAGGCTGTAAGGGATTTCGGGGCTTAGTGAAGATATGAAGCGGGCGATGCTCTCAACCTCCTCCTCATCAACGTAAAACGGCACGAGAAGCGTTGTTGCGGAGAGAACCTCTGCTCCGTATTTATCAAAGATTCTCTCAAAGTTGTGCTTCACTCTCTCATTATCCCTTCCGGTCAGCAGGATGTGTAGGTTTCGATTCCATGCCTTTAGGTCGAATTTAACAGTCCCTCCAGACTTTAAACTTAGCTCGGCAGCTTTTAAAGCAAGAGAAGTGTTTCCCGCTCCGTTCCACTCCCAGCAAATCATCAGGTCTTCCCTCAGCTTTAGAGCCTTTCTGCTGAATTTCAGGGCAAAGGGAAGCTGGGGTTCAGGCGAACCGCCGAAATGACAGACGCATTTCACCCTTGAACTCTCCGCAGCACGCAGAAGCTCTTCAACGCTAACTGTTCTGACGTTTTCAAAGTGCTTGTGTGTCCAGTTTTGGCAGTAAAGGCAGTCGAAGTTACATCCATAGTAGAAGACTGCGAGATTCGTTCCTGTTTGTTCGCTTCCCCTGCAAAACCACGCGTTGCAGCAGTTCGTTGGCAAAGGGTCTTCGTAGTATGTCAGCTTGCCGTATTCAGGCCTACCGCAAAGAGCAGTGCCGGAACACTCGTTGCTGCACAGCTTGCACTTCTTAATTTTCCTATCGTAAAGAGGAGGGTGGAGAGAAATGGCAATGTCCAGAACTTCATCTTTTTTTGAACAATCGGGGCAGACTGGGAGTGAAAAAGGGATGGACTTGCCGCAGATTTTGCACTTAGATGAAAAAGCTGTTCCTCTTCTCCTCATACCTTCCTGCGGCGATAATCATCGATAGCAAGTTCTCTGCTACCATTCTCAGCTTTTTCAGGTCGCCGCAGAAGAGGCTGTAGGTAGATATAGCCTCTGAACACGGGAGGTCGAAGTTTGTTAAAGGACAACCTTCACAGTCGAAATCGATGTACTTCTCGCAGAGGGGTGTAAGCTGCATCGCGACTTCTTCGATCTCTCTCAAAGCGTAGAGTATCGACTCCCACTTCTTTGCTGTAACCTCGATCTCTGTAGCTCCTTCTTCAAGGTCCTTAACAGCATCATCGTAGGTGTAAAGCTCGACTTTCTTCATTCTTTTCCGCTTGGCCCTTAAGTTATTTAAAGGTATTTAACTGGTTTTATATAATTACCTTCGAAACAAAATTTCTTAGTCGTTATTCATTCTTTATACACGAAAAATAATCCAGTCGTTTGCTGGGTGGTGGGACGGTCACTATAGTTGGGAAAAGGACCTTGGAGTTCAAAATTTTTAAACGTTTAATCATTGATTTTTAGATAACAACATAAATATAAGGAAAAAACAAAGTAAAAATTAACGAAAAAGATGAGAGTGGGAATGCTCTATGGAGTTGGATGAAAGAGGAAAAGTTATTCTTGTAGTTGACGATTCTGAGTGTGGGAGAATTGCAACTGAAAGGCTCGTCTCTCTTGCAAAAAAAGGATTGAGAGCTGATGTTTTTATTATCTATGGAGTAAATGTAAAAATTCTGCCCATGACTCCTCAGGAGAAGGAAATGAAGATATACATGGATTTAGGGGTAAAGTCCTCGAAGCTCGTCGAATTTTATCGGGACAGGTTAGAAAATGAGGGGATAAACGTGGAGCAGATAAATATAATTTTTGGAGATATTTTAGATGAGGTACTAAAATTTGAAAGACTCATAAATCCGGACTTGATAATTCTGGGAGTTGGGAAGCACAATTTTTTAAGAGGATTGTTACGCAGCTTACAGGAAAGGTTAATTTTCGATACCGCCTCTCCTGTCCTTGTTTGCAAAGCTTATGAGGCAAAAGAAGTGGATTTGGGCAAATGTGCAAAATGTAGGTTGTAACTCAGGTGGTTTAGAACTACTTGCTGTGCAATCATATTTTTACGAGGTAAAATTCTACAATAACACAAAAATTAGAAAAACGAAAGAAATATATAACAGTTTATCATTAAGGGTATCTTGATGAGCGCAAAAGTTAGTATGAGTTACTGGGTTGACGATGTCGGAGGCAGGGTAGAAGAGTTAAAGGTTGAAATTAAACCTACAGGCTACAGAATGGCTCCGGTGACACAATGGGAGCTGCTTGTTGCAGACGAAGACAAAAAAGTTGAGAAGGGTAAGCCCACCATCGTTAAAGTCAAACCAATATTCATACCAGAAAACACACTCGTTGGACCTTTGAGTATTATGAGGCATGCTTTAGGGACAGTGATAGATGTTGTAGAATGCGGAATTCCGGGTAGGGTTGAGGAGGAAAAATGCATAAGCAAAGTCCTATTCATTCCTGTAGAGGATGGTGAAATTAAAAAAGATGATTTGATTGGCGTTTTAAAGGTGTTTTACATAAGAACCGGTCTCCTTACAAGAATTTTTAACTTGAGTCCACCCAAGGTTGAGATAAAGAGAACTTCTACAGAACTTAACATTACGTGGAGAGACAATGGAAATGTATTCAGAGAAAGGGCGAAAGTGGATGCACTAGGATATACCAGGAGCCACATTGGTGTTTGGGAGCTGCTTGTTGCAGACGAGACTGTGAAAGTGAAAAAAGGAGATGTGGCTAGGATAAAAATAAAAGAGCTTAAAATTCCACCATCAACAGTAGTTGTACCTCTGAGTGTGATGAGAAACGCTTACGGAACCGTTTTAGATGTTGTCCAGCTGGGAAGACCGAGAAAGGTGGAGGATGAGAAGAAGATTCAGCAGGCCATATTCCTTGCAGTTGACGATGGTAAGATAGAGGAGGGCGATTTAATAGGTGTCATCAACGTCTACTACGTGGGGATAGAGGACGTAAAGAGCGTAATCGAGGAGAAAGGGAAAGAAAGCGTCACACTTGTTTATAGGAGTGGAGATGCAGTGATAAGAAAAAAGGTAGAAATAGAACCGTTTGGATATGTTAGGAAGCCAGTCGCGAAGTGGGAAGTTCTAATAGCAGATGAAAACAAGAAATTAAATTATGGGGAGCCAGCAGTAATCAGAGTCAAAAAAGTAAGGGTTCCGCCATACACGATAATTTATCCGTTACACATGATGAGACATGCTTACGGAACGGTTCTGGATGTCTTCTGCGACTGCCCGCCGTGGAAAGTTGAGGAAGGCGGGGATATACGAAAAGTTGTTTTCCTGCCAGTAATGGATGGAGAGGTGAAGGAAGGAGAACTACTAGGAGTGCTCAACTTCTACGAAGTTGATGTAGAACGTGTGGGTAAGATCAAGCAGTTTTACGAAAAGTGGATAAGAATGTCTGAGGAGGAGTACATGGAGTACATAGCTGGACTTCAGTAATCTTCAAAAATAAAATTTTTAAAAATTTGTTAAATTTTTAAATCAGTGGCCACCGCCAGCCATTATAAGTGGTCTGACTATAGCAAACAGCATCTCAACCAGTACCACGGTTAATATTAGCTTGTAAACTCTTGGTGCTTTTGGTATGGTGGCTAAAATGCTTACGATCGGAGTAAGGGCTAGTATAACAATTCCTACTAGACTGATACAGTCGAAATACTCAAGATTGGTTAGAAACCAGTCGTATCCATGGATTCTAATGCCTTTAACATCCGTCCAGAACTCTTCAGCAGGCTTGTCCCAGTTTTGCACAGTTTTTATAGGGTCAACATAAACATTCTCTCCTGTGAGGGATATTAGCCCGGGGACTATCATCACTATTAGTCCGATAAGCGTCATGACTTCCATAACTCTTGCAAAGACCTTGTTCATCGGTTCAACTTCAACTTCTTCCACCATCACTCATCACCTCTAAAAACCGGGGACATAACCAAGTCCTGAGAGCCCCTTCCAAACGTCCAGCACTGCCGACATCAGCATTATACCCATAACCAGATACCTTACTGCTTTTGGCTTTGCCTTAACTGCAAGCTTTGCACCAATTCTTGCGCCGATTGTTATTCCGATTACAGAAGGTATCACAATAACAGGTAAAACCGCTCCATTTGCCAGGTATATCCATGCTGCTGCAGCATCGTTTACTGTAATGATCAGCATGCTGGTTGACGTTGCGACCTTTACCGGTGCACCCATGATGAGGTTCAGAACCGGAACATTGGCCCAACCTGCTCCCAGACCGAACATTCCCGCAATAAATCCGACCATTGCAAATGCGGGTATGGCAATGGCCATATTCGTTATTCGATACTCAACTACTCTCTCCAGCGATGGTTCGTACCACGCCCCCGCAACTCCGAGCTTCTTTGACAACCCATCCTGTTCGCGAACCTCTGGAAACTCGACTCTTTTCGAAGTTGCCATCACCACGAAAATAACGAAGAGTACGATTCCAAGCATGATGTTGATATAATGCTTCCCTTCCGGGAAAGAATTCGTTATCCAAAGCCCCACAATTCCTCCCAGTATGGACGTAACGCTGGAAACTGCTACAATTGGCGCCATTATCCTTAGATTTGCAAGCCCCTTCTTTGTTAGTTGAGGAGCGGAGGACAGAGAGCTTGTAAGAGCCATTATAAGCCCTGTACCTCTGATAAAATCCACGTTGAACGGGAAAAACGCTGTTGTCAACGGGACAAAAAGCACTCCACCTCCAACTCCAGATATCGGTGCAATGATTCCAATGACAAATGTGAACAGGAAAAGTACTGCTGGCCAGAACCACCATGCATCCACCAACATGTTTCTCCTTTCTGATAGGATAATATAATGTTTACTAAATTTTTCATCATGTATAAACATTACACAAAAGGATAACTCAGTCTTCTGTGTTCGGAATCAGTATGACTTTTCCTAAAATATTTTACTTAGTCATAGTGATTCACAATTACTCTTACTTAGCAACATGGGAATAGAAGTCTCATGAATGATAAGCTGCACTTAAGTCTTAGTATCATTAGAAGTGTATCAATCAAAAAGTTAAAGCGGGGGGAGGTGGGGGCTAAGCGAATAGCGGGGCGTGGATTTGAACCACGGATCTGCGGGTTATGAGCCCGCCGGGATCACCTGACTACCCCACCCCGCTTCAGTTTAACTTGAACCAAACTGTTATTTAAGCTTTAAGGTTGTGCCTGAGTTCTCTTTTAACCTCCTTTGTCATCTTATCCGCAATTCTAACCGGTTCTGGAAGCTTGTAACCCTTCAAGCATTTCTGCACGAGTTTCAGGGAAGATTCAGGTGAAATAAAGCTTCCAGGTGAGATGTAGATGGGGTTGCACCTTTTGCACGTTTTAAGGGTGAATCCTATAACCTCTTTTCCGTCAACGATTTTCGCAAGCTCTTCATTGACTTTGATAACTTCACCGAAAAGCCTCTTCTTCGTTATCCCCACGGTCGGCTTTCTCAGCTTCAACGCGATATAGGTCGCCAGCCCACACTTTCTTGGATGTGCTATGCCGCTCCCATCAACCATTATTGCAGTTCTCTCGTCAACAAGGTCTTTAACTGCATTTACCGCCGGCTCACCTTCTCTGAACATCAGGAAAGTTGGGATGTAGGGAAAGCTAACCTTCTCGGTCTTCACTGATTTGTCAACAACCTCCAGTTCTGGCAGCCTGAGCTTGACCGCGCATGAAATGATTTTATCATCTATAAAAGCCTGATCAACTCCCACAACGTATTTGATATCATCGAGAGGAATCAGATCATCGAGAACAACGCTCTTTGCCATCTTTTCCTGTATTTTTCTCAGCTCTTCGAGGTTCATTTGAAGCACTTCCAGTATTTTGAGTGCACCCTCTTGACATCTTCGATGTTGTGTCTCAGCTTCACAAGAGCTGAATCTCTCTTCCTCCAGAGCAGTTCGGGAAGGTAGTTTTCAGGCTCTCTTATTGCTGATAAGTCAAAGCCCGCCATCGCTGCGATTATGCCGAGGTTTGTGTAAGGCAAGGCACCTTCAACGCTGTAACCACCTTCAAGCACAGCAACAAGCCTACCGTTGCAGTGCTTTTCAGACATTTCAACTGCTCTTCGCATCATCTCCGCATAGCCTCTCGCAGTCAAAGCCAAGCTTGTGATTGGATCGGTGAAGTGGTTGTCCTGACCTGCAGAGATCGCTATAAACTGAGGCTCAAATTCGTTTACAACTGGCTCTATTATTTCATCAATGACCATCATGTAGCCTTCATCACCAGTTCCTGGCGGTAAGGGAATGTTGACCGTGTAGCCTTCCCCCTTCCCAACTCCGCACTCCTCAGGATAACCTGTGCCGGGATAGAGCGGCATCTGGTGTGTGGAGATGAAGAGCACCCTGTCATCGTTGTAGAAAATCTCCTGAGTGCCATCTCCATGGTGAGCGTCCCAGTCAAGTATAGCAATCCTCTCAAATCCCTGCTTTAAAAGCCACTTCACCATTATCGCCATGTTGTTGAGGTAGCAGAATCCCGCACCGATGTAGGGCTTCGCATGATGCCCTGGTGGGCGAATCATTGCAAAGGCGTTATCGCATTCTTTATTTAGCACGGCCTGAGCAGCCCTGATCGCCCCTCCAGCGGCAAGCAGGGCTCTGTCAAAAACCCCTACGGGAATGTTGGTGTCGAAATCGATGATTCCCCCCCTCTTGCTCTCCGTTTCGAGGAACCTCACATACTCCTCCGTGTGCACCTCTAAAACATCATCTAATGAAGCCTTGAATGGTTCGAGAAGCACTATACGCTCACTCTCGAATATTCCCTCCTCCCTGAGCTGATCCATTGTGTATGCCAGCCTCTCTCTCCTTTCAGGATGCGTCGGACTTTGCTCGTGCTTTAGGTACTCCTCGTGGAACACAATGCCGGTAACCATCTAAAACAAATTACCGTGTGAATATAAAGCTCTTTTCAAAAAGCTTTTAACTGAACTTAATTTTTAATCTTTATGGAGCTCTTAGAATGTGTCGAGAAAGTTATCAAGGAGAGACGGAGTCACAGATTCTACCTCGACAAGCCGGTGGAGAGGGAGAAGCTTGAAAAGATGATTGAGCTGGCAATGTGGGCACCTTCTGCGATGAACAGGCAGCAGTGGTTTTTCGTCGTTGTTGCTGGAGAAAGGTTGAAGAGGCTAATAAGTGTCATAGAGAAGGGCTACGACTACATTCTTCCCAGATTGCAGATGTTTTTTGCCGAAACGCCGAAAGTCATAGACCAGACGAAAAGGTTCTTCAAGAGCCTCGGAAACGCTCCCGCAGCGGTTTTTGCCTATTACACCCCCACCGGAGACGACTACAGCGATGTTCAGAGTGTTTCTGCGGCAATTCAAAACATGCTGCTCGCAGCACATGCAATGGGACTGGGAACATGCTGGATGACGGGGCCTGTGCATGTAGAGGATGAGATAAACAAGGCGCTTGGTGTTGAAGGGAAAAAGCTGGTTGCAGTTGTTACCGTCGGCTATCCTGCCAAGAAACCACCGGTGCCACCGAGGAGGGACGTGGACAAGAAGGTAGTTTGGATGGTTGACTGATCGTTCAAGCTTTTCTCTGACAACACTTCTTTCAAAACCTCACGGCGAAGCAAACTTTAAATCCTCAACAAATAAATTCTTAACAAATGATAGACAAAATCATATCAAGGTTAATCTCGATGGGAGCAGATTTAAGCTCCAAAAATGCGATAAAAGGAGCGCTCAGAATTCTGGGAGAGGATGAGGGCCTTGCAGATTACGTTTACATTCTTGTAAAGAATAGGGCTTACAGAAAAGACTGGGCCGAGCTTCCGGTTGACAGAAGATTGGTTTTCCTTCCCCAGTGCCTCAGGAACTCCAAGAACTGTCAGGCAGAGTTGACGGAGAAGGGATACGTCTGCAAGAAATGTGGGAGCTGCGACATTGCTGAGATAGTGGAGAAAGCTGAAAGTCTTGGTTACAAGCACATCTACATAGTTCCGGGAGGGAGCATGATTTACAGAATCCTGAAAAACCTCGATATGGATTCCTTTGCCTGTCTCGGCGTTGCATGTCTTCCAGAGCTGTGTGAGGCGAGTGAGAGGTTATCGCTGAAGGATATCCCGCATCAGTGCGTCCCTCTGCGAAAAACAGGTTGTGTAGATACAGAGGTTGATGTGGAGGAGGTCAAAGCTTTTTTGACTGCCGGTCTGGAGCATGAAAAAGAGGAAACTGGAGATCGTTCTGGAAAAACTTAGAGGTTTTGAGAATCCAAAAATAGAGCTTGAGCAGTACACCACCCCTCCATCTCTTGCTGCATTCATAGTAGCAACCGCAGAACTTAACGGGGATTTGGAGCTGGTTGTGGACTTGGGTTGTGGAACTGGAATTCTGGCGATAGCATGCTCTTTGCTCGGTCACTACTCCGTTGGAGTGGATTTGGATATCGAGGCTTTGAAAATAGCAAGAGAAAACGCGGTGGAGCTTGGTGTTGAAGCAGACTTCGTAAAAACAGACGTATCAAAATTCCAGTGCAAGAAAGAAGTTACGACGGTAATGAATCCGCCTTTTGGCATACAGAGGAAGCACGCAGACAGACCATTTCTTCTCAAAGCCTTTGAAATATCAAAGGTCATTTACACAGTCCATTCCGCAGGAAGCTCAAAATTCGTCAGAAGACTTTCTGAAGAGTATGGCTTCACCGTCACCCACCAGTGGAACTTCTCCATACCTCTCAAGAAAACATACTCCTTCCACGAAAAAGCATTTAAGTATATACTCGTAGAAGTGTTTAGGATTGAGAAACATGAAATTTGTGATGCCGGGAGATAGGATAGGTTCTGCGGAAGAATACATCAAGGGAGAAGGAGTGTATGAGGAGGAAGGAGAGCTATTTGCCGCAGTGGCAGGAAAGCTCATCGTTAAAGACAGAGTTGTGAAAGTGGAGAGCATCTCTCCCATTCCTGAAATAGTCAAAGGGGATGTCGTTCTTGGTAGAGTCATCGACCTCAGAAATTCAATTGCTCTTATAGAGGTTTCAAACAAAAAGGGGGAGGAGAGGGGGCCAAGCAACAGAGGGATTGGTATTTTGCACGTTTCTAATGTTGATGAGGGATACGTTAAGGACATTTCGGAAGCTGTCGGCTACCTCGACATCCTGAAAGCGAGAGTCATAGGCGACAACTTAAGACTTTCAACGAAAGAAGAAGAAATGGGTGTTCTAAGGGCTTTGTGCAGTAACTGCAAAACGGAGATGGTGAGAGAGGGCGACATCCTTAAATGTCCGGAGTGCGGTAAGGTGGAGAAGAGAAAACTTTCAAGGGATTACGGCAAAGGTGAGTGGTAGTATGGAGGTAAAGATTGTTGACATAGGAGATGATTACGTAAGGCTCGTGATTAAAGGAGAAGGACACACATACCTGAATCTCCTTCAGCACTACCTGGTTGAGGATGACGACGTTATTGTGGCGAGATACAACATCCCCCACCCCCTCATCGGCGAGCCAGAGATTTACATAAAGACCAGCGGCATTAATCCGCTTGAGGCAGTTAAAAAAGCAAATGAAAAGATTATAGCTGCCTGCAACACCCTTTTAGAGCAGATTTGAGCTCAGAACTCAAAACCCTCATCACCTGTCAGAGGGGCCCTTTCATCATTGCTCATCAAGCTTTACCCTCGCAGCTTTTAACCTTATCACAAAGGTCGCTCCGTGAGGCTTTGTCTCCTCAATCCAGATCTTTCCACCGTACCTCTCTACGAGTTTTCTAACTATGTACAGTCCCAGACCTGTTCCTCCTGCTTCTCCATATCGAAAGCTTTCGTTGAAAATCTGTCCTCTGATTTCTGAAGGTATACCGATGCCGTAGTCAATGACTCTTATCTCGCACTCATCCTCAAACTCATTCAGAAGTATGTCAACCTTTTTTGCTCTTCCATGCTTGATTGCGTTAGAGAGGAGATTTTCAATCACCGAGTAAAACGCTTCATCTGCAAACGCAACACATCCACCCTTTACGTTTACCTCAATGTTGAACGATTTTGCCACTTCATCTGCAACTTTCCGAAGATTCACAGGCTTCAGCTTCTCACTCCTCGTTAATACAATTTTTTCAAGTTCTCTAATTTTGTCTATGTAGGCAACACTCTCATCCACAGCTTTCATGATTTTGTCAAGAAGCTCCTCTTTTTTCGTCATATGGTAGGCCTCGACGTATCCGGAGATTATCTGCAGCTTGTTCAGTATGTCGTGCCTCAGCATTCTGTTTATCAGCTTGAGAATCTCCTGCAATTCGTTAACCTGTGCATAGAGCTCCGCATACCTCCTCCTTTCCTCATCAATTTCGTGGTAGCTGAGCAAAGCTATCTCTGTGTTGTAGAATCTGTAAAGAATAGAGAAAAGCACTATATTTGAAAACGTTAAAGCTGCAACCGGGTATTCGTAATCCATTAAACCCTTGAAAAACTCCAGCAAGGTGATGTCGCTGGCGTATTTCAAAATAAAGTAGAGAAGGAAGGACTTATGGTATGCGGCCGACTCCGTTTTCATGTATGCTGAGGTAAGCGTTAGCAGAGAGAGCATGACTGCAATGTCACAAATGAGAGTTTCTGTATGTATGAAAATTGAAAGACCTTCGAACTCAACTCCTGCCAGCTCATACAGAGAATAGAGGAGAATAGGGAATGCAAGAATTGCAGGCACAAAATGCTTCACATTGAAGTATTTTACCTCTCTCAGAATTTTCCAGATGAGGTATCCGAGAACCGGAGTTTCTGCCAGCAAATAAATCGGGACGAAATAAGTGAAGTGCTCGGCTTTCAGCTCAAAGTTGTTAGTCACCCACACCATTTGACCCACAGTGAAGATTGAGAGTAGCATAAATCCGCAGAAAAATGCAACGGTGGAGAACAGAATTCTCCTTTCACCTTTGGATGCTCTTACTAGGGATGCTGATACGATGAGTGCCAGTGTTAAAAGTAAAATATTTAGCAGATATATACTGGCTAGAAATATATGTGGTGGTAAGCCATAATAGTAGTTTACGGCGAATAGCATCAGCTCAAACAATGAAAGCACAATCATTAAGTAGATACTCATTATGGTCATAAGTGTAATTAATTATTAATAAGCTTAACTGCCACATCTTTTTAGAAAGATTTAGGTCTTTATATAAACCAATAAAACTTTTTTACCTGAAGGCTATGAAGAGCGATGGCCTACGAGGACCTCAGAGAGTTTATCGACAAGCTCGAAGGGGAAGGAGAGCTGGCAAGAATAAAGCATGAAGTCAGCCCAACTCTTGAAATGACTGAGATTGCTGATAGAACCGTAAAGGCTGGCGGTAAAGCCCTGCTTTTTGAAAGGCCTAAGGGCTACAACATTCCAGTCTTGCTCAACGCCTTTGGAACTGAGAGGAGGATGAAGCTCGCCCTTGGAGTGGAAAGATTTGAGGAAATAGGGGAGAGACTGCTGTCCGCACTTGAGTTCAAACCCTCCTCTTTTATGGATGCGCTGAAAGGTGTTGGAATGCTTAAGGACTTTATGTCTTTCATCCCGAAAAAGACCAGCAAGGCTCCGTGCAAGGAGGTGGAAGCTGAAAGCCTGGACAAGTTTCCAATCCTTAAGTGCTGGCCAAAGGATGCGGGCAGATTCATAACTTTGCCGGTTGTTATAACAAAAGACCCTGAAACTGGCGAGATGAATGCAGGAATGTACAGGATGCAGGTTTTTGATGGTAAAACGACGGGAATGCACTGGCAGATTCACAAGCACGGTGCTGAGCACTTCAGGAAGATGGCTGAGAAAGGTAGTGGGAAAATAGAGGTGGCTGTAGCTATAGGTGTAGATCCAGCGACCCTCTATGCTGCAACAGCCCCTCTTCCTGCTGGCATAAGCGAGCTGATGTTTGCAGGTTTCATAAGAAGGGAGAGGTTGAAGGTGACGGAATGCGAAACTGTCGACCTCCTCGTTCCGGCAAATGCTGAAATCGTCCTTGAGGGATACGTTAAAGCTGATGAGTCCAGGATAGAGGGGCCTTTTGGAGACCATACAGGCTACTACACGCCTCCTGAGCTCTATCCCGTTTTTCACATAACCCACATCACCCACAGAGAAAACCCGATATACCACGCAACTGTGGTTGGAAAACCGCCGATGGAGGATGCTTGGCTTGGCAAAGCCACTGAAAGAATTTTTCTGCCGATAATCCGCATGATGCACCCGGAAATAGTTGATATGAATCTCCCTGTTGAGGGGGCATTCCACAACCTCGCAATCGTTTCGATCAAAAAGAGATATCCGGGACAGGCAAAGAAGGTAATGTACGCGCTCTGGGGAACGGGAATGCTATCCCTCACGAAAATCGTTTTGGTTGTGGATGATGACGTCAATGTGCATGACATCAGGGAGGTGATATGGGCCGTAACATCACGCTTCGATCCGGCGAGGGATGTTGTTCTCCTCCCACCCTCACCAACTGACTCTCTCGACCACGCTGCTTACATCCCCAACCTTGCGGGAAAGTTGGGGATAGATGCGACCAAAAAGTGGAAGGAGGAGGGTTACGATCGAGAATGGCCCGATGCTGTCGAGATGGATGCAGAGGTCAAGAGGAGGGTTGATGAATTCTGGAGCGAAATGAAGAACATGGTTTTATGAGAGGTGTCGAGAGCCTTTACCAGAAGCTTTTCTCGATTCCAAGAACTGAGATAATGGTAGCCGTCTCTTTTTTATCAGCCCTGTTCCTCTCTCTGCTCGACGAAATCTTGTTATACTTTTGGGCTTTAGTATTTGTTGTTTCGATTGTTGCTGTGAAAGCCATTAATCTGAAATTCGACCTGAAAAGAATTTCATTTCTCGCATTTTTGATTACAGTCATTAGTCTGCCTGCAGTTCTCGTGAATGGAAGTGTGACGGCATCAGCTTTTCTCTTATTCCTCGTATATTACTTCTGCTCTGAAAAGAAATCGCTCTCAATCCCGCTTGCGTCAGTCCCATACTTTGTTCTCTCTCCAAACATCTCTACGCTGCTTGCTCTTCTGATTTCGTCCATTTTTGTAGCGGTATATCTGAGAATGCTTGATGTGAAAGTTGGTGTGGTTAGGATTAAGAACTTCGTCGAAAATTTCGTTCTTTTCTGGCTCACATCCAATTCTAAATATATGGAAAAGTTCCTCGAAGGTTCTGCTGAGGAGTTTGAAGGCAGAGTGAGGTGTCTTACTGTAAACAATGTAAGAATTGTCCAAACAGACTTCCATCCCGGACCCTTCAGAAACGTTGGTGGTGCGAGGCTGGTGGAAAGACTATCTGCTGGCAATGCCGTTTATCTTCATTCCCCCACCTTTCACGCGAGGAATCCCGTGAGTTCTGGAGAGGTGGAGAAAATAGTTTCCAGCGTTAAATGCTCAGGAAAGAATTTAATCCCTCAGAAACCATTCAGGATTGAGAGCAGTAATTTCGAGGTTTACTGCTTTCCGTTCAGCGAGCAGAGAGTAATTTTCGTAAGCGGGAAAAAGCACATTGACGACTTTATCATCAGCTCTGAAAGTTTCGTCGTTGACTGCCACAATGCTTTCGAGGAGAACTACGATCCAGATAGCAGAGATGTTGAGGAGATAAAGTCCCTCGTCAGGGAAGCCGAAAAAAGAGCTTCTCAGCCTGTGGAGGTAAAATCAGCCCTCGTTAGGATTGATGCTGAGACTGAAAGCCTGTGTGGCTATGTGGCAGCAATTTTGCTCGATTACTCTGGAGAGAGATATGCAATTGCCGTTTTCGATGCAAACAACGTCGATTTGAAGTTCAGAAAGCATGTCGAGAACCTTTTTGGTGAAATCGGATACAAAGCCATTGTTGTTTCAACAGACAACCACGCCAAAACAGGCGTTAGGGCTAAGCTGGCTTACAAACCCGCAGGTGGAGATTCTAAGGACTGGGAGATTGCAGAAAGACTTGTTGAAAAATGCAGGAATGCTGAGCTTAAGGAGACAGTTTTTAG
Organism: Archaeoglobi archaeon; assembly: GCA_029259415.1. Taxonomy (GTDB): domain Archaea; phylum Halobacteriota; class Archaeoglobi; order Archaeoglobales; family Archaeoglobaceae; genus Archaeoglobus. Next base: position 43,880 of record JAPDIW010000001.1, read on the forward strand.
CTACAGTGAAGAGAGAGTGAGAATAAAGGTGATGGGGGAGAAGCTTTTGAGGGATAGCGAGGTGGCTGTGGAGAAAAAGGCAAAAGGACTCATCGCAACCTTTTTAGCATTCGCAGCCACAAACTATTTGTTAAGCACAATGTTGAGATTCATTGCTTAAAAGGAGGTGATTGTTATGGACGCAGAGACGTTAAAAGAGCTAATCAGGGATGATTTTGAGGTTATTAATGCAAGTGAGACGGTTTCAAAACTGTTCCCATTGCTTGAGAAGCTGGACAGGGATAAGGCAAACGCAATACTTGTAGAGGAGGATGGAAAGATAGTTGGTGTTGTGAGGGAGAAGGATTTGATCAGGGGGAGTGTTTTGAAAAACCCTCACGAAACGAAGGTTAAGTCCCTTCTCGTAAGAACCGGGAAAATTGATTTGAGTGAGATAGACCCCTTCAAGGTTGCGAGAAGATTTGTGGAGGATTCCACTCCTTTTGTGATTGTTCAGCTTGACGAAAAAAAGGTTGGGGTGATTTACATTAACGACTTCCTCAGCGCCATAAAGGACGAGTTTAAGGATGTAAAGGTTAGAGAAGTGATGAATCCTGAGGTGATAACAGTAAGGAGGTTCGACAGTGCTGCAAAGGCTCTCTCAGTGATGAGAAACCACGGAATAGACAGGGTCGTTGTTGTGGATGAGAACAACAAGGTAATAGGCATTTTGACTGGAAAGGATGTTGTTGACAGAGTTATTTCGCCAAGAAAAAGAGTAAGAATGGGAGACTCAAGCGGAGAGAAGGAGAAGACGCTTTCAATCATGGTTGAGAGCATAATGAGCGCCCCAGTGATTTCAGTTACGAGAAACGACTCCGTTGCAGAAGTTATCGAGCTTATGGTGGAAAACAGAATTTCAAGCGTCGTTGTTACGAGAGACGGCTTACCGGATGGTATAGTCATAAAGAAGGATATTCTTGAATACTACCTGAGGAAGGAGTCGAAGAAGGGATTCAACGTCCAGATTACAACTTCTGACATATCTCTCGATGATTTTGACAGAGAGGCGATAATGGAGGACTTTGAAAAGGTGATGAGAAAGTTTGCAGACTTCCTTGGAGAGTCATACCTGTTCGTTTACATAAAGAGGCACAAGGAGCACTTCCGCAACCTGCCTCTGATACACGTCAGGTTGAAGCTTGCAAGCGAGAAGGGCAACTTCATGGTGAGCGGAGAGAGCTGGGGAGTGGAGTATGCTGTACATGTAGCACTTAAGAAGCTCGAAAGAGAAATACTCAAGGAGAAAGAATTGCTGGAAGACAAAAGAATGGTGAAAAGATTCTACGAGGAAGTTTTGGAGTACTAAATTTTTTCCAGCCTTTTTTTGACGCTCTCCGCGTGCCACTTCAACCCCTCAGCTTCTGCAATTTTTATTATGGCGTCGCCAATTCTTTTTATCGTCTCCTCGCTAAGCATCTGGAAGGTGAAGTGCTTCATAAAGCTCTCGACACTCAGACCGCCATACATCTTTGCATAGCCAGCAGTTGGCAAAACATGGTTGGTTCCTGAGGCGTAGTCTCCTGCAGCAACAGGAGAGAAGTTTCCGAGAAAGACACTCCCCGCATTTTTAATTTTCCCCAGCCAGTCCTCAGGATCTTTAACTGCAACAGTCAGATGCTCCGGGGCAAACTCATTGGCGATCTTAAACGCTTCAGCGAGGTCCTTAACCACAAGAACTGCAAAGTTTTCAAATTCACCCACAGAGCTAACTTTCTCCTTTACCTTTTCGGCAATTTCAGAGGAGTTTGTTATGACCACTGCAACCGCCATGGGGTCGTGCTCAAGCTGGGCCAAGCAGTCATAGGCTATGAAATCTGCATTAGCTATCTCATCAGCAATGACAAGAATCTCTGAAGGGCCGGCTGGCATGTCTATGGCAACGTCCTTTGCCACAAGAAGCTTCGTTGCAGTAACATAGATATTTCCGGGTCCCACAATCTTGTAGACCTTCTCCACCGTCTCCGTTCCGTATGCCATCGCAGCTATTGCCTGTGCACCTCCAGCTTTGTAAACTTCGTCGAAGTCGGCAATGTCGAGAGCAACAAGGGTGAGGGGGTCAATTCTGCCGTCTTTATCTGGAGGTGTGCAGGCAACGAGCTTCTCAACTCCGGCTATTTTTGCTGGAACGCCTATCATGAGGGCAGTTGAGGGGTAGCTGGCTCTTCCACCTGGAATGTAGGCACCAACCTTCTCAATGGGGGTGTAGATTTTCCCCATAACGCAGTCTTCAAACTCCACCTTCATCTCCCTCTCAACGGTGGTGACGTAGTGGAATCTGTGGATGTTCTCCCTCGCAACCTCAAGGGCGTCGATTAGGCTGTCATCAACGGCATCATATGCTTTATCAATTTCCTCTTCAGAAACTCTCAGTTCGTCAAGCTCGACGCCGTCAAACTCTTTGGTAAAGCGAATTACGGCCTTATCTCCCTCATTCCTTACAGCCTCAACAATCGGCTTCACTCTTTCAATGTAATCGTCAATGTTGACTCTGCTCCTCAACCTCAGAATTTCCTGCATGGTTTAAGTATGATGGGGAGAATAAATCACTTTGCCAGAAGTCCGAGGAATATCATCTTCTGGAAGAGTATGATTAAGGGCAGGCTTATGCTCACTCCAAGAAGCTCGTTACCAACCCTGTAAACTCCAAAGGATTCATAACCGGAGATTAGAAGGAGCTCAAAGCTGTAGCGCACCCCATCTATGACAGCGTCGTTAAAAATCCCAGAAAACTCCTCTTTAAGCTCAAGTGTTTTGATGTTTAATCCAGAAAACTTTTTGACATCGTCGGTAACAACCGTAATCTCCTCAGGATTCTTAATTTTGAGAATCATGTCGAGGTATGCTCTATTTGCCGTGATAACGAATACTTCCTCACTTTTCTGCAGCATCGCCTTTGCTCTGTTCTTTATTCCTGCTACCCCTCTTACACACCACACCGGGTGAAGGAGGGAAAAGTCCTCGGATTCCTTTATACTCCTGATGGCAGTGTCAACCGCACTTACAAGCTGCTCCTTGTACTCCTCAAGAACGCTTTCCGGGTCAATTGCTCTGAAAACGGCTGGAGAGCTCTTTACAGTCTCCACCATACCCTTGTCCTCAAGCGACCTGAGCACCTCGTAAACTTTGTTTCTGGGAACGCCGCTCATTCTGTGAATTTCACTCGCCGTAGCCTCTCCCTTCATCGCGAGGGTTGCGTAAACCCTTGCCTCATAGTCCCTGAATCCCAGCTTCTTGAGAACCTCCACAGTTTCATCCATTGTTACTACGAGGGTAACAACAAAATTATAAACTTTTTTGGTTTGAAATGAAACATGCGTGCGTTGATATTCACCTTAACCCTCTTATCTCTGCTCATGTATCCCGCAGTAGCAAGTGGTCCAATTTCCGCAACCATAGAATTTCACGCAAGCGTGGCGGGGAGCAACGTGTTACATCCGGGAGATAAAAAAGCAGTGACAATTCTGCTTTCGTGTGAGGTTACAGGAGGGCTCGAAAACCTTCCGATAAACGAGAACACATCTGAAATTATTCCGATGCTCACAACAGCGAAGTCGGTTATTCTAGAACCTCATAGCTCGATAATCGATGTTGAGAGTGAAACGATAGTCGTCGGAGATCTGCCGTGCGGAATTGTGAGGCCGGTAACCATTGTTGTGGATGTGGATAAGAACGCCTACGAGGGAAAGCATGAGTTGCACTTCGACGTGGATTACTCAAAAGCGGAACTTAATAGGGTTAATGACGTAAACACTCTGAGCTTCTCCAAGCAGCAGGATAGTATCGACGTTGAATTTGAAATTAAAAAGAAAGATTACGATTTTGAAGTTATCTCGGTTTCATCAGACCTCGTTGCGGGGAGAGAGGGGGTTCTGAAAGTTAAGGTGGAAAACACCGGGGAAAAGCCACTGGAAAATGCCGTTTTCATGTTGAATGCAACACCACCGCTGATGGTTGAGCCGAAGGCTATGAGTGTCTATGCCGAAAATCTCGACGTTGGAGAATCATTCGAGGCAATGTTCAAGGTCTACGTCCCTGAAGGCGTTTTCCAGCAGTCTTATCCTGCAGAGGTTGTAGCGGTTTTCAGAACCTCTTCGGGAATGCCCTACAAGGTTTCAAAACCTGTAGGACTGAAAATCGAGGGAGTTGGTTATTTCGAGGTTGAGAAGATTGGTGAGTTCCTCAGTCCGGCAAAAACTCTAAGGGTTGAGCAGAGCGTCCAGATTCCTTCTATTCCGATGCTTCAGCAGAGCTTCCAGCAAAGCTCAGAGCAAAAAATGAGCAATGTTGTAACAGTCCCTTCAAGAGGTTACATAGCGTTGAGAATAACCAACACAGGCGAGAAAATCCGGGATGCCTTCGCGATGCTGACCTTCGACAACCCCCTTCTGAAGTCCACGAGCACACCCTACCTCGGTGATGTGGACAAAGGAGAGAGCAGGGATGTTGTGTTTTACATCACATCTACAGCCCCACCGGGTAGTTATCTCGGTTATGTCGTGATAAAATACAGAGACGAGTATGGAGATGAAGCCTTCGGTCCGAAAATCTACGTTAGTGTTGAGGTGAAGCATGAGCCAGCTTTGAGCGTTTCAGAGGTCAAGACATCCAACCTCGGCATCGGACTTGTTGGGGAAGTTAAGCTCAGCTTTGCCCAGTCTGATGCGAGAAACGTCAAGCTATACCTGCTCTCACCAGACTCAACTGTCAGCCCCGCAACGTCTTCATCATACGTTGAGAATTCCAATGACACCGCCACGTTCAGAGTAAAGGTATCCGATGACGCTGTTGCAGGCAAACACCTCCTTTACCTCGTAGAAACTTTCGACGATGAGTATGCAAGCGATCTCGTCAGTGTTGAGGAATTTGCGATCTACATCGCTCCGAAACTCGCTGCATTTCAGGTTGTTTCGGTGAAGAGTGATTTGGTGCCCGACTCGACCGGAGAAGTTGTGATTGAGCTGAAGAACGCTGGAAGCGCTGAAATCTACAACGCAGTGGTGATGCTGGAAGTTTCTCCACCGCTTAGCATTGCTGGAATGGGTACCTTTGGCGGAATGCTTGGACAATCACAACCCGGAGAGTACTTCGTTGGAACAGTAGAGCCTGGAGAGACTGTTACAGCAAAGTTTAGGATTGACGTTGACAAGGATGCGGGTGAGGGAAGTTATCCCGCTTCGATCAAAGTAAAGTACTACGACGAATCGAACTACGAGCACACATCGAACTCAATTGTGATATCGCTGGATGTGAAATCCTCTCCCCCCTATGTGCTGTACGCAGCGATTATTATTGCTGCAATTGGCTTTCTGATAGCTGCAGCAATTGTGCGGAAGAGGAGGAAGCAGTAAAAACTTTTTTAACCTCCTCTACTATTTTCCTCATGCTTCCAATGAATCCCAAGCAGATGAAAAAGATGATGAAGCAGATGGGCATAGATATGGAGGAGATTGACGCTGAAGAGGTTATCATCAGAACGAGCGATGAAGAACTCATTTTCCGCAGTCCCACAGTTTCCAAGATTTCGGCAAGGGGGGTTGAGACTTTCCAGGTTGTTGGTGAGTATGAGGTAGTAAAAAGACAACCGAAAATCAGCGAGGAGGATGTGAAGCTCATCATGGAGCAGGCAAATGTTGACGAGGAGACTGCAAGAAAAGCTCTTGAAGAGGCAGGAGGAGACTTGGCTGAGGCCTTGATGAAGCTGCAAGAATGAAGCCCCCTGTAGTCTTATCGAGGGGAAAGCACAGCTTTCTCGTTGAAAAGTTTGAGGGAAAGCTTCACACACATCACGGTATAATAGACCTTGAGGAACTCAAGGAGAAGAGTTATGGTGATGAGGTAAGAACGCATCTCGGCGTTAAGTACCGTATAGTCCCCTTCAACCCTGCAGACTTTTTCAGACACTTCAAAAGAGGGGCTACACCGATAATGCCCAAGGACATAGGTGCTATTATCACCTATACCGGCCTCTCGCCCGACTCGCTGATTTTTGATGCCGGAACCGGCAGTGGAATTCTCGCTGCCTACCTCGCTTACTTCAACAAGTACGGTGAAGTTGTTACGGTGGAGAAAAGGCCAGATTTTGCTAAAATTGCCAGGAAGAACTTTGAGACTGCAGGACTTAAGAACATCCACCAGATTGTTGGCGATGCCTTGCAGGTGGCAGATGGCCTTAAGGTTAAATTTGACCTCGTCACTCTAGACATGAAGGATGATGTGGCCTTTATCAGGAAAGCGAGAGAGATACTGAACCCCGGAGGTCATGTTGTAGTTTACAACCCATACATTGAGGCTGCGAGGGATGTATACAGGGAGATGGAGAAGCAGGGGTTCAAGGAGCTTGAGGCTTTCGAGCTTCTGAGAGTTGATCTGGACATTAAAAGAGTTGGAACGAGAACCTCAACAAAGGTCTGGCACACTGGCTACCTTGTTTTTGGAAGGTATCTGGGGTAGTGTGGTTGCTTCTCGTTAGGTTAAACGGTAACTAAAACAAAAAACGATTGCGGATCACAGAAATGTATTCTTTCCCCGTTCAAAGGAGAACACAGCCAAGAGGTTTAGCAACAACCCATAGATTCCGAGTAAAATTCCAGATATGCGTGCCTCGTGAGTGATCAAGGGGATAATTGTAAAGTTCGTAAGATAAAATAAACCCACGCCAAAATGGTGAAATACAACAATAAAATAGATTTTATCTAATTTGTTTTTGAATATTTGAAAGGCGATATACGTCTGCATGGCAATAGAAATTGTTAGAAGCGGGTAATACAAAGAATAACTGGAGAATATTTGTTGATATGAAATTGGAGTGTTCCAGCGAAAAAATCCGTAGGGGATAACACCTACAAAGCTTCCGAGCGGAAAAATGAAAGCTGCAAAGATTGGGAGAATTAAAATCCAGTCCAACAGAGAGTATGGAGTCAGACATACTACCAAAATAAAAATGCCTACAAAGTATCCATAAAGGCAGACCCTATTAAAAATGAAGAGTAGCTTGCCTTTCATCGTTCACCCTCCAAAAAGGCTAAATTGATACTTCAAATCGTTGTATCCTAGTTTTGGTAACAGGTTATCCCTGCAAATTCCAAAGTACCACTCTACTGTTACCGGTGATTGCCAAGGCTCATCAACTAACTCGTACCATGTAACAAAAGCCAAATAATGTCGCTGCGCCTTCTGTCTTATTGCTGGTAAAGCCGAGTTAATGAAATTCCGCTGCTCGTCTTCTCCGTGACCTACTAAGTCAGAGTATGTAGAAAACCCTGTCTCCATCACTGCAGCCTGCTTTCCATGCTGATCCGCTATGTTAAACAATGTATCAAGCTCATTCCAGTGATTGTATGGTTGATCACTCCAAGTTCCGGGATAATGGTCGATAGCAATTACATCTATGCAATTGCCAACCCTATCCAACCAGTATTCAAGCCAGTAATCCCAGCTCCTCCAGTCAGACCAGTCTGCGAAAGCATTGACTATTGTCTTGTAGTAAATTTCATATTCATCAAGCCCGTCGTGTAAAGCTTTAATGTATTTATGATCGTCATACCAGTCTATTGGATCAGTTGGATGATTCAACTCATTTCCGAGCTGATAATACACGAGAAGATACCAGTATTCTTGAGCTATTTTAGCAGCATACTGTTTTGCTTCAAGCAAGAAGCCCTGGGTAACTTGAGCTTGTATTATTGCCTTTCCATTCACAACGTAAAGGTTTCTTACTGGTATTTTGCTCTCCTTTGCCAGCTTCATCGTCTCATTAACCTCAACCTCACCTCTTGGAATTTCGACTGTTTTTCCGTTTAACTTTGCCTTAATTGTTCCTGATTTAGAAACCAGCAAATTCTTAACCCAGTTGGGAAATCCTCCGCTGCTTCCAAGAACTACGATGGCATCCATCCCCTCCTGATGAATTTTGTTTATTATTGCTTTATAATAAGCAATCGCATTCTCATTGAACTGATCTTTTTGAGGCTCAATATCCTTCCACCAAATATCGAATCGAATGTACTTGGCATTCAGATCCTTGGCTTTCTGGATCATCTGAACGTCTTTTTGAGGTAATGGATCTCCGGCATGCCAACCTTCGGGATAGTGAAAGTGAATGCAAATCGCCGTTTTTGAGAGGGTTGATTTTGTGCTCCGTATGTTAGTTAACTCGGTTAGATTTGTAGCCATTGCTGGAACTATGCTTCCAAGCATTACTAAAACCAACAACACTGCTACAACTCTTTTCAAATTCTTCACTACATCACCTTCCCACTACTTATCTAATTGAGCTTTAATTCTACAACTGACTATGTGATCAAATAAATAAACCTTTCCAAATTTCAACGGAGCAAAGATTAACCAGATCGTAGAAAGTTACACCAAGCTTGTAGCTTAAATACTCGATGCAGTTTGATAATGCAGCCATAAGCAGAATAAAACCATTGTTGCTCTTCTCACTTCTTAAATTTCCTTCAAGCTTTAAAATGGATTCTCGTTCAGGGATTCTGTCATAAGAGTGTGTAGTAAACCAAGCAGGTATCTGACGTTCATCCAATTCTAATTTGCAGTGTATAAGCATATATTTTGTATGATTGTATAATAAATGCTTTTCGTTCCCACCGTCAGTTTTTAGATTTTGGCAACAGCAAATGTAAAGTTGGAATGGCAAATATTAAATGTTTTTTGTTGGAGAAGCGCTATGGACTTCGAGCTTACACAAGACCAGAAGGATATTAAAAACGCTGCCAGAGAGTTCGCCGTAAACGAGTTCACAAAGGAGAGAGCTGAGGAGTACGACAGAAATGAAGAGTTCCCTTTTGATTTGTGGAAAAAGGCTTGTGAGCTTGGCTTTATCGGCGTGCATTTTCCTGAGGAGTACGGCGGAGCGGGAATGGGTGTGCTTGAGAACATACTCATCGTCGAGGAGTTTTGCAGGGCCGACAGCACGATTGGCAGTGCAATAATTCTTTCAGACTTCTCCTCTGAGGTTGTGATGAGGTTCGGCAGTGAGGAGCAGAAAAAGGAGGTTCTGCCTAAGGTGGCAGGTGGTGAGGCAATCACTGCAGGCTGCTACACAGAGCCAGAAGCAGGCAGCGATTTGACGGCGGTAAAAACGAAAGCTGAAAAGGATGGAGACGAGTGGGTCATCAATGGTTCTAAGACGTTCATAACAAATGGTACAATCGCAGACTACTACGTAGTGCTTGCCGTCACTAATCCTGATGCGCAGCCACGCTACAGGGGGTTCTCCACCTTCCTCGTGAAGAAGAACACTCCTGGACTGAAGACCACCAAGATTGGAGGTAAGCTCGGCATAAGGGCTTCTCCAACTGCTGAAGTTGTTTTCAAAGATGTGAGGGTTGATGATTCTGCGGTTATTGGAGAGCTTAACAGAGGTTTTTATCAGGTTCTGGAGTTCTTTGACGAGAGCAGAATCGAGATCGCTGCTCAGGCTTTGGGAATTGCTCAGGGTGCTTTCGATAGACTTGTCAACTACGTAAAGCAGAGGAAGCAGTTCGGACAGCCGATAGGAGCTTTTCAGGCTTTACAGCACAGAATTGCCGACCTGAAAACGCAGCTTGAAGCAGCGAGGTTGCTGATTTACAAGGCAGCCTGGAACTACGATCAGGGCAGGATCGATCCCGGGCTGACTTCGATGGCCAAGTACTATGCTGGGAAGCTTGCTGTCAAAATCTGCGACGAAGCTGTGCAGATGCACGGAGGTTACGGCTACATAGCTGAATACGAAGTAGAGAGGTTCTTCAGAGACGCAAAGATTACCGAAATTTACGAGGGGACGAAGGAAGTTCAGCTCAATACCATAGCCAGAGATATTCTCGGCAAGTTCAGATAGTTTTTTATATATTTCCTCTCCCACATTTTTTTAATGGCAAAAAAGCTTGTGCTTGTGATTGACAGGGACGATGACTTAGGGCAGAAAGCCGGAATTTCATCACCTGTTATCGGAAGGGAGAACGTCGTCTCTGCTGCCGTAAGGCTCGGTACTGCAGATCCGGAAGACTCAGACGTAAATGCCATGTTTGCCGCGGTAAAGATCTACGATGATCTTAAGGAAAAAGGAGAAGATGTTGAAGTGGTGGTTGTTTGTGGAGATAAGAGCGTTGGTGTCGCCTCTGACTCAAAAATTGCTGAGCAGCTTGACAGAGTTGTCTTAAACCTGAAACCATCGGGTGCGATAGTCGTTACTGACGGCTCAGAGGATGAGTTCGTTCTTCCAATCATCTCCTCGAGAGTTAAGATAGATTCGGTACAGAGAGTTGTTGTAAGACAAAGCAGAACGATTGAGAGCACCTACTTCCTTATAAGAAGGATGCTGAACGACCCAAAAATTGCAAGAATTACTCTCGCCCCTCTTGGAATGGTTTTCCTCGTTTATTCCGTCTTCCTCGTGATGCAGCATCCCGAATGGGGTCTCGGTGGGATAATATTCTTCCTTGGCGTTTACTTCATGGTCAAGGCTTACGGGTGGGAGCAGAACATAGCAAATCTTCTGGATGCCGTTCGCGTTTCTCTCGTGGAGGGGAGACTTTCCTTCATCTTCTATGTTACATCGGCCATATTGCTCATAATCGGAATTGTGAATGGGTTCAACGTTTCCACTAACATTCCAGAGGCAGCAGAGGCGATTTCAAGCTTCATTTTCTACAGCACGTGGTGGTTCGTCCTTTCCGGGGTATTCGCACTGCTCGCAAGGGCCGCTGATGCTTATGCAGAGAACAGGAGAGTTTCAAAGTACTTCACAATAATCTTCCTGCTGATTGCCTTTGGCCTGGTTGTCTGGGCCTCCGCTGCCTACGTGCTCAACCCTGAATCCCCGAACGCCCTTCAGAACCTCGCAGGATCAATTGTGGGGGCAATACTAATCGCCGCAATAGGTGTTTTCACGCTGAAGAGATTCTAAAACACCCTGCAACCTTCTCAATTTTTCCTTTCCTTTAAAGAGCTTCTCGTTTGCCCATTTAACAACATACTCAAGATATTCATCGTCGATGAGCATCCTGTTTCTCTCAGCAACAGGAAGTTCGAGTCTCTCAAGAGATACCACTTCGACCACAAAATTGTTTAGGGATATGACTCCACTCCTCCTGAAACCGGCCTGATTTGCGATTTTCATCAGAGTTTTTGCAGCCTCAATATCTCTGCAAGCAACATGGATGATGGGCGGATACTGAATGAGCCAGGCGATATTTCTGCTTTTCATCGCTGCTTTCTTGACCTCGCTCGCTCCTACGCCTTCATGCCACTTGCCCAAAAACACAGAGTTAACCTTATCTCCCGGCTTTTTGAGATCCAAAACCGCTATCCTACCGCTGCAGCTTGAAAGGGTGACAAAGCAGTCAAATTCATTGATGAGATCAAGCAAATCCACTATGTCAGCATCAACATTTCCCTCAGCTTTCGCCTTAAGATAACCTTCAAGTTTTTCTTTTTTGAATTTCTCCCACATCACTTCTTGGCGAGAGTTGAAAGGTATGCCAGATAAGCGTCAAGCTGAATTCTCTCGTTTGCACCCTCAGTTAGTCTGAAGTCAATTTCTCCAAGCTTGTCAATGAGCTGAACTTTCAGGCTGTCCTCTATTGGCATAGAAATTATCTCTCTGAAGAGCTGTGACACTATATCCTCTCCGCTCATCCCGTATTCCACCATCAGCCTGTCCAGTATTTCTCTCGCCTCCATGAAGTTGCCCTTTAACGCGGTTTGAATCAACTCTGCCATCTCCTCGGGCCTTGCTGTTGCGGTTATCTGGTAAATTGTTTCAGCATCCACGACCTCTCCAATTGCAGCAGCACCTTGCAGAGCATTAATGGCTTTTCTGAAGTCTCCTCCAGAGATGTATATCAAGGCTTCAAGGCCATCCTCTGTTATCTTCACACCCTCTTTTTTGCATATTTCCATCAGTCTCTTCTTCATCGCCTCTTTGGGCACGGGTCTAAACTTGAAAACAGCACACCTGCTCTGAATCGGCTCGATTATCCTGCTCACATAGTTGCAGCTCAGTATGAACCTGCATGATTTTGAGTACATCTCCATCGTTCTCCTCAGGGCAGCTTGAGCATCAGCTGTGAGGGCATCAGCCTCATCGAGAAAGATTATCTTGAAGGGAGCATCCCCAATTGGAGCAGTTCTGGCAAACTCCTTGATCTTGTGCCTTACAACATCAATTCCCCTTTCATCACTCGCATTCATCTCGATAAAGTTGTCCCTCCAGTTTTCTCCGAACAAATCCCTCGCAAGAGCTATTGCCGTTGCTGTCTTACCTGTTCCGGGTGGGCCTGAAAAGAGGAGATGGGGTATGTTCTTCCTTTCAACGTATCCCTTAAGCCTCTGAATTACCTCGTCCTGTCCCACAACCTCGTCAAGAGTGCGGGGGCGGTATTTTTCAACCCAGATTTCGAAGTTCTCCATTAAAGTTTTTTAATTACGGTTGCATAAAAACTCTACGTTCAAGTCTGGGTGTTTTCTCAAAACTCACAGAGAAACCAATATCCTTCAAAAACTTTTGAGATCTCTTCCCCTCCCCGTGCATCATGAGCTCAAGGAGGTCGTTCTCATCATCGATGTCGACTGATGAGAAGAAGGAATCGAAGATTTCCGCTTTCATTCCCGATTTAAGAGCTATTTCAAGGTGTTTGAAGAAACTTCCGTAGTGATAAGAAACTCTGAACCCTCTTTTTCTTACGAGAAGCATGTTGGTTCCCCCTTTCCTTCCGGGAGCGATGACCACATCGCCATCAGTTTCAAAGAACCTCCTCAAAACCCCCTCATTGAGGAGGGGAAGGTCGGACATTATCACCGCTACTGGAACCTGATCAATTAGCTTGTTAATAGCTGTGTTCAAATCAGAGGTGTCAACCAACACTTTGGCTCCTTCCAGTTCAACCTCTGCAGGGCACAAAACTGAAACATCCCCGAAGGGTTTTACAGCATCGATAACATCGAGGAGCATCAACCTTGCAAGCTCCCTCCTCTCCTCCTCGCTGAGAAGGGGGGAAAGCCTCGATTTGGGATTGTTTGCTTTAAAGGGGATGACAATCTTCATGAAAAGATTCTCTCAACCAACCATTTCGAGTCGAACTTCACGAGGTCGTCGTACTCCTGTCCAACTCCAAAGAAGAGCACCGGTTTCTTAGTAACATAGCTGATGGAAATCGCAGAACCTCCCTTTGGGTCAGCGTCGAGCTTCGTCAAAATGCTTCCGTCAATTCCAACAGTTTCTGCGAACATTCTCGCCCTTTCCACCGCATCGTTTCCGGCAATGCTCTCGTCCACGAATATTATCAGGTCTGGCTTTGTCACCCTCTTTATCTTTTCAAGCTGGTCGAGAAGGTTCTTTTTGGTGTGCATCCTTCCAGCAGTGTCTGCAAGCACGACATCAATTCCCTTGCTCTCCGCATGCTTTATAGCATCGTAAATAACTGCTGCCGGGTCAGAACCATGTTTGTGCTTGATCAGCTTAACCCCAAGCTTTTTCGCGTGCTCTTCAAGCTGCTCTATTGCTCCCGCTCTGAATGTATCTCCGGCAGCCAGCACTACTGAATAGCCCTGCTTCATCAGCCTGTTTGCCACCTTGGCGATTGTGGTTGTTTTTCCTGTGCCGTTAACTCCAACAAAGGCGACCACTAAAGGCTTCTTCTCCTTCAGCTTCTCTTTTACAAATTCATCAAAATCGAACCGGTTTTCGTCAAGAATTTCAAGAATTATCGACTTGAGCTCTTCCATAACAATGTCAGAAAGTTTTTCAGTCAGCTTCTTCCTCCTACCAACCAACCTGCTCTTTAAGGCTTCAGATATCGCATCAACAACCTCAAAAGCAACATCGCTCTCAAGGAGAATTATTTCCAGTTCTTCAAGGATATCTTCTACCTTCTTTTCGTCGATGACAACTTCTCTGCTTACAATGAGCGCCGCTACCTTGTCTTTCAAGCTAACTTTCCGCTTTTCAGCTTTTGTTTCCTCCTTCGTGTGTTCTTTCTCTTTCTGCTCTCTCTCAACTTCAGCCTCTTTTATTTCCTCGATTTCTTTCTTCTCTTTTTCCTCTATCTTCTTTCTTAAACCGCTTAATTTCTCCTTGAGAGCTTTGAACATTCAGATTCACTCCTGCTGTTTTGCCGCAATCTCCTGCTGGATTTTTTGAACTTGAGCCAAAATTTGCTGGAGCATCGATGTCATTTTCTCCTGATTTTCCTCAATTCTTTTTATTTTCTTTTTGATAAACTCCATTGCTTCTCCTACTTCCCTCTCCACAACAACTCCGCTGCCGATGTCAACGAGCATTTTTTTGCTGTTCTTCACGTCAACGTAGGCAAAAACTCCTCCTCCAAGGTTCATTAGTGCTTCAACACCATTATCTATGGATTCAAAGAACTCTAGTGTTTCAAGTGTTTTTCTGTACTCGTTTTCCAGAATTTCCATCTCCACGATTCTTCTCTGAAGTGCTTCGGCCTCTTCCTGAAGTATCTGCAGAGTTGCAACTTTCTCCTGAATTTCTTTCTCAGAACTCATGCCTGTTTCACTTCCTCAATTTTTATAAGATTTCTTTTAACTTTATGGTTGCTTCCCACCAAAGAGTATACCTTTTCAAGAGCATACTTCTCGTTGTTCGCTTCCACGACTTTCGTGAACTTCTGCCAGCCTTCCTGTGTTTTGAACGCTCCTCTAACCTCAAACCTCATACCATCACCTCACGGAAAAAGGGCTTCCTCAACTATTCCCAGCTCAAATCCGGTGGTGTCTCTTCCCACCACATATCCTTTGGAATTTGCAACAACTCCGGAACCTACCATGTCGGTTCCAAAATTAACGGTTCCGGTCAGAACTTCTACTCCCGCTACTTCCTCAAGCTTCTTTACTTCCCACTCATTGATGTTGGGATTAGCCAGCCCTCCTCTATTTGTTATAACAGCAGCCATACCGACTGTTTTTATACCGCCAACAGTCCCCTTGACGAGCTCTATGCCCAAAAAATCAGCTACTTTTTCCAGAATGCTGCTGTCCATTTCGGGATTTGCAATTCCACCCCTGTCATTTATAAGCAAATTGTTTCCGAAGCACGTCATGGGAGTTTCAACAACCAACACATCAAGCTTTCTCTCAAGTTCTTTAAGCTCGTTTGAAAGAATACGGTCGCTAACCACAGCTCCTCTGCTGTTCAAAGCCATCATTGCACCAACAAGCTCTGAACCGGCTATTTTTGTTACAATAACCTCTACTTCAAGTCTGCTCTCAATTGCTTCAATGAGGGATTTGTGGTTTACCCCAACCACCGCGTAGTCTTCCGAAACCTTTGCGTAGAGTCCAATCAGGGGATTGCCATTAACAGCAACTTTCATTCACGCTAGCTCGACTTCAACTATTCCATCGTCGAACTTCACAGCCCTCACTCTTATCTTTGTCGGCGGTTTTTCAGCCCCTCTTTCCCAGATTTTCTCGTTCACAGCAGCGTCAATCTTCACGTTCTCAGGTTCAACCTTCATGTGTCTGCTGAGAAACTTCCTGACATACTTTGCTGCCTTCTTAGCCCTGAGCCATCTCGGATACCTTTTCATCTTGTGCCTGAGCCTTATCGAGTAGACTCTCTCTAAGACGACCTTTGCCATCGCCCTTCACCTCACACTTTTAACTTGCTCCTTCTCCAGTGTCTCCTCTTTGGGCTTCCGAACACACTCCTCTTTGTCTTTACTGTAATCCAAACAGGAGCCCTTCTGTTCTGCTTACAGGCCTTTGCCAGTCTCTTCTTAACACCAACCGTCTTTTTCCCCATAATATCACTTCCTTATGATTCTGGTTTCTCTTTTCTTGGGCTGAGCTCTTTTCAAAATCTCAACGAGCATTTTATCGGTTATCCTGCTCTGAATTCTACCCGACTGTGCCAGATAGATGAGCTGATTCTCAACCGCTTCAGCAATTTCAGGATGGGCCAATTTTAAACGTGAAAGCCTCTCCTTTGCCTCAGGTTCAAGAATTGCCCTCAGAATGGCCTTCTTCTGAGCTTCAACCTGTCTTCTCATCTCCTCCTTCTGCAACTCCTCAAGCTCTTTCTGCTTCTGCAACTCCATCAGCTTCCTTCGCCTGATCTCCTCAA
Organism: Archaeoglobi archaeon; assembly: GCA_029259415.1. Taxonomy (GTDB): domain Archaea; phylum Halobacteriota; class Archaeoglobi; order Archaeoglobales; family Archaeoglobaceae; genus Archaeoglobus. The sequence goes on from JAPDIW010000001.1 coordinate 60,009, forward strand.
GATCATCCATAAAAACCACCCTCAGTACTTTTCGAGGGCAGGAATCTCGGAAACCAGTTCAGATTTGAGTTCTGTTGCAACTTTGTCGAGGAAAGATCTCCCCATCGGAGTTACAACTCTGCCCTCCCTTGTCTTCTTCACGAAGCCGAGCTGTTCGAGCTGATGGAGCGCATTTCTCACTATTGCCCCACTACCCTTTCTAAACTTCGCTGGCTTCGAGCCTCTCCTCTTTCTCCCGCCGTAGAATGTTCTTAACCTTTCGATACCAACTGGGCCGTCAATGTAAACTCTTCTGAATATAGAGGCGAGCCTTATATACCACCAGTCATCCTGCTCCGGGCTCCTCTCCTTGTGAACGCCTGTCTTCACGTACTTCGCCCAGTCAGGAGGAGCAACCATATCCTTCAACCTTTCGGCAACCCTCTGAATTAGCAAATCCGCCGGAACATCATACACTGTCGCCATATCTTCACCTCTCGAAGGTTAGCACGAACCCTCTGAAATCAACGAGCCTGCCCTTAACTTTTGAGGCTATCTCCCGGGCAAGCTCCTTTTTATCCTTACCAGATGACTCTCTGAAATTGCGGAGCATTCTGACCTTAACTGCTCCGCGCTTCTCAAGCAGGAAATTTATCTCGTTTATTAAGCTTTCCGTCACACCGTTTTTTCCAACATTTATCGTTACCACGCCCTTTACCATGTTCCTATCACCGATACCTGCCCTACCGAACTCTTATGATCGGGCTGTCTAAAAAATTTTTCATGGGAAGAGTGGTGGAGTTCTAAGTCCGAGAGTTTCGTCAAAGCCCATCATCAGGTTCATGTTCTGAACCGCCTGTCCCGATGCTCCCTTCACGAGGTTGTCGATGGCAGAAACAACCACAACTCTGTCCTCTCCGGGATGGATGGAGATATCGCAGAAGTTGCTTCCCCTAACCTGACTTAGAGAGACACTCTCCTGAATTCTGACAAAGAAGCAGTCCTTGTAGAAGTCCTCGTAAATCTGGTAAAGCTCATCCTTCGTAAGCTCTCCCCGCAAGAATATGTGGGCATTGGTCAGAATTCCTCTCGAACCCGGAAAAACCTGTGGGGTGAAAGAGATTTTAATGTCCTGCTGGAACTTGCCAAGTTCCTGAACCATCTCGTAATAATGGCGGTGCTCGGTGATCTTGTATGGCACTATTGACTCGTGCAAATTCGGATAGTGTGTGAATGATGAAGGGGATTCTCCTGCTCCCGTGATACCGCTCTTGCTGTCGAAAACAACCCTCTCAATCAGCTCAAGTTTTGCAAGGGGTGCTGCGGCGAGAATCGTGCTTGTCGGATAGCAGCCCGGATTGGCGACGAGGTTTGCCTTTCTTATTTCATCTCTGTGAAGCTCAGTCAGACCATAAATGGCTTCAACATAGCCCTCATGCTTTTTGCCGTAAACCCTCTCGTAAGTTTCTCTGTCCAGCCTGTAGTCGGCAGAGATGTCAACCACCTTTATTCCGCTATTCAGAAGCTCAGGGACATACTTCATCGCTTGCCCATGAGGAACCGCTGTGAAAACGATATCACAGTCCATGAAGTTACTTAAATCAGGGCTGCAGAACTCTAGATCGTAAAATCCCTTCAGAAAGCGGTGAACCTTCCAGATTTTCTGACCCTCGTATCTTCTTGATGATGCCGCGATTACCTCAGCTTCAGGGTGGTTAGCGAGAATTCTGAGCAGTTCTGAACCAGTGTATCCGCTTGCCCCTATAATCCCTACCTTCATGAGGAAAGAGTTAAGAGGCAAAATAAAGAGTTTTCTGAGATGTCAAAAATAGAGGATGCAGTAAAAGAGGTTAAGGACGGCGTTCTCATATCACTGCACGTATCACCCGGCTCGAAGGAAGTTTCTTTCGGCTACGATGAATGGAGGAAGGCAATTGAGGTCAAATTAAAGAGCCCAGCAAAGGAGGGTAAGGCCAACAGGGAGCTACTGAGCATATTCAAGGAGATTTTCGGAGAAGCTGAAATAGTGAGCGGTGAGAAGTCGAGGAGCAAAGTTTTGAGGGTTAAGGGAGATAAGGATATCGTTGTTGAGAGGTTGAGGGAGTTAATCGGATGATATTTCCGATGGAGTACAGATAATGCAGTGTCAGGAACCAACATACCCGAAGTGCCAAACAACTATTAGCGATTTCCAACATAGACGAAACAGGTTGTTTTCCTAGCAGTCAAGAGAAAACTCATATACTATATGTTCCGAATATTGATTGATGTTAAAACCACTGGTAAAATAGGTAGGAGGGAAGAGGCAGCTTCTACCAGAACCTTTGGATAAGTTTGGGTGATTGAGATGGGAGATAAAACACCAAACTACTTTTTAATCTCAGTGTCAACACGAAAAAATCTTGAACTGTGTATAAAGTACGCATTAGCAGGATTCACAAACAGTATAAATGGACTCTGGACGTTTTTAGACATTGAAGAAGGAGATTTTGTATCTTTTCTCTACGGTGCGAGGGTCAGAAATCTCTACAGAGTTGTTCAAAAAGGCTTATAAAAATGCTGACAAAATTCCTCCGTGGCCACCAATAACCTTCAAAACCTCAGGTGTAGTTTCCTAAAATTATTTCCCACCATCAAACCACCTCCAGCAGTAACCCAAAACTCTCTCAGGTGGGAGCTTTCTCAGAAATGCTTGATAAGGAGTCTCCAACTCCTCCAGATTGAGACTCATGTCAGCTTTGCAATTATACCACTCTACAAACTCATCCAGAGTTTCAAAGTATCTGGCTTTATCTTCAAGAGTCCCGTAGAATCTCTCGATCTTACCATTCGTTTGTGGGTGGTTTACTCTTGCGACGATGTGCTTTATACCATTCTCCTCAAGGAATTTCTCAAACCTGGATTTCCCTTTTGCTCTCTTCTCTCCTGCAGATGCGTAGAACTGGGTACCTCTATCGGTAAGTATTGATTCTGGCTTACCATAATTATCTATAGCCTCTTTTAGAACTCGTATGGCATTCTCAGTGGTCGCATTGTCGAATACTCCATAACCAACAATTAAACGGGATGCATCATCTAAATAAGCCATCATCCACTTTCCATTATAGAAAAACCAGTCTGTATGCCACAAACTCATGGAATGCCTTCTTTCGTAGCGTATCCACCTCTTTCTCT